>JALHPV010000124.1 GCA_022842285.1 Kofleriaceae bacterium
GGGGCTCCCTTCCGACGCCACCGGCGGAGTTCGCGGAGGGCACGACCTCGAACAGCCCCGCCTACGGCCCGGCCCGGCCCGGCGTCCTGCGCAGCAACCCGTCCGTCACTCCCCCCCGTCCCGGGGCGGCAATCCCGCCGCCTCACCTGCCGTCGATGTTCGACCTCGCGCACCTCGCGCGGTCCCTCGCCGCCGAGACCTCGCTCGTCCGCGCGGCCGCGTCGCTCCAGCGCGCGGCGAAGCTGCTGCTCCGTGTCACCGATGCAACGTGCGTGTGGATCGATTGGCCACGCCGCACGGCCACGTCGATCACCGGTCGGTCATCGCCGCAGGTCGAGGAGCTCGTGCTCGACGTCGCGGGGAGCGGGCGCAGCAAGGCGCTGGGCAGCACCATCATCCAGCCGATCGGCCGGGCGCCGGCGCGTGCGGTCCTGGCGCTCCGCAAGACCTCGGGCATGACCTTCGCCTCGGACGAGCTCATGGTCATCTCGACGATCGCCGCCGGCATCGCGCCGGCGCTCGATCGTCTCATCGCTAGCGACCGCCCATGAACTGCTCGGCGAACTGACGCAAGCGAAGGACGGTGGGCAGGCCGTCCGCCGACGAGAAGGTCAGCGTGTCGGCGAACTTCACGTTGGCCGCCGCCTCGTAGGCGACGTAGGCGCGACCGGCGGGCGTGCCGAGCAGGCCGTTGAGCCGGTTCTCGTACTCGCCCTGGACCTGCGCCACCATCGCCTCGCCTTCGGCCTTGAGGCGCTCTTCGATCGCATCGGCCGACGACATGACGCGCTGCTTGTACTCGAGGGTCTCGGCTTGGATGTTGTTGATGCCGATGAGATAGGCGTCGGAGACCGACGTGACATCGACGCCGAAGATGCCGGCGGCCTGCGTGCGCAGGGCCTCGACCTCCGCGGCGGGCAGCGCGGCGAGCTTGGCGCGCGCGGCCCCCGGCGTGGCGTCCTCGAGGGCGAGGAGGCCTACCTGATACGCGCGCTCGAGCTCGGCCCGCCGCTTCACCCAGTCCTGCGTGCGTGCGGAGACCTGCGCGAGCGTGCCCTGGTGATAGTTGTCGAGGCTCTGCTGCACCCCGGCGAGCTTCTGCGACGCCGCGTCGAGCAGCTTGTTCTGCTCGTTGAGCTGGATCTGCTGGAGCTGCTTCTCGTACTCGGCGCGGAACGACACCGAGCGCACGAGGACGGCCTCCGCTTCGAGATCCATCGGCGCGAGCTGCTTGTTCAGCATCTCGAGCGCCTTGGCGCTCGCGGCGAGGCGACGATCCGTCGAGTAGAAGCCGACGGAGTCGAGCGACGCCATCTCCTCGCGGAGCACGCTGGTCACGTTCTCCTCGGCGAGGCGCTGGTAGCGATAGCGACCGTCGCCGTCCTTGGCGTGATTGCCGACCTCCACCACCTTGTGCGCGTGACCGGGCTTGATGCGTACGGGCACCGAGACCTCGATCTCGACGGTGTTGTTGTCCTTGGTACGCACGACCAGCGGCGCGAGCGGCGACTGATCGTCGTTCGTGTAGTCGAGCATGAAGTAGCTGCTCGGCAGGCGCGTGACCTTGTGGATGCCGGGGAAGCTCGAGTGCCAGCCCGGACCGAGGTCCTCTTCCAGCACGCCGCTCATCGCGCTCGTGCGCACGCCGACCTCGTTGGGGGCGATGGTCGTGGTGAAGATCGCGGAGACGACCCACAGCAGGATCGCGCCGATGACGACGACCTTCGAGAGAGTGATGAGCGCCTTCATCGCGCACCTCCGACGATGTTCTCGACCTGCACCCGCTGGGGTGAGCCATCATTGCGATACGGCTGGATCTGGATCGTGACGCCCTCGAGCTTCTCGCCGAGGCGCTGCATCACGCGCTCGATGGGCTGGTTGCGGAAGGCATCGATCTCGGCCTTGCGCGTGAGGTACTGGGCGTCGAGCTGGCCCTTGAGCTCGTCGGACGTGCTGCGCGCGGCCGAGCGAGCGGCCTGACCGGCACCCTGCTTCTGGATCTTGTAGCCATCGACCTCGCGGTGCGTCTCCGTCTGGGCCGTGACCGCCGTGGCGAGCTGGGACTCGAGGTCCGCGCGCTTCGTCTGCACGATCTTGTTCTGGTCGCGCTCCACCTCGGCGAGCTTGCGATCGCGCTCGGTCTTGGCGCGCGCCAGCTCGGAGTCGATGACGGCGAGCTGGTTCTCCGTCTGGTTACGCGACTCGATGAGGTCCTCGTACTCCTTCGAGAAGCGGGGGCGCGGCGTCACGATGCTCGTGACCTCGATGCCAAACGCACCGAGGAGCTTGTTGAGCCGGTCCTTCGCGCGCTTCTCGGCCTCGCCAAAGCTCGTCGGGTTCGAGACGCTGATGGTCGACTCGCGACCGAACTCGTCGCGCAGGATCGAGCGAGCGTACGGCACCATCCACTCGTAGTAGGCGTGCCCGAGGCCCGAGTCGCGCAGCGTCTCGTCGGCCTTCGTGGGGATGGCGCGGAAGAGCAACGTGGTGTCGTTGAACGCGAACTGCGAACCGTCTGACGCACGGACAGTCAGCTCGCGGGCCTCGAGCGGGCTCTTCGTGGTCGTGCCGCGGAGGTGGAACGTCTGAGGGCTCGCGTCGAGCATGTAGATGTCATGGATGCCGAACGGCAGCTCCATGACGAGCCCCGGTTGCGTGATGACCTCGGTGCTCCCGGTGATGTTGTTGATGCGCACCGCCACCATGCCCGCCTCGACGGTGGTGCACGAGCGCAGCGAGATCATCGCGAGCACGAGAGCCGCCGCCGCGAGCCACAACCGTGATGGCTCGTCCTTGTTGCCTCGCAAGAACGCCAGTATGGAGCGCTTCGCCTGCTCCGCCGCTTTGGACATGAGTCCCCCTTGCGGTCACGTTACCGCTGCCGCACGACCACCGCGAGCAGATCCTCCGCTTGCGTGCCGCGCCGGTTGGCGAGATCGACGAGCGAGCTGGCCAGGCGGATGCCGGCGGGTGAACGTTCGCGCAGCGCCCTCTCCCAGATCTGCTCGTCCTCGCCGCGCACCGCGCTCGACGCGATCACGAGCAGCATGTCGGGAGGGAAGGCGACCTGCCCGCGGGTGGCCGTGACGAGGCTGGCGCCCAACCGATCGCCGCCGCCGCCGAGGAGGGTCACCTTCGGCGGCGTGCCTTGCGAGGATGCGAGCGGCACCGCGCCGAGGTCCGCGATGGGCCCGACGACGGCCCCACCGGGATGGCCCGCCGTGGCCCACGTGACCGTCTTCGCCTCGGCATCGACGAGGGCCACGAACGCCGCCACCGGCTCGCCCCCTCGCATCACACCGTCGACGCTCGCGCGGAGAGACGTCAAGACCTCGTCGAGGCCGAGGGGATCGGGGGTGGTCACCGCCGCCGCGAACGCTCCCGTGACCGCCGCCGTGGCGAGGGCCGCCGCGACGCCGTGGGCCTGCGCCTCGGTCACGAGCACCGCGAGGCGGCCGTCGGGGAGCAGCATCGTCGACCAGCCCGCGCCGGTCGTGTGCGCCGCCGTGCGGTATTCGGCGGCGACGATCCAGCGGCCGAGCTCGTCGTCGCGACTCGCCGACGCCTGGAGCCGCATCGCCTCCGCGATCTCGACCTCGCGCGCGGTCTCGCGCTCCTTCGCCGCCGCCCGCGACAGGGACACGTAGGTGAACGCCCGCGCCGCGGCGCGCGCCGACTCCGAGACCAGCCCCCGCTCGTCCTCGCGCAGCGCGCTCGCGCGATCCGCCTCGACGAGCCCCACGAGCGTGTCGCGATCGACGAGGGGCACCACGAGCGCCGCTGGTCCCAGCAGCGCCTCGATCTTCACGCGCAGCTTGCCGAGGCGCATCGTGCCGAGGTCACCGGCGGCGAGGACCTCCCCCCGCGCGGCGAGCCAGACCGCGAGCTCGGGATCCCACGTGCGGCGCGCCCCCGTGTGGACCTCCGTCAGCTCGCCTGCGCCGGTCACGACCCAGGTCGCGCGCACCTCGATGCCGAGCCCGCGCCAGAGGACCGTGAGGGCATCGGCCACGGCCGGTTCGGTCTCCACGTCCCCGAGGCTCGCGATGAGGTCGCCCAGGGCCGCCTCCTGCGCGACCGGCGCCACGTCATCACCCCGTACGATCCAGGTCACCACGATCGCGCCGAGCCAGACGAGCCCCGCGATCAACGCGTACATCACGGGCTCGGCGCCCGGTAGCGCCCACACGATGATCGACACGATCACGATCGCGGTGACGAAGCCGAGGACCTCGATCGCCGCGAAGCGATCGAAGCCCTGCGGACGCAGCAGATCCGTCCGCAGCACGTAGTACATGGCCGTGCCCGCCGCGAGCATCGCGGGCAGCCACGCGATGGGATAGCTACCGGCGATGTCGTAAACGAGCAGCATGTCCGTGATGCCGACAGCGCCGAGCGCGAGCACGCCGACGAACATCCGTACGAGGCGCCTCCGCTCTCCCCCGCCGAGCACCGAGCGTCGCGCGATGAAGAGCCCGATGCCCATCCAGATCGCGAGCTGCGAGAAGTGAAACGCGGTGAGCGGCGCCGCGTCGGGGTAGTAGATGCCCGACGAGAGCTCGTGGACCCCATCGACCGTCCACGGCGTCAGCCAGCAGAGCGCGGTGAGCGTCACGCCGACGGCGCCGGCGATCCGGGCGAGCCAGCGGTGCCGCTCGAGCTGGCCGGCGACTCCCAGCAGCACGAGCAAGAGACCTGGACCGACGAGGGCGACGGGGCCGTTACCGAGCCGAAGTAACAGGGTCGCTTGCGCCGCATCGGGCGAGCACGCCGCGAGCCCGGAGCACACGGCCCACGGCATCGTGCCGATGCCAGCACCGACGGTGCCGATGCGAAGGACGCGATCGCCGCGGACGAGCGTGGCCGAGAGTGTGGCCGCGACGAGCACGAGCGCGCACAGGAACCACGGGACCGCCAGCCACGTCCAGGTGAGCTGCACTAAGGTGTTTTGAGGCGGAGATTGAAGTAGTAGCGGTTGTAGGGGCAGCCGCCGTCGCAATCGCCCCCCATGCGCTCGAAGCCGATCGCATAGCGCCGGCCGGGCTGGACGGTGATCTCGAGGCACGAGACCACGTTCCCGCCCGCCACGCTGGAGAGGTCCTCGCACTCCGTCTCCATGGGCGTCCCCATGCCGCCGTCGTCGGAGAAGCGGATCCCGACCGGCTGGAACGCGATCGGATACTCGACGCGGGCCTCGATCGCGACGGCGTTGCACTCGGCGGGCGTGTCGAGCTGGTACCAGTCGACCGCATCGCCCAGGTCGAGGCAGTTCTCGCGCTCGACGGACGCGGAGACGCAGTCGAGCGCAGGGAGCATCTGCCCGGTGCTCGCCTGATCATCGGCCGAGGGATCCTCCGGCGGACTGCCCAGCAGGCAGCGAAAGTCTTCGCGCACGCTCGGGATCACACACCGGTTGTCGGGTCCGTTGCAGACGAGGTTCTCGGGACACAGCTGTTCGGGCCCGCACAGGTAGGCGCCCGAGGCGATGTCCACGCTGCATCCAGCCAGCGCGATCAGCAGCCACGCACGCATCAGAAGCTCCACGCGGCGCCGAGGCTAGCGCCGCCCGGCACGGGTTGCACGATCGGCCGCATGGCCGTCGTCGTGATCACGCGCTCCTCCGATGGCGGGTTCGTCGCGATGTAGAAGACGATCAGCCCGATGGCGAGCGCACTTCCCGCCGTGTAGCCGGCGATGGCGAGCGTGCGCGACCGGTCCGTGTCCTCGACGAGCCCCTGCCGCTCGGGCGTCCAGATCGTGGCCGTGGGGGTATCGGCACTCACCTGCGCCGCGAGGTCCCGCGAGTCGAGGTGGTAGTAGAGGCCGAACACCCCCGCGAGCAGGGTCGCGCCGGCGAGGCTCGCGATGGCGATCTTGTTCGCCGCGCAGCGCTCCCCGGGGATCTCGACGACGATGTCGCGCGAGTGCTTCGTGGTTCGAACCGGGAAGCGGTTCCATCCGGTCCCGTCGAGCCGCTGGGCGGCCGCCGGCCCGGGACCTACCGCGAGGACAATTGCGACGACGCACGCGGCCGCTCTCATACATGGGAGCGTCGCGCGGGGCGGGGCACCGTGGCAAGATGCTGGGTTGAGTGTCTCGACGAGCGCCACGGTACCGGATCGACCTCGCAGCCACGGCCGTCCCGCTGCTGGGCGGCGACATGGCAGTGTGTCGCACCCGAGACGTCAGCACCGTAGGGCTGTGCCTCGATACCGCCGCCTGGTTTGCCCTCGGCACGCGGCTCTCGGTCGCCCTCGTCGATCCCGGTACCGGCACCGCGCTCGAGGTCATCGGGGATGTCGTGCGCGAGGCCAACGAGAAGACGGGCTGGTCGCTCGGAGTGCTCCTGATCGCCCCGCCGCCCGAGTGGCAGGCCCTCGTCGCGACCGCCGCCCGCGCTGGCATCACCCCGACGAAGGCTGCCCAGCGGCTGCGCGTGCTCGTGGTCGGCGACGGGCATCGGCAGCGCAGCGCGATGGCCCTCTACGTCACGAGCGGCTGGGACGTGCTGTTCGCCACCGACGACGACAGCGTGAAGGAAGCGATCGAGTCGATCAAGCTCGACGCCGTGATCGCGGAGCTCGACGCGAGCGATTCGCGCCTGGTTGCCATCATGACGGCGGTCCAGGGCACCCAGCCGGACGCGCGTCGGATCGCCCGCGGACGGGGTCAGAATCCGTCGCCGGAGCTCGTGCATCGCTACGTCGATCGCGACGCGGGCCTCGATGCCCTCCTCGACGCCGTGACGGCCGGGCTGCCCGAGCTTCAGCCCTGATCGTCCGACAGGTCGCTGAAATCCGTGTCCGTCTCGAGGCGACTGATGACCTGCTTCTGCTTGCCCAGCACGTCATGGAGCTGGCGCTGCGCGAGCTCTTCACGAAGCCGCGCGGCCCGATCCCGCGACGCGCGGGCCACGGCGGCCAGCGACACCACCCGGGCGACCGTGACCGCCACCAGGGTCGCGGCCTCGACCACCACCATCTGATCCGTCGGGTCGCGGAAGGCGCGCTCGACCGCGATCATCAGGCGATCGAACACGAGCTCGGCGTCGGCGAGGAGCGCCTCCTCCGTGTCGCCCCACGCGAGGCGTCGCGAGACAGCGTCGTGCAAAGCGAGGTCGAGCCCCGGCACCGACTCACCGCCGATGGACAGGGCCCGGAGCAAGGCGTCGAAGACCTCGGCCCCCGGCGGATCGCGATCACCATGCTCGACGGTATCGAGGACCTCGTCGCGCAGGACGCGGACGGACTCGGTCAGCTCGCCCTCGGTCGAATAGTCAGCCATGCCTCACCACTCCGTGCTCCCGCGCGAACCCCACGGCGCGCTCGGATCGATCGTGGTCGCGAAGCGGCGCTCGAGGTCGGCGCGGCGACGCTCGGCGGTGGCCACCTGCGACCGGAGCTCCGACGTCACGGCCTGCGCCTCGCGCAGCTTCTCGCTGATCGGCGCGACCGCCTCGAGCACGAGGCCGGTGGTGGCGCCGACGAGGCGCTGGTGAGCGGACGACACCGCCCGCAGGCACCGCGCGCGGTTCGCGTCGGTGGTCTGGATCTGCTGCACCGACGACGCGACGAGCACGCGCGCCTGCTCGAGGGCATCGAACAACGGCATCACGCCGGACTCGTCGACGGACCGGGTGCCGTAGAGCTCGCGCGCGGCGAGCACCGCCGTCGCGAAGTTGCCGCTGCCCTCGGTGGCGATGGACTCGACCGAGCCGAGGATCTGCTTCACGAGGTCGCTGCCCCGGGGCGGGAGGCGGGCACTCGCGATGGTGATCGTCTTCTTGATCGCATCAAGCAGGTCCACGGACACATCGGACGACGTGACCGCCCGCTCGAGGCGCATGAACGGGATGGTCGCGCGGTCGACGAACTGGCCACCGCCCTCGCCGTCCTGCGAGTCGCTCGCTGCCGGGGCATCGATCTCACCGCGCCGCCCTGCGGCGCCGCTGCCGGCGGTCATCCCACCGTCGAGCGTCTCGTGCAGCGCGGTCGAGATCTCGATGAGATCCGTGTCCATCTTGCGCAGCCGCTCCGCGAGCAGGCCACCGAGCGCGAGCTCCGCGACCACGAGCGCCCGGCTGACGGCCACATCGAGAAGGAACCCGAGGCTCGCGTCCTGGACGCGGATCTCCTCGACGACGGTGCGCGCGCTCATGCCGAGGATATCGATCATCCCGCGCACCGAGCCCCAGTCGCCGCCCTGCTCGAACCAGCCCCCGGCGAGGTTCTGCGCGAAGGTCCAGACGTTCACGCCCGTCGACTTCTCGAGATCGTGGAACACCGCCTGACACAGGCTCGACCCCACCAGCTCGAGCGCCTCGTCGGGGGGCAGGCCACGCACGATCGGATTGCCGGCGAGGCCGCGCTCCTTCGCCGCCTGCATGAAGCGGCCGCGCATCTGCCACCACGCCGTCGCGCCCGACGTCCGCACCACCTGCGTCGACGTGCGGGCCGGGGCCGCCGCCTCGACGATGATCGTCGTCACGTTGTCGCCGCCGCCGCCCCGCAGCGCGAGCTCGATCAGGTCCCGCGCGACGTGCTCCGGCGCATCGCCCGAGCCGAGGATGTACTGGATGGCCTCCGCCGAGGCGTAGCCATAGAGGCCGTCGGAGCACAGCAGCAGGCGATCGCCGGCCTCCAGGGTGAGCTCGAGCAGGTCGACCCGCGTGTCGGGCCGCGAGCCCAGGTTGCGCGACAGGATGTTCTTGTACGGATGCCGCTCGGCTTCCTCGGCATTGAGGAGGCCGCGCTGCACCAGCTCCTCGACGATGGTGTGGTCCTTCGTCAGGGCCTGCAGGCGGCCTCCGCGGAGCAGATAGGCGCGGCTGTCGCCGACGTGACCTATCACCACGTGCTTCGAATCGACGACGAGGCACGCGACGGCCGTCGTGCCCATGCCGTGCAGCTCCTTCTGCCGCATCCCCGCCTCGTACACGGCCGCGCAGGCGCCGAGGATCGCGCCCTCGAGGAGCGGCTTGGGGGCGAGGGTGCCGCGGCGCGCGGTGACGAAGGTCCGCACGAAGTCGCGTGCGGTCTGCGAGGCGATGTCACCCGCGTTCGCACCGCCCATGCCGTCGAACACGGCGAGCAGCCCGATGGCCGGATCCACGACGAGCGAGTCCTCGTTGTTCTCGCGCACCTTGCCGACGTGCGTATCGCCCGCGATGCGCAGGGGCGTGACCGTTGGCACCGCGCCGGTCTGCCGGGTGCTCATGACTTCATGCTCCGCCGGCGCATCTCGGCCACGCTCACCACGCGGCGGTCGAGCTCCTCCGCGATCAGATCGTTCACGGCGCGCGCCGTGCTCGCGGTCACCCGCGTGAGGAGCAGCGTCAGGTCCATGTCCTCGGCCGTCCCGCCGCTGGCTTCCTGCGCCACCCGGGCCGCGGTATCGCCGATGGCGACGAGCATCGCGAGCACGGCGGCCGGGGACTGGGCCTCGGCGGCGCGCATCGCGAGGAAGGTGTGGAGGAAGGCGCGGTGCAGTCCCAGGTCGCCGGTGGCGATGAAGTTGCCGATGTGGTCGAGCACGGCGCCCACTTGCGCGCGCGCATTCTGCTCGTCGAGCCGACCCAGCGAGGGATCGATCGAGCCTTTGCGCTCGAGCAACCGCTGCAGGACCCTGGGCTTCAGTGCCTCGAACGCCCGGGCCAGCGGCGGCACTGCCGACGACGTCGACATCGGTCCGCGATGGTACAGTGCGACACGCGATGAAGGAAGGGCGCGTGCTCGTCGTCGACGACGACCCGATGGTGCGCGAGACCCTTGGTCAGGTGCTCCTCGACGAAGGCTATGTGGTCGATCTCGCCATCGACGGTGAGGATGCGCTCGTCCGCGTGCGCGAGGCCCGCCCCGACGCGGTGCTGCTCGATCTCATGATGCCGGGCATGAACGGCCGCCAGTTCCTGCAGGCCCTCCGCGCCGAGCCGGCCCACGCGACCCTGCCCGTCCTCCTCATGACCGCCGTGCACGGGCTCGAAGTGAACCTCGCCACGCTCGGGGCCGCCGAGGTCGTCTACAAGCCGTTCAACGTCGACGACCTGCTCAACAAGGTCGCCCTCGCCGTCTACCGGGCGCGAGACTCGGGCGAGGCGGTGCGCGCGGCCAGCTCTCCCGGCACCCTGCCGCCGCCCGCCGCGCGCGACGACGATGATCGAGGCGTCGTGCTCATCGTGGAGCAGGATCGCGCCCGCCTCCAGCAGCTCGACATGCTCCTCTCCGAGCGCGGCTACACCGTCGTGTCGATGACGCGCTCGCTCGTCCAGCTCTCGCGACTCGCCCGCGCCCTCCGTCCCCGCGCCATCCTGCTCGATCTCATGTCCGAGGGCGTCAACGACGTCGTGCGCGACCTGCGCTCCGCGAAGGAGCTCGACTCCATTCCGATCCTCGTGTTCGCGCGCCAGGGCGCCGCCGTGTCGGCTGGTCGCGCCGATACGCTCGGCGAGGCCGTGGACGCGGATCTCGTGCAGTTCGTCGAGAAGCAGCTCTAACGAAGTCCCGGCCAGGATCGAGCTGATGTATCCGACCGGCTACAGGACTGGCGTCGAGCTCGTGCAGGCACTCGGACGCATAGCATCTGGTCGCCGGCCATGGCCGCTCGACTCGGAGTCTGCCGATGATCCGGATTTTACGTACGCGCAATCACTCAGTGTCGCCAGCACGGACGATGGACTCGTGGCCGTACCTCACTGGGACGCCGAGCTCCTGCGCAAGGCCGTGCCGTTCTCGCACCTGCTCACCGCACTCGATTCCGCGCAGATCCATGTCGCCAGGCTCGCGTTGCCACTCGCTGCGATCTGCACGATCGCGAGCGACGAGCTCCACATCCTGCTCATCACGCGCGAACCATGCGTCATGCCGGGGCCGCTGCTGGGACGCGTCACCGTGCAGTTCGAGATTTCCGATGGACAGATCGCGATCGCCGCGCCGGAGGTCGAGTCGTGGGGGCACCCCATCGAGCCGTTCATCGACGGACTTCGCGACGCGTTCGCGGAGGGCGTGGTCGAGACGCTGACTCGCTCACCGCGCCCTGATGTGTGCGCGCTTGGCAGGGTCGCCGGTCACGTGGTCGCCGAGGTGCTTAGTTTCACGATCGATGGCAAGCGTTCACCCGTGGATGGCTACGCGATCTGGCGAGAACCGGGCGAGCCACAAGTCATCGTCTCGCCGCGCGACCACGAGCACTTCCGTCGCTGGTGGTACCACCGGCAACCGCCGTTGAATGGCGCCACGCTGGCGTACACGCGCCGCGTCGACGAGCTGTTCCTTCACGTCCCGAGTGGCTGGGCAGAGCCCGGGAACGTGTCGATCTTGCTCGGCATGCGAGCCAGCGTGAAACGGAAGACGATCAAGACCTCCGATTGGAGTCTCGATGCTGGCGCCGACGTCTCACCCGCTGCCGTCGAGCGGTTTGTCACCGGCGTGCATGAAGGCTTCGCGTCCCACCCTCGGTCCAACGAGCTCGTTCCCGGCTTCGGCGCGCTGATCTGAGCTCGCCGCAGGGCTGGCTGGATCAGCTGGTCGCTCGTCGCCTAGGTCTTGGGGCGCGGTGCCAGCACCAGCACGACGCGCCGGTTCTGCGCCTTCACCGTCGCTGACGCCGGCTTGTACTGGCTGTAGGCGAGCGCGGCGAGCCGCGTGGGCTCGAGCTTGGCGACGTCCTGGAAGTAGTGGACGATCGCGAGCGCGCGCGCCGACGACAGCTCCCAGTTCGTCTTGAAGCGCGGCACCGGGGGCGGCGCCTCGACGACGGGCTTGCCCTTCACCTTCTTCGGCGGCTTGGGCGCGGGCGGCTGCGGCACCGGCGAGTCGTCGGTGTGGCCCTGGATCCAGATCGTGCGGTCGCGCAGATCGGTCTTCAGCACCGTCGCGAGCTTGGCGAGGATCTTGGTCCCCTTCTCGGTGAGGACGTCGTCGGCCGGCTTGAAGAGCAGCTTGTCGGCAAGGGCGAGGTGAACCTCCTCGCCCTCGATCGTCAGCGTGCCGGTGCCCTTGTCGAGCGCGGGCGCGAGCTTGTCCTGCACCGCCTTCGCGGCGGCGAGCTTCTTGTCCTGCGCGGCCGCCTTGTCGGCGAGCTCGGACTGCGCCGCCTCCGCGATCGCCAGCTTCTCCTGCACGCTGCGCTTCGCCGACAGGGCCTCGCGGGTCTTCTCTTCGGCGACGGCGATCTTCTTCTCCGCGTCGATCCGCGCCTGGTTGGCGGCCTGTACCTGCGCCGCGAGCACGTCGAGCTGGCCGTCGGGCAGGAGGAACGGCCGCGCGATGAAGCCCACGAGGACGAGCCCGAGGGCGGCCGCGCCGATCAGGTACTGCTTCTTGTCGCGCGCGCCCCGCGGCGGCGTCGGCAGGCGCGGCATGCTGTCCCGCCCCGCCTTCGGCACGGGGAGCTTGTCGAGGATGATCTCCCCGCTATCGCTGCTCGCGCGGATGGGCACAGCCAGACCTTAGCTCAATCCCCCTTCGCTGCCCCGCCGCCGCGCGGATCAGCGGTGCCATCCCAGCCCGTCGACGTCCGCACGATGGCGGTGATGGAGGCGAAATATGTCGGGGCGAAGTCGAGGTTCTGGCCGCGGTCTTTTAACTGCGTCGCCGTGACCTCGTCGATCGCGTACTCCTCGATGCGCGTCGTGTCCGGGAGGTGCTGGTGATGCACGCGCTTGTTCGCGACGGCGAGCGCGGCCGTCTGGCCGTAGTCGATGACGTTCGAGATCGTCTGCCACACGGCGGTGATGATGCGCGGGCCGCCGCCGGCGCCGGCCATGATCCAGACCTTGCCGTCCTTGTCCTCGACGATCGTCGGTGACATCGACGAGAGCATGCGCTTGCCGGGCTCGATCTTGTTCGCCTCGAGCTGCACGAGCCCGAACATGTTCGGCGAGCCGGGCTTGGCGGTGAAGTCGTCCATCTCGTTGTTCAGCAGGAAGCCCGCGCCGCGCACGGTGATGCCGCTGCCCCAGCCGGCGTTGAGGGTCGTCGTGAGCGCGACGGCCATGCCCGCGGCGTCGACGACGTTCAGGTGCGTGGTGTGCGTGCCCTCGGCGAGCGACTTGATGTCCTTCGACGGCGTCGCCCGGTCGCCGATCTGCGCCGCGAGCTCGGCGTGAAACTCCGGGGAGAGGAGCTTCGCGAGCGGCATGTCCTTCACGTACGCCGGATCACCGAGGACCTCGTTGCGCACGGCGTACGCGCGGCGCCAGGTCTCGATGAGCCGATGGATGTGGGTCGCCGAGTGCCACGGCATCGTCGCGATGTCGGCCCGGCCGAACACGCCGGCGGTGAGCGCGAGCACGACGCCGCCCGATGATGGCGGGGGCATCGAGATGATCGAGTTGCCGCGATACGAGAAGCGCAGCGGCGCGCGCCAGATCGCCTGGTAGCCCTTCAGATCGTCGGCGGTGATGATGCCGCCGCCCGCCTTCATCTCCGCGACGATCAGCTCCGCGGTCTTCCCCTCGTAAAAGCCTTTGGGGCCGTCCTGTGCGATGCGCTCGAGGGTCGCCGCGAGATCGGGAATGCTGATCTCGGTGTTCTCCGTCGGCGCGATCCGCTTCGGCACCCAGATGTCCCCCGTCGCCTGGTTCTCGAGGAGGTCCTTGACGTTCCGCTTGATCGACTTCGCGACCCCCGCATCGATCGGAAAGCCATCACGCGCGAACTTGATCGCCGGCGTGATGAGGTCGGCCCACTCGAGCTTCCCGTACTTCTGATGCAGCTCCCACAGGCCCGCGACGGAGCCCGGCACGCCGGCCGCGCGATGCGTGGCGAGCGAGTCCCGTGTCGGCTTGCCATCGGGGCCGAGGAACATGTCCTTCGTCGCCGCCGCCGGTGCGGTCTCGCGGAAGTCGAGCGCCTCGGCCTGGCCCGGTCCCGTCCGCACGATCGCGAAGCCGCCCCCGCCGATGTTGCCCGCGCTCGGATGCACGACCGCGAGCGCGAACGCGACCGCCACCGCCGCGTCGACCGCGTTGCCGCCCTCGGACAGGATCACGCGCCCGACCTCGCTCGCCTGCCACGACTCGCTTGTGACCATGTACTTCGTGCCCTGCGCGGTGAGCGCGGGATCGATCGGATCGTCAGGCTTCAGCGGGTCGAGGAACCGCGGGGAGTACTCCTCCGCGTCCTTCGGGGCCGCGCTCCCAACCCCGGCATCCTTCCCGATGCTCCCCACCTCGGGCGGCGGAGGCGGCGGCGCCGACCGCTTGCAGGCGGCCAGGGCGAGCAGCGCGACGAGCGCGAGGTGGCGGCGAAGCATGGGGCGCAGTCTACGACACGGATGTCGCGATCTTCAGGGTCGCGGCGAAAGTCTCGGTCCCGGCATGCCACGAAACATCAGTGGCTACGCACACTTGTCCTGGCACCGTCGTTGCTGTTGTGGGTCTGCATGCGCTTCCCCTCGATCACCCCGTATCTGGTCCTGGCCCTCGCCGGCTGTGGCTCCAGTGGCCTCGACTCCTCCCCCAGCGGGGACGGGAGCGACGACAGCGCGGACTCCGACGCGGGGGATGACGGCGGCGGCGGCGTGACCTTCGGCGGCGCGCAGGACATCGGCGAGTTCCGCGGCCTCCTGGAGGCCGGCGAGATCCCGGGCCCGAACACGCTCGACGCGAACGGCTTCTTCAACGAGCACTGGAACCCGCCCCCGCCCGGCCCGTGCACGACGCGCCTGTGCCTGAACGCGGGCCTCTCGGTCGGCACGGACTGGGTCACCGGTCAGTACCAGGCCGCGCTCCAGGTCTCGGTCAACACGAACGTCAGCGCGTCCGACTTCGAGCGCCTGCCGATGAACCTCGTGGTGGTGGTCGATCACTCCGGCTCGATGGCGTCCGATATGCGCCTCGAGAAGGTGAAGACGGGCCTCCACACGCTCATCGACTCGCTCGAGGACGCGGACCGCCTCTCCATCATCTCGTTCGACGACCTCGTGACGGTCAACGCGCCCTTCACGGCCACGCTCGATCGCCCGAACCTCCACACCGTCGTCGACGCGCTCGAGCCACGCGGCGCCACCAACATCTACGACGGGCTGCGCGCCGGTCTCGACGCCCTCGGCGAGCCGCCGAACGAGCGCCAGAACCGCGTCATCTTCCTCTCCGATGGCCGCGCGACGGCCGGCAACACCGACCCGGTCGCGATCAAGGAGATGGCTCTCGGTTACGTCTCGCGCGGCATCGGCCTCACGACCGTCGGCGTCGGCCTCGACTTCGACGTCGCCCTCATGCGCGGCCTCGCCGAGAGCGGCGCCGGCAACTTCTACTTCGTCGAGGACGCCGAGGCCGCGACCGAGGTCTTCACCGACGAGCTCGCGTACTTCCTCACGCCCATCGCGCTGGACGTGGAGCTCACCGCCGCGTCCGCGCCGGGCTGGAGCTTCACCGACGTGATCGGCTCGACGCTCTGGGACGCGCGTCCGACCTCGGGTGAGATGAAGATCCCCGCCGTCTTCCTCGCGTCGCGCACCGACCAGGCTCCCGACCCGACCGGCGGTCGCCGCGGCGGTGGCAGCATGATCTTCATCGGCCTCGACGCGAACACCACCAGCGCGGGCCGCGTCGCCGACCTCTCGCTCTCGTACCGCCTGCCCGACTCGACCGAGCGCCTCACCCACACGATGACGCTCGACTACGATCGCGACCCGTCGCAGACGCTCGAGGATCCGTACCTCTCGTACCCGTCGATGCACGAGCGCTACGCCATGTACAACACGTTCCTCGCGCTGAAGCTCGCGGCCACGCTGGCCGTCGACGACTACGGCTGCGCGCTCGCGGTGCTGACGGCGGCTCGCACCGTGCTCGCCGCCTGGATCCCCGCGCACGAGGAAGATCAGGACCTCGCCGCCGACCTCGCGCTCGTCGACCTCTTCATCGCCAACCTCCGTGCGACGGGCACGCCCGAGCGCACGGTCGAGCAGTGCCTCTCCGGCGTCCCCTCCGACGACGACCTCGGCGGCGAAGACTGGAGCGACGACTACGGCGACGACGCCTACTACGATGAGGAGCCGCGCGGCGGTCTCTACATGTGCTCGACGGGCGGCAACCCGTCGCACCCGGCGCACGCGCTCCTCATCGTCGGCGCCCTCATCGCCATCGCGCGCCGCCGCCGGAGCCGCTAGCCACGCGGGCTAGTGGCCCTTGAGCCCGCGCTCCTCGCACTCGCCCCAGCCCTCCATCGGCGTGCCCTTCACCGACTTCCGATCGGCCTGGCACTCCGCGAACGTCGGGGCGCACGTCCAGCGGTCACCGTAGTCGGGCGGCACGAGGAAGCAGTAGGCCTCGTACGACGGCACGCACGGCGTGCTCGGCACCCCTGCCGCCTGGTTCCGCTCGACGTCGGCCTCGCACGTGGGCTGGTCGACGTAACACGCGCTCTTCGCCGGATCGGCGGCGGCGCTCGTGCAGAACAGCGTCTCGCTCAGCTCGGGGTCATTGGGTTTGATCGGGGCCGCACCGCAGGCGGTGAGCACGAGAGCGAGCGACAGCCACTTCATGCCCGCATGTTAGCGCGAGGCGGAGCGGTTCTTGATCGTCTGGGCCTGGCCGATCAGCGCCACGAGCTCCTTCTTGTCGGCATCGTTGCCAGCGGCCTTCGCCGCGACCGACTTCACCTTGTCGAGCGACCAGTGCTCGGCGTCCGTGCCGTTACGCAGGATGTCGGCGAAGGCCGCCGCCGCGAACGCGAACTGGAAGTCCGACGAGGCCTGCTCGAACGTCGCCGCCGGGCCGCCCACCATCGGGAACGCGGCCTCGGTCGCCGTCGTGCCGCGCGGCTCCTTGTGCCGGATGCGAACGGTCGCGAGGGGCGCCTTCGCCTGCTTGCCGGCGGCGGTCAGCTCGATCTCGTAGAGCGCCGTGACCTGGTGACCGGCGCCGATCTCGCCGGCATCGACCTTGTCGTTGCGGAAGTTCTGGTCGGCGATGTCGCGGTTCTCGTAGCCGACGAGGCGGTAGCGCGCGACCAGCGCCGGGTCGAAGTCGACCTGGAGCTTCGCGTCCTTCGCCACGACCTCGAGGGTGGCGCCGAGCTCGTCGCGGAAGATCTTCTTCGCGGCGCCGAGGTTGTCGATGTAGAAGTTGTTGCCGTTCCCCTTGTCGGCGAGCTGCTCCATCGTCTCGTCCTGGTAGTTCCCCATGCCGAAGCCGACGGTGGAGAGCGTGACCCCCTCCTTGGCGCGCCCCTCGATGATGGTGAGCATGTCCTGGTAGGTGTGCGAGCCGACGTTCGCGTCGCCGTCGGAGAGGACGATGACGCGCGAGATGACGCCGGGCTTCAGGCCCTTCATCGCCTGCTCGTAGGCGAGATCGAGCCCCGAGCCCATCGCCGTCGAGCCCCCGGCACCGAGGGATTCGATCGCCTCGAGGATCTGCTTCTCCTTGTCCATGCCGGTCGGCGGCAGGATGACGCTGGTGCTGCCGGCGTATGTGACGAGGGAGACCGTGTCGCCCTCGGCGAGGTTCTGCGTGAGGACCTTCAGCGCCGCCTTCGCGAGACCGAGCTTGTCTTCGCTGCTCATCGAGCCCGACACGTCGACCAGGAACACGAGGTTCGCAGGCTGACGCTCCTGGGCCGACTTCGCCTTCGTGGCGACACCGACGCGCAGGATGTGCTTGGCAGGATCGACGGGCGACGGCGCCGCATCCATCACGACGGCGAACGGCGACGCGGTCGACGCGGGCGGCGGGAACGCGTACTTGAAGTAGTTGACGTACTCCTCGGGGCGGACCGAGGCCGCCGGCGGGAGGTTGCCTTCGTTCAGCATGCGGCGGCCGATGGTGTAGGAGGCCGTATCCACATCCGCCGCGAACGTCGACAGGCGGTCCTCGGAGGCCTTGGTCCACGGGTTCTTGCCGTAGTCCTTGAACCCGTTGCCCGCGGTGGGATCCGCCGTCATCTCCCCTGCCACCTGGCCTGCGCCGCCCACCCGCGACTTCGCATCCACGTCGGCCAGGTACCGGTGGCGCTCGGTGGGGGCCGGGGCCGGCGATACCACCGCCGGGGAGGCGTTCACGCTGGCCGAGCCCCCGGCCTCCGCCCTATCCACCTTCCCGCTGGGCGTCTCCTTCTCGACGCTTTGCGTTACTTCATCGCTCCGTTTGGCTTTGCAGGCCGAACCGAGCAGGGACGTCGAGAGGAGCACCATCGCGAGGGTCTTGCGCATGGCTTCGTGTCACGCGCGGCCCGCGCCAACCGGTCTGCACTACCTCGTCAGAATATTGTCGTCGAATGCAGACAAGATAGATCCCAAGGTCGGCTACCGCGCCACTGTCGCCTTGGGCCCACGCAGGGACCGCGCCTTCTCCATGAGGCCGATCAGCTCCAGGCGATCTGCGCGGTTGTCGGCCGTCGCCTTCGCGATCGCCAGCATGTCGTCGATCGACCAACCCTGCGCATCCTCCGCGCCGCGCAGGAGATCCGCGAACGCCGCCACCGCATACGCAAAGCGCAGGTCGCTCGCGGCCGCATCGAAGCTCGCCGCCGGGGCCGCCGCCATCGCGAACGTCGACTCCGTGGCCTCCTGCCCATCGGGCGCCTTGTGGCGGATCCGCACCAACCCGAGGGGCTTCGTCGGATCGGTCAGCTGCACCTCGTACAGCGCCGTCACCTGGTGCCCCACGCCAATCTCTCCCGCATCCACCGCATCACGCCGGAAGTCCTCGTCGCGGATGTCGCGATTCTCGTAGCCCACAAGGCGATACCGAGAAACGACGGCGGGGTCGAAGTCGACCTGCAGCTTGGCGTCCTTCGCCGCCACCTCGAGCACGCTCGCCAGGTTCTTCGTGAACAGCTTCTCGGCCGCCTCGTCGCTGTCCAGGTAGTAGTTGTTACCGTTGCCCTTGTCGCCGAGCTGCTCCATCAGGTCCGCGCGGTAGTTCCCCATCCCGAAGCCGATCGTCGACAGCGTCACGCCCGCCTTCATCCGCGCATCGATGATCGCCAGCATCGCCTCGGTGCTCGTCGGCCCGACGTTCGTGTCGCCATCGCTCATCACGATCACGCGCGAGATCCGGTTCGCCCCCAGCCCCTTCATCGCCTCCTCGTACGCGAGGTCGAGCCCCGCCCCCATGGCCGTCGACCCACTGGAGTTCAGGTCATCGATCGCCGCCAGGATCTTCGCCTTGTTCTCCACGCTCGTCGCCGGCAGCACGACCCGCGTATTCCCCGCGTACGTCACGAGCGCGACCGTGTCGCTCTGCTTCAGGTGATCCACCAGGATCTTCAGCGACCGCTTCGCCAGGCCCAGCTTGTCATCGCTATCCATCGACCCCGATACGTCGACGAGGAACACCAGGTTCGCGCTCTTGCGCTGTGCCTCGTCCTTCGCCGGCGTCGCCACGCCCACCCGCACCACGTAGTGGTCCGGCGCGAGCGGCGACGGCGCCGCATCCATGATCACCGAGAACGGCGATCCGGCCTGCGCCTTGGGGAAGGCGTACTCGAAGTAGTTCACGAACTCCTCGACGCGCACCGACGCCTCCGGAGGCAACGCTCCACCCTCGAGCGTCCGCCGCGCGTACGTGTACGACGCCGTGTCGACATCGGCTGCGAACGTCGATAGATGATCCACGCTCGTCTCCACCCACGGGTTCACCCCGTAGTTGACGTGGGTGTCTCCTCCCTGCCCGTCCACCGGCGGCGGGGCCGCGAGCTGCGAACCCTCCGCCATCGCCACCGACGCGGGCGACGCCATGTACATGTCCTTGCTGTGCCCCGCACCGCAAGCCGTCAGGAGCACCAGAGCGATCGTCCGAGCGTGTTTCATCATCGCGCATCGAACGCGGCATCGCTGCCGCGCCTTACACGCCTCGCCCGTCGCGAACATTCACACCCGCGAAACGCACTCGCACATCGCGGACTTGCCCAACTAGAAAAACGTCGTCGAAGATTTCTCCTCCGCCTGGTGTAAGGCGCGACGCCGGGCGCCGTTCTCCTCACGCGCTGGCTGGACGTCCATGCGGCCCGCCCCCTGCGGGGTGTCGCAGGGGGCGGACCCCTGCGACACGTCGGCTT
>JALHPV010000125.1 GCA_022842285.1 Kofleriaceae bacterium
CCCGAGCCGGAGGCCGTCGCCCCGCCGTACCTCGCCTCGCAGACCGCCGCGCGGGCGGGCCGCCCCGTCGAGCCGTGGCGGCAGCCGCTCCGCATGGTGATGTTCATCTTCGGCATCCTCGCGATCGCGTACATGGCGATCCCGAAGTCGCTCGATCCGCTGCAGTTCGCCCTCTTCGGTATCGTCGAGAACGAAGGCACGGCGAAGATCGAGCCGATCCTCGTCGGAGCCATCGGGGTGTTCGGCCTGATCTTCTCGTTCATGCCGATGCCGACCACGCCGCGTGGCCTCCTCGCCGGCGTCCTCGGCCTCGCCTACGCGATCGTGCCGACGATCCTCAAAGGCCTCGACACCTGGCAGGCGCTCGCGCTTCCCGGCGCGATGATCTTCCTCATCCCGGGCCTCGTGATCCGCAGCGAGTACAAGGACTCGATCCTCCCGCGCATCCTCGTGACCCTCGGGGCGCTCGGCCTACTCGCCACGCTCCTGGTACCGGTCAACGACAACCTTCCGCTGATCGGCCTGGTCGAGGCCGTCATCGACGGCGACCTCGAGCACAAGATCCCGGCGCTCCTCGGCCTCCTCGTCGCGGTGATGGCCGTGCTCTCGCTCCTCGTGTGGCTCCCGGCTCCCTCCGGCGGCGGCGCGAAGGTCTTCGCCTGGTTCTTCATCCTCTTCCCGCTCTTCGAGCACATCTACAATGTGCTCTACACGGAGGACGTCGTGAACCTCATCACCGCCACGCCAGCCCAGATCTTCGTCGGCTGGACTCCCGACACCGCCGCCTTCGCCTTCCTCGGCTACGGCATGGCCACCGTCCTCGGCAAGTCCCTGGAGTAGCGGTGGCCCGCAGCGAGCACGTCATCGGTCACACGGTGCTCGGCCGCCCGATCGAGGCCGTGCGCTTCGAGCCCGCCGGCTACGCGAAGCCGCGTCCGCCCGCTCTCCTCTTCGGTGCCATCCACGGCGATGAGGCCGTCACGCAGCTCATGCTCGAGCGCCTTGCGGATGAATTGATCGAGCGCCCGCCTGGCCGCGAGACCTGGATCATCCCGTGCCTGAACGTCGACGGCACCCTCGCCGGCACGCGCAACAACGCCAACGACGTCGACCTCAACCGCAACTTCGCGTCGAAGTCCTGGGGCACCCTGCGCCGCCCGGGCTACAACCCCGGCGCGGCCCCGGAAGATCAGCCGGAGACGAAGGCCCTCGTCGCGCTGATCGAGCACCTGCAGCCCCACCGCATCATCGCCGCGCACGCGACCTACAAGATGATCAACTGGGATGGCTGCGGCGAGCCCCTCGCCAAGGAGATGTCCGAGCGCTGCGGCTATCCCGTCGCGCACGACATGGGCTACCCGACTCCCGGCTCCTTCGGCACGAAGTACGGCGTGGAGCTCGGGCTCGAGGTGATCACGCTCGAATCGCCGTATCTCCTCCCCGACGAGAACGCGTGGCTCGAGATGCGCAGCGCGCTCCGCTGGTGCGTCGACCTGCCCGATTAGTCGCGGGCGTCGACGGCTGCCGCGCGGGCTGGGTCGTCGTGCTGCGCGAGCTGTCGACGGGGCGCATGACCCTGCACGTCGAGCCCGACTTCGCGGCCGTCCTCGCCCACGGGGCGCAGGTCTACGCTGTCGACATGCCGATCGGTCTCGCCGTGCGCGCCGAGCGCGGCGGTCGGCCCTGCGATCGCGAGACGCGCGCCTTGCTCGGGCCGCGCGCCTCGAGCGTGTTCTCGCCGCCGACCCTTGCTGCGCTCGCCGCCCATCGCGCGGGGCGCGACTACCGGGCAGTGGCGGCGGCCAATCGCGCCGGGGATCGCGATGCTCCGGGGCTGTCGCTCCAGACCTTCAACATCATCCCCAAGATCGCCGAGGTCGACGCCGCCCTCGCGACGTCGCGCGCCGATGTCCGCGAGGCGCATCCCGAGCTGTGCTTCGCCGCCGCCAACGCGATGCGCCCGCTGCGCGACGGCAAGAGGACCCCGGAGGGCCGCCGGCAACGCGAACGGATCTTGCGCCGCGAAGGCTTCCTCGTGCGCAGCCCGCGCCTTCCGGGCGTCCAGCCGGACGACATCCTCGACGCCTGCATCACCTGCTGGACGGCTTCTCGCATCGCGCGTGGACACGCGAGTCCCGTGCCGCTCGTCGGCGAGCCGCAGGTCTGGCGCTAGCGGCAAGGCCGCCAGTTGGCGGTTGAGGAGCCGAACCTAAGTCCCTTCTCGTTTGAGACATTTTCGCGCGGCTTGCGGGCACTGTGACTGTTTGTCACACTCCGGCACCTCGTGCGTTCTCCGTGGTGGACCGGCCTCGACCTGCGCGTGCTGCATCACGTGCGGGGCGTGCTGCGCCGGCGTGGGCTCGAGCTCACGCTGGTCGAGCATCGACCGGATGAGAGCGCTGCGTTCGCGCCGCTGTTTCCCGACATGCCGGAGGCCGCGGGCCTCGCGGTGATCACGCCATCGATCGTCGAGCCGGAGCTCGGCCTGGTCGTCGCGATGCTCGGAGAAGCGGCCGCGGATGTCGCCGCCGTCGTGCGCTCGCGGAACTCCAGCGAGAGTGAGAGCGCGCCCGCATACGGCAAGCGGACGGCCTATCACGGCATCATCGGCAGCGCCCCCTCGATGCAGGAGCTGTATGGCCTCCTCGAGCGCTTCGCCCGCAGCGCGTCGACCGTGCTGGTGCAGGGCGAGAACGGCACCGGCAAGGAGCTCGTCTCGCGCGCGATCCACGATGCATCGGATCGGCGCGACAAGCCATTCGTCGTCACGAACTGCAGCGCGTTCAACGACAACCTCCTCGATAGCGAGCTCTTCGGACACAAGCGCGGGGCCTTCACGGGCGCCGTCGCCGACAAGCCGGGCCTCTTCGAGGTCGCCGACACGGGCACGTTCTTCCTCGACGAGATCGGCGACATGTCGCCCATGCTCCAGGTGAAGGTGCTCCGCGTCCTGCAAGAGGGCACGTTCAGTCGCGTCGGCGATACCGAGACGCGCCAGGTGGACGTCCGCATCATCGCCGCGACCAACCGCGATCTCTCGGCGATGGTCGCCGACGGCCGCTTTCGCGAGGACCTCTTCTACCGGATCCACGTCCTGAACGTCCTCCTGCCCGCCCTCCGCGATCGCCGCGAGGACATCCCGCTGCTCGTCGACTACTTCCTGCGCCGCCAGCGTCGCGCGCGTCCCAAGCAGCTCTCGGCGGAGTGCGCGGCGCAGATGCAGACGTACCCGTGGCCCGGCAACGTGCGCGAGCTCGAGAACGAGGTGGAGCGCCTCGTCGTCCTCGCCGGCGAGTCGCCCACCATCAGCGCAGACCTCCTCTCTCCACGCATCCGCCAGTGGGCTCCAGCAGAGGATGCCGTCGCCGCCGCCGATGTCGGCTCGCTGCCCGCCGCGCTCGAAGCGCTGGAGCGCAAGATGATCGGCGCTGCGATGCGCCGGCACGGCGGCAACAAGACCCGCGCCGCCGAGGAGCTCAAGGTCTCGCGGCGCAACCTGATCCGCCTCGTCCAGAAGTACGAGCTGGAGTAGCTCCAGGCGGACTAGCGGACCGCGCGCGGGGTGCGCAGGACGATCTGGGCGCGCTCCGGCGTCAGCAGTGGCGCTAGCCAGCCGTCGGTGAGCAGCACGACCGGCAGCACCTGGGCGGCGTCGACCGGGTACCAGCGCGGCAAGCGCTCCTCGAGGACCGCCCAGGCGTGATCGGGCTGCTTCGCCCGCACGAGAGCACGCGCGACGTAGCACGCATCATCGAAGTGCAGGTACGGATGCGACGGATCCCACCGCGCGATGACCTCGTCATCGAGGTTGAACGTCCAGGCAAGGGCGAAGCAGTGCGCGGCGAGCTCCTTTGGCTTGCCCTTGAACCGCTTCGCCTGCTTCGGATCGGCGAGGGCCTCGTCGAATCTCTTGCGATTCGCGGGCTCCGGCTGGTCGGGCCGGGGGAGCTTCGGGCCGCGCGCGAGCAGCGCCTTCATGTCGTCGACGACGTTGCCGGCGTAGACCGCGTCGGGCTGCTTCAGGAGCGCCTTCGCGCAGGGGACCAGCTCCTTCCACCGGCCCTGGAACGCGAGGATCTCGGCCGCCGAGGCCGAGGCGGCGGCGTCACCCTTTGCGTGGAGCTCGAGGAGCACCTCGAGTGCGACGTCGGTCTCGCCGCGGAGCGCCGCTGCGACGGCCTGCTTGTGATTCTTCGGGCGGCCCGTCGGCGCCGGCTTCGGCTTGGGTGCTGGCGGCGCGTAGCGCACGAGGACCTTCGACGCGGCCCGCTTCGCCGGCCACAGCTCGAGGCGGATCTTCTCGGTCTTGCCGATCGTGTGCGTCGCGCGCACGCGGTAGGTGCCGGGCTCGACGGCGAACCGCTTCGCATCGGGGAGATAGTCGGTGCAGCCCATCACGCCGACCGCCTCGCCTTTCACGCGCAGGCTCGACTCCGTCACGTGATCGCCCCTGGGTGGGGCCGGCTCCTCGCCGAGGATCGACACGTCGACGCGAACGCGAGCGGTGTCGTTCGTGGCGATCCCGAGAATGCCCGGAGCCACGGCGATTCGATCGTCGACGGCTCGAGCAGTCCAGGCGTCGGACAGATCGCCCGGGGCGGCCGCGTCGAAGAGGTGGATCTGCCGGTAGTCAGCGAACAGCGTCAGCGGCTTGCCCACGCCGCGAGCGTATCAGCGCGCCGAGCGGATCGCCTCGACGAGGTCGGGCTGCGTGAAGGCGAAGCCCAGCTCCTTCAGCTTGGCCGGCACGACGCGGCGCCCATTCAGCAAGACTTCGGCGAACTCGCCGACGGCGATCTTCAGCGCGAACGCAGGGACGGGTAGCAGCGATGGGCGATGCATCGCCTTGCCCACGGCCTTGGCCAGCTCGGCATTGCGCACGCTGCCGGTGACGAGATTGATGGGCCCGGTGTAGCGCTTGTCGTCGAGCGCGGTGATGTACGCGTTCACCGCATCGTCGAGGTGGATCCAGCCGATGAACTGGCGGCCCGAGCCGATCTTGCCGCCGGCGAACAGCTTGAACGGCAGCATGAGCTTGGTCATGGCTGGCCCCTTGCCGATGACGAGCCCGGTGCGCATCGCGACGACGCGCAAGCCCAGCTTCTCGGCGCCAAACGCTTCCTTCTCCCAGTCGCGGCACACGCGCGCGAGGAAGGCATCGCCCGGCGGGTCCTTCTCGGTGACCTCGTCGTCGTCCCAGTTGTCCTTGTCGAGCTGGTAGGGATAGATGTCCTGGCCCGACGCCGTGATCAGCGTGTCCGGTCGATCCTCGGGAGCGAGCTTCCCGATCGCCTCGACGATCATCCGCGTGGACTCGACCCGGCTGTCGCGGATCTTCTGCTTCTGCATCGCGTCCCAGCGCTTCTCGCCCACGGACTCGCCGGCCAGATGAATGACCGCATCGACGCTGGCCAGAGCGCGCGTCCACTCACCCGGCTCCTCGAGATTGGCGGTCACTGCCTCGAGCGTCTCGGACCCGCCCCCCAGCGCCGCGTTGGCCGCAGCCGCATTGCGGGACAGCACGACGACGGTGTCACCGCGGGCCAGGAGCTTCGCGACGAGGGGCTTGCCCATGAAGCCCGTGGCACCGGTGACGACGACGCGCATGCCTGCCTATAGCACCCGCCGCGCCTTGCGCCGGGGGTACGCGCTACCGTATCCGCGTGGTCGCCGGTCCGGGCCAGGGCACATCTCGAAGACCCGGCCCGACTCCTGCGCCCCTCCCGCATACGTGTGGTGCGCGAAGCGCCGATCCCAGCTCTTCTGACCTTGGCGTTCCTCGGCGTCTTGGCGTCAAACCGCCCGGGGCACGAGCGCCGCGCACGAACGAGCCGGGCTAGATCACCGACGCGGCACCGCGCCCGGGCCGCTGGGGCGAGGCGATCAAGCTGGCCACGAACGGCTTCGCCGCGCGGCACGCCTCGACGAGGTCGGCGCCGAGGGCCAGGTGACATGCGATCGCCGTCGAGAGCGCGCAACCCGTGCCGTGGACCTTCTCGCCCTCGGGCACGCGGCGGCCGCGCAGCTCCTCGACGGAGCCATTCGCCTGGATCAGGAGATCCACGGCCTCGTCCCCCGCGGCGTGGCCGCCCTTCACGAGCACGGCCGCATCCCAGCCTCGCGCGAGCTCCTTGGCTGCGACGAGGACCTCGTCGGCCTGGAGCTGCGAGCCGAGGAGCATCGCGAGCTCGGGGAGGTTCGGGGTGACGAGCGTCAGGTGTGGTGCGAGCTGCTTGCGCGCGTCCATGAAGATCTCGCGATCGAACTGCACGCTGCCCACCGACGGCGCGAACACTGGATCCCAGACGACCGGCGCCGCGGACAGATGCAAGGCCTCGCCGAGCTCGCGGGCGATGTCGACCGCCCCGAGCATCCCGATCTTCACCGCCTTCACCTCGATGTCGGACAGGAGCGCCGACAGCTGCGCGCCGAAGGTCTCCTTGTCGATCGGCTGGCTGCCGCGCATCCCCTCGGTGGTCTGGATCGTCGACGTGGTCACGGCCCCGACGGGCCGTACGCCGAGGGTGTGGGCCACGCGGCAGTCGGCGATGAAGCCCGCGCCGCCCGACGGATCGAGGCCCGAGCAGATCAAGATCTGCCGCAGCGCGGCCATCTAGCGCGGCATCGGCGAGTCGAAGGCGGGGATCCCCGTGATGTCCTGGCCCACGACGAGCGTGTGGATGTCGTGCGTGCCCTCGTACGTGTAGACGCTCTCGAGGTTCAGCATGTGCCGGCCGCACTGATACTCGTCGGTAACGCCGTTCGCGCCGAGGATGTCGCGAGCATCACGCGCGATGTTGCGCGCGATATCGCAGTTGTTGCGCTTCGCGAGGCTGATCTGGCCGGGCTGCAGCCTGCCGCTCTCCTTCAGCCGACCGAGCTGGAGGCACAGGAGCTGCGCCTTCGTGATCTCGCTGACCATGTCGACGAGCTTGCGCTGCACGAGCTGGTAGCCGGCGATGGGCCGCGAGAACTGCACGCGGTCCTTCGCGTACGACAGGGCCTCGTCGTAGCAGGCCATCGCCGCGCCGACGGCGCCGTAGCAGATGCCGAAGCGCGCCTGCGAGAGGCAGGACAGCGGCCCGCGCATACCGGAGACGCCCGGCAGGATCGCGTCCTCGCCGACCTCGCAGTCCTCCATGTGCAGCTCGGACGTCACGCTCGCGCGGAGCGACCACTTGCCGTGGATGTCCGTCGCCGTGAAGCCCTTCGTCTTCGTGGGGACGAGGAAGCCATGGACCTTGCCGTCGAGCTTCGCCCACACGAGGGCGACGTGCGCGAGCGAACCATTCGTGATCCAGCGCTTCGTGCCGTTCAGCCGGTAGCCGCCCGGCGTCTTCACGGCGGTGGTGAGCATGCCCGTCGGGTTCGAGCCGAAGTCGGGCTCGGTCAGGCCGAAGCAGCCGATGAGCTTTCCGGCCGCCATGCCCGGCAGGTACTTCTGCTTCTGCTCCTCGGAGCCGTACGCATGGATCGGGTACATGACGAGCGAGCTCTGGACGCTCACGAAGGAGCGGATGCCGGAGTCGCCGCGCTCCAGCTCCTGGCAGATGAGGCCGTAGGCGCTCGGGGAGACGCCCGCGCAGCCGTAGCCCTTCAGGGAGCTGCCGAGGAGGCCCAGCTCGCCGAAGACCGGGATCAGCTCGTGCGGGAACGTCCCCGCGGTGAAGTGCTTGCCGATGCCCGGCATCACGCGGCTGGAGACGAGCTCGCGGACGGTGTCTCGCACCATCCGCTCCTCCTGCGTGAACAGCTCGTCGATGCCGTAGTAGTCGAGCGCGGCGTAGGCCATGGCTCGGGGATATACTGCGACGATGATGCGCGCGGCAACCGTCGCGTTCCTGCTCGTGTCGTCGGTGGCTCAGGCCTCTCCGGCGACCGATCTGGGCGACGCCATTCGGGCTTACGAGGCCGGGGACCTGACCCAGGCGCGCAAATCGCTCGCCGGGGTCACCCCCGAGGCCATCGAGAACGACGACTACCTCTACTGGGTCCGCGGCATGATCGAGCTGCGCGACGGCAAGCCCGCCGAGGCGAAACAGGCCTTTGCCGCCCTCGGCAAGCAGAGCGGCTCGCGGTTCGCCAAGGAGGTCCCCTGGCGGCTCGCCGACTGCGAATGGGAGGCGGGCAATCGCAAGGCCGCCGCCAAGCTCTACGGCACGCTCGTCGCGGCCGACTCCGCCGGCGACCACGGCGACGTCGGCACGGCGCGCTTCCGCATCGCGCAGGCCACCGGCAGCGCCGCCGCCTATCGCGCGTTCGCGCTGTCCCATCCCGGCCATCCCCTCGCCGCCCGGGCCATCGAGGAGCTGCACAAGCTCGGCGCCCCCGACTTCACCGCGACCGAGCGCATCGAGCGGGCGAAGGCGCTGACCGTCGCACACCTCTGGGACGACGCCGTCGCCGAGCTCTCCCTCCTCGGCGGCAAGCAGACCAAGGAGCTGGCCCGCCAGCGTGACTACTGGCTCGCCACGACGCTCTTCAAGATGCGCCGGCGCTACGGGGAGGCCGGCAAGCTCTACCTCTCCGTCTACAAGGACATGGGTGGCAACGCGGCGGAGGCGATGTTCCACGGCGCGCGCGCCCTCTCGCGGGCGGATCAAGACGGCGAGGCGATCCGCTGGTACGAGAAGGTCGTCGCGACCTATCCGTCGTCGGACTTCGCCCCGGAGGCGGCCTATCTCGCGGGCTGGCTGGAGTTCAACCGCAACAACTACCAGGCTGCCATCGCGCCGCTCGAGGCGTCGCTCGCGAAGTATCCCAAGTCGAAGTGGGTCGACGACGCCCTCTGGTTCCTCGGCCTCTCGCACTACTTCCTCGGCGAGTGGAAGTCCGCCCGCACCCGCTGGGAGGCTCTCGAGAAGCGCGGGGGCTCGCTCGAGGGCGGCAAGGGGGCCTACTGGCTCTCGCGCCTCGACGAGAAGCTCGACCAGGGCGACGCGGCCATCGAGCGTTACCGCAAGCTCGTCGCGCGCTACCCCTTCTCCTGGTACGCCTGCCTCGCGCGCGCACGCCTCGCCGCTCGCGGCGTCCAGGTCGGGCCGTTCGGCGTCGACCAGCCCACGCCCAAGGGTGCGAAGCTCGCCGAGAAGGTCGACGAGCGCCTCGCCTCCGACGATCTCATCGAGCGCGCCGACGAGCTGATCGCGGCCGGCCTCATCACCGATGCGGGCGAGGAGCTCCGGCGCGGCGAGAAGCCATTCCTCGCGCGCCACGATCGCGGCGCCGCCTTCGCGATGCTCCTCGATCGCTACCGCAAGGCCGGCAACTTCAACCGCCCCTGGATGCTCGCCGTCTCGCATCACGGCGGCGCGCTCAACGGCCCGCCCGAGGGTGACGCCCGACGCTGGTGGGAGCACGCGTACCCCCGCGCGTACCGGGAGCTCGTCGAGCAGCACGAACACCTCGGCGCGAACCCCGAGGGCTACCTCTACTCGATCATGCGCAAGGAGAGCGGCTTCAACCCGCACGACCTCTCCTACGCCGACGCGCAGGGGCTCCTGCAGATGATCCCGGCCACCACGCGGCGCGTCGCCAAGGAGCTCGCGCTTCCCTACGACGCCGGCCGCCTCTACGAGCCCGAGTTCAACGTCATGACGGGCAGCTGGTACATCGGCAAGATGCTCCAGAAGTTCAAGGGGCAGGTCCCGATCGGCGCCGGCTCCTTCAACTCCGGTCCGCGTCCCGTCATGAAGTGGCTCGATCAGTGGGGCGATCGCGAGATCGACGAGTTCGTCGAGCTCGTGCCGTATACGCAGACGCGCGAGTACATGAAGAAGGTCACCGAGAACGTCGCGCGCTATCAGTACCTCTATCAGAACGTCGTTTACGACCAGCCGCTCACCGTCGACAAGGCCTACCAGGTGAATCGCCTGACCTACTGACGGACCGGCTTGCTACGCTTCCCGGGCGATGACGGAGCCCGTCGAGAAGAAGCGCCGCGCGACGTATCAGGACATCCTCGACGCGCCCGCGCACAAGGTGGCCGAGATCGTGAACGGCGAGCTCACCGTGATGCCGCGGCCGGGAGGGCCTCACAGCATCGTGGCGTCCTCCCTCGGCATGGAAATCGGGCCACCGTTCATGAAAGGACGCGGCGGACCGGGGGGCTGGCTGATCATCGACGAGCCCGAGCTTCACCACGGTGAAGACGTCGTCGTACCCGATCTCGCCGGATGGCGGTGCGAGCGGATGGCCGTCGTTCCAGACGGTGTTGCCTTCACGATCGTCCCGGACTGGATCTGCGAGGTGCTGTCGAGGTCGACCCAGAAGCACGATCGCATCGACAAGCTGCCGCTCTACGCGTCCATGGGCGTGGGTCACGCGTGGCTCGTCGATCCGCGGCAGCGCTCGCTCGAGGTCTTTCGTCAGCACGAAGGAAAGTGGCTCGCCGTCGCCACCTACCAGGGCGATGCCCGTGCGCGAATCGAACCATTCGAGGCGATCGAGCTCGAGCTGGTGAACCTGTGGGCCGGCCTTCCGCTCCGCGCCTCCGAGCCTGAAGCCGACTACGACTACGACTCCGCGGCCCTGTAGCGACAGGTCGCCCCATCCCTCCCCGCCATGCAAGCGCGCGGCGTCAAGGCGGCCCGAGCAAGCAATCGACGAGCGCCATGGCGGTCTCCATGTGCTGCGCATCGAGGCTCCACCCGTTCCAGTTGATGGCCACGAAGTTGGCGCTCGTACCGAAGGTGAGCTGCGTCCCGCGCGTGACGAGCAGGTCCCGCATGGCGCCGCTGATCGGGACACGAGCGCCAACCGCCGCACGGCCGTGGCCATCGGTGCCGGGAACATAGAGGAAGAACGCCTCGTCGAGCTCGGCATCCCCGGTCTTGACCGCTGTGCCGATTCCAAGCGACATGCCGAAGATCTGGTGGGGCTTGCCGATGAACGAAAACGACGGGGCGGCCATCGCCGCGCTCGTCAATCCGACGAGGATGTTGGTGCGGGGGCTGCTGTACCGCGACCCGTTGGAGTACCCGATCACGACGGTGCGGCCGTGCAGCCGAACGTCGCCACGTGCGGCCAACGGAAACGGGAGCTTCTCGAGGCCCGGCGCGGGGGCCACCAGCGAAAGCCCGCGGGCCTGGAGCTCGCTGTGGAGGCGCGCTGTCACGCGAGCGCTCGGGCGAGCCATCCACCTGGAGAGCACGAACGGCGCCCACGTCATCAGCCCGAGCATCCCCACGCACAGACTGATCGCGATGACCGTACCCACTCGCCCCAGTGTACCGAGCCTGTGGGCCGGCCTTCCGCTCCGGGCCTCCGAGCCTGAAGCCGACTACGACCACGACTCCGCGGCCCGGTAGCGGCCCCCCCCTGCGACAGCGTCAGTGGTGCGACGATCGGTGCGACAGGTCGCCCCACCCCTTCCTGCCCTGCAACCTGTTGTAACCACACAAGCCAGATCTGGCTCGGCGGGTGCTCTAGAGACTTCCCGCGAACCACGGAACGAGACGTCAACCGCCTCGCGCCGCTTCGCATCTCTCTCGCCAAAGGAAGTCATATGAGCAACCGCCTCGCCACCATCGCAATCCGCCAGCGCCGCATGCGCACCCGTGACGCGATCTTCGCGCTCGCGGTGACTCTCGCCGCGATCCTCGGCGTCACCTCCGTCGCGCAAGCCGCTGATGCCGCGCGTCCCGCCTCGGTCGTCGCTCGCTAGTGCACGACCTGACGGCCTCCTCCTCGCTCCCCACCCTCCTTGCAAAGGTACCGACCATGAACAACCGCCTCTCGACCATCGCCACCCGCCAGCGCTCCTCTCGCCTCCGCGACGGCGCCTTTGCGCTCCTCGTCACCTTCGCCGCGATCGTCGGCGCCTCGTCGGTCGCCATGGCCGCCGACGCCGCCGCGCCCGCCGCCGTTCGCTAGTCACCGGTTGCAGGCACGTTCATCCGACGTCCGGACATCGAGTCCGACGCCGGAGGATAGTGTCCAGGCTCGTGTGCACGGGGGATCACGTCTCGGCTACCGTGCGCGGAATGGGTCGGAAGCTCTTTGTCTGTGCATTGATCGTCACGGGGTGCGGCGCGCGGCCGCCGGTGTCGGAGCTGGCGCTCAAGCGCGTCACGCTCTACCAGAACGGCATCGGGTACTTCGAGCGCGAGGGGCAGGTCAGCGGCGAGCAGATCGAGCTCGAGTTCTCGCGGCACGAGGTCGACGACGTCCTGAAGACGCTGACCGTGCTCGACAAGGTCGGCGGCGGCGTGACCACGGTCGACCTGCCGGCGCTGAAGGACGAGGACGAGCGGGTGCGCGTGGGCGTGCGCCTGTCTGGCGGGAAGGGACACGCGGTGGCGGTGAGCTACGCGGTGCCGACCCCGACATGGAAGGCCGCGTACCGGGTGGTGGTCGACGACAAGGACTACGCCGGCGGAGGCCTGCTGCAGGGCTGGGCGGCCATCGTGAATGCGTCGCAGGAGGACTGGACCGAGGTGGCGCTGTCGCTCGCGACGGGCGCCCCGATGTCGTACGCGCTGGACCTGCATTCGCCGGAGTACGTGAAGCGGCCCGATGCGAACGGGAACCTGGTGGCGCCGGCGGTGTGGGCGCCGATCAAGACGGAGGTGGTGGGCGCGGCGGGGAGCGATCAGGACTCGGACAACATCGCGAACGAGACGGACCTGTGCCCGGCCGCGGCCGAGGACATGGACGGGTTCGAGGATGGCGATGGCTGCCCGGACCCGGACAACGACAAGGACCGCACGGTCGACGCCAACGACCGGTGTCCGAACGATCCGGAAACCTACAACGGGGTCGACGACGAGGATGGCTGTCCGGATCGCGGACGCGTGATCGTGACGGAAGCGGCGATCGAGATCCTCGACATGGTCTATTTCAAGAAGGGCAGCGACACGGTCCAGCCGCCGTCGTATCCGATCCTGGATGCCGTCGCGGCGACGCTCCTCGGCAACCCCGAGATCAAGCTCATGGAGGTGCAGGGGCATGCGGCGAAGGGCGAGAAGGCGGCCTTCGAGATCGCCCAGCGCCGTGCACAGGCGGTGAAGACGTATCTCGTCGGCAAGGGCATCGGAGCAGCGCGCCTGGAGGTGACGAGCTACGGGGATTCGCAGCTGCTCGACCAGGAGAAGGGGGAGCAGGCGAACGCGAAGAACCGACGGGTCGGGTTCCTGATCCTGAAGCGTACCGATGACGACTCGAATCAGCCGGTCGTGACCATTGTCGACAAGCCGCCGGCGATCGATGCGTCGTCGATGGCGGCGAGCGCACGCACGAACACGACTCCGACGGAGGTGGCCGGCGCGGTTCGCTATGACCTCGGGGAGCCGGTGACGGTGCGCAAGGGCACGGCGACGATGGTCTCGATCATCAACAAGCCGGTCACCGCGGAGGATGCGTTCCTGTTCCGGCCTGATAGCAACGCGCCCGGGACCGATGTGCATCCGTTTCGTGCGGTGCGCCTCGTGAACACGAGCGGGTTCACGCTCCAGCCGGGACCGGTGGCGATCTTCGCGCGCGGCACGTTCGTCGGCGACTCGCTGCTGGATCGCCTCGATGTCGACGCAACGGCCTGGGTGCCCTACGCCATCGATAGCGGGACCCGCGTCACGCGTACGGCCGCGGACGACGAGGAGCCCGTGCGCATTGCCAGCATCGTGCGTGGGACGGCGACGGTGGAGAGCTCGGGGGTGCGGACGACGACGTACACGATCCAGGCGGGCCGCCAGCCGGCGAAGCGCATCTTCATTCGCCACGAGAAGTCGTATCGCTACACCGCGCAGGACCTGCCGCCCGGCAGCGTCGATCAGGGCACGAGCTGGCTCGTTCCACTGCCGCTCACCGCGAGCAAGACGAGCACGCTCACGATCGAGGAGCGCCAGACGCGACGCACGTCGCTGTCGGTCGTGAGCGCGGACACCAAGACGCTCGAGCTGTACATCCAGGGCAGCAAGCTGCCGGCCGATGTCGCCGCGAAGCTTCCCGAGATCCTGCGCCTGCGCAAGGAGGTCGGCAGCGTCGAGACGTCGCTCGATCAACTGCGCAGCCGGTTCCAGGACCTTTCCAACCGCTCCTACGAGATCCGCGCGAACCTCGAGTCGCTGAAGAACGTGAAGAGCTCGGACGAGCTGAAGAAGAAGCTCACGGCGAGCCTCGCGCACTCGGCTCTCGAGAGCGACGGGATCGCGAAGGAGATCGCGGCGAAGTCCGACGAGCTGACGAAGCTGACGGCCCGTCTCGAGGACCTCATCCGCGAGGTTCACGTCGAGGAGCCGACGCCGTAGCTACTCGCAGTTGTCGGTGCGCGTGCCCGGGGCGAGCTTGCTGCAGTCGGGCTCGTTCGAGAACAGGATCGGCGAGACCGCTTCGGCGAGCGCCTTCGAGGGACGGTTCACGGCGTGCTGCGTCTCGGAGAAGTCCGAGTGGAGCTGCATGTGGAGGTGGAACTTCTCCATGAGCTCCTCGTACGTGTACGTCTCCTGCGGGGTGCGGACGTGCGAGCGCTCGAACTGCGTCCACTTGGCTTCGATCCAGCCGTGGATCCGCCAGAACATGATGTTCGAGAGGTTCGTCTGCGGGTTGCCGACATCGATCGGCGACGACGAATCCATGAACTGACCGTGCAGCCAGTTGTGGAAGCCGGCCCCCGGCGTCATGTCGCGCGAGTAGAAGCGGATCGCGCTGTCGTTGGGATCGACTTCACCAGTGAGACGGAGGGTCGTCTGGAGGAAGTTGCCGAACTCGTCTTCGCTGGCGAACGAGGAGAAGTCGTTGATCTTGGCGAGCCCGGCGCGGAACTTGGCGACGTCGCCGCCGACGGCCTCGAGGCCCGCGATCATCTCGTCATCCGTGCGATAGCCCTCGAGGACCTCCGTGAACGTGTCGCGACCGTCGGGATTGTTGGCGACTGCCTCGGTGCCCCAGCGGTTGTCGAGGTGCTGGATCATCGCGCGGTGCATGACGAGGAACTCGGTGCCGTTCGCCGGGTCGCCTTCCTGGAGCTCGGAGGCCTGTTCGCTGCGAGGTTGCAGGTGGCCGATCGACCTGGCGGCGGCTATCGTTGTGCCATGAAGCTATCTGGGACGATTCGCCGGAGCGACCTGGAGGGAGGCCACTGGACCTTCGAGGCGAGCGACGGGAAGACCTATCAGCTCGCGGGAAGCATCGGCGCCGCCAAGGATGGCGCGAAGGCGTCGGCCGAGGGAGAGGTCGACAAGAACGCGATGGGCATCGGCATGACCGGCCCTACGTTCAAGGTCTCGAAGCTGACCCTCGAGTAGGGGCTAGTTCGCAGGAGTGGTCGGGGAGCGGAACGTGAGCTCCGTGCCGTCCTTCGTCAGCTCGCTCTGCGGGCACTCGAGCGTCAACGCCTCGGTCGTCGACTCGATGACCTTGCAGGTCACGATCTCGGCGCCTGAAATCACGACCTGGGCAGTCCCGATGTCGTAGCGGGTACCGTCGCCCTCCGGGAACTTGAACGTCACGAGCGGCGCGGGGTTCTGCGCGATGTTGGCGATCAAGGTCTCTTCCTTGATGTCCGCGCCGACCTTCGCGACGCCGACCATCTTGCCGTCGTGGCTCGCCATGATCTCGAGCTTGGAGGCCTCCTCCATGTGCTTGTCGAGCGCGGCCTGCTGCTCGTTCACCTTCTGCATCGCGGCGTCGTACTTCTTGTTGAGCTCCTCGGCGGCGGCATCGTTCGACGCCTTCGCCTCGTCCCGAAGCTTCATCGCGGCGACGGCCTGATCCTGGAACTTCTTCAGCTCCTTCTCGATCTTCACGCGCGCGGGCTCGGTCTTCTTGGAGCCCTCCAGACGAGCGATGATGTCGCCCTTCTTCACGTCGCCATCGGGGATGATCGACTCGAGCTTCCCCTGGAACTTCGAGTACTGCGGCGCCGGCATCGGCGTCGTCATCGCGATCTGAGCCTTCGGGGCCGGCGGCGCGGGCGGCGGCGTGGGCGGCTTCTCGGCCGGCTTCGGGGTGGTGGGCTTGACCGGCGCCGTCGTCGACACCGACCCGGTGTCCGACTTCTTGTTGAGGACGTACTTCCAGACGAGGAACGCACCCGCTGCGAGCAGCACGATGATGAAGAATCCGATCAGCGCACCGCTGGTCTTCTTCTCGGGCTCGGGCGGCGGCACCGGGGCGACGGGCTTCTTCTCGCCCTTGGCCACCTGTTGCGTGCCCTTCTTGTCGCCCTGCTTCGACGCGTCCGCCTTCTTCGGCTCGTCCTTCTTGACGTCCTGCTTCGCCGGCTCCGCCTTCTTCGGCTCTTCCTTCTTGGCCGGCTCGGCCGCCTTCTTCGGCTCTTCCTTCTTGGCCGGCTCGGCCGCCTTCACCTGCTGCACAGGCTGCGACTTGTCCTTGTCCTTGCCCTTCTTGCCCTTCTTGCCGCCCTGCTCGCCCTTGGCGGTCTGCGGCGCAGGCTCGGCCTTGGCGGCGGGAGGCGTCGCGACGGGAGGCGCCGCGGGCTTGGCGGGTTCGGGAGCCTTCGCGGCGACAGGCACAGGCGCAGGCGCAGGCGCAGGCGCAGGCGCAGGCGCAGGCGCAGGCGCAGGCGCAGCCGGCTTCTTGTCCTCGAGCGCGTCCTGGAGCTCCTTCGGGACCTCGACCGCCGTCATCACCTTGGACTGGCGAACGGCTTCCTTGAGGTCGTCCTTGCCGACGGCCACGTGATCGGCGAGATCGAGCGAGACGTCCTTCGCGCCGGCGCTACCAAGGGCGACATCCTCGACGGGAATCTTCGGCGGCTTGGGCGAGGTCGAGGCTCCGGGCGCACCGAGCGCGATGTCGGCGGCCTTCGGCATCGGAGCCTGCGCGGCGGCGGCACTCGCCCCGGCGCGACCGAGCTCGACATCCTCGGCAGGAGCGCTCGAGCTCTTCGCACCGACGACGATCCCGGGCGCGAGGTCCTTGTCGGCCTGCGCGGGCGATGCGGGCTTGGCGGTCGCCGGACCCGACAGCGTGGCGCCCTTGGCGACCGCCGCCTTGGGGGCCGCGGCTTGCTGCTGCGCGGCCGGCGGCGGTGGCGTGGGACGCGTCGGCGCCTCGACAGGCTTCGAGGGTTCGGCGGCGGCAGCGGCGGCCGCAGCGCCGGCTTCAATGAACCCGAGGTCGCGCAGCGACGCGATGACGTTGCGAACTTCGTTGAGCGACGGCATCAAGCCGAGCTCTTCCTTCGCCCAGTCACGGATGCCGGCGGCATCGCGCTGGCCGTCCATCGCGCACGCGATCGAGAACTCTACCTCGAAGAATCGGAACACGTTCCCCGTGTCCGGATCGGCGACATCGATGAACTTGTTGCCCCCATCTTCGACGGCCTCGGCAACGAGGTCCTGACGAAAGCGCGGGCGTTCGACGGACGCGTCGTTGCCACGAGTCGACGGAGCTACCATCGGATTAGCCTCCCTTTCGGAGCTCGGTCAGCACGAGCTTCGCGACGGCCTTCAGTGTGTCGAACACCCCGACGCCCTTGGGCGCGACGGCTTCGTAGCTCGGCACCTTGGTCGGGTTGAGTGCTTCCTCGAGCTCGGGAAGCGGGATCGCGTTGGGCAAGTCGCGCTTGTTGTACTGGACGACGTACGGGAGCTTGTCGAGGTCGTACCCCTGCTCCTCGAGGTTCTGGCGCAGGTTCTCGAGCGACTCGATGTTCGCTTCCATGCGCTCCATCTGCGAGTCACCGACGTACACGACGCCGTCGACTCCCTTCAGGATCAGCTTGCGGCTCGCGTCGTAGAAGACCTGGCCGGGCACCGTGTAGAGGTGGAAGCGCGTCTTGAACCCACGGATCTCACCGAGCGAGAGCGGCAGGAAGTCGAAGAAGAGCGTGCGCTCGGTCTCCGTGGCGAGCGAGATCATCTTGCCCTTCGCCTCGGGATTGGTCTTGTTGTAGATGTACTGGAGATTCGTCGTTTTTCCGCAGAGACCCGGACCGTAGTAAACGATCTTGCAGTTGATCTCGCGCGACGAGTAGTTGATGAAGCTCATGGTGGGCCGCCCTGTCCGCCGTTAGTCGTTGAACAGGTTGTCGATGTCGTCGTCCGTGATCTCGGAGAACACCGACGCCTGACCGGAGCCAGACTGGCTCTTCTTCACCATCGTCTCGAGCACGCCAACCATATCGTTGGTCGCCTTGCGGACGCGCAGGCGGACGAGACCGAGAGAGCTGCGCTCGTCGAACAGAACCACCAGGATGACACGCTGCCCCACGATCGACACGTGGTAGCTGACCTTCTCGCCCTCGAGGAACTGGCCGGCGAACTCCTTCTCCGCGAGGAGAGAGGCAATGCCACCGGTGGCGGCCACGTTACCGGCCGTGAGTGACGACAGCGACGTCACATCGAGCTCGTCCACATCGCCGGCCTGCACCATCGACTGCCCGTTCTTGTCGATGACAAGCACGGCCTTGGCATTCGAATCGCGGTGCAGCACCTCGCAGATGGCGTTGAGCTTTTGAAGCTCTTCTTCGTACATCACGAGCTGTTGGATCATCGCGGAAGCACGGTACCAACGCGCGAAAGAGCAAACAAGTTTCGACGGGTTAGATCGTCTACAGAACTTGGCGGCCCGCGAGCGCGCGGCCGATCGTCGCCTGGTCGGAGTACTCCAGCTCACCTCCCACCGGCAGTCCGGTGGCGATGCGGGACACCGTCACCCCGAGCGGCTTCAACGTGCGCGCGATGTACATGGCGGTCGCTTCGCCATCGACCGAGGGACTGGTCGCGATGATGACCTCGCGGACCTCCGACGCGCCGAGGCGGCGCACGAGCTCCGCGATCCGCAGGTCATCGGGGCCGATGCCCTCGAGCGGCGAGAGCAGGCCGTGCAACACGTGGTACCGCCCACGGAAATGCCCTCCGCGGTCGATCGCGACGAGGTCGGACGGTGACGCGACCACGCAGATGACCTCGGGGTCGCGGCGCGGGTCGGCGCAGCACGTACATGGGTCGGCTTCGGTCATCGTCATGCAGACCGAGCACAGGCGGATCTTCTCGGTCACGTCGAGCAGCGCACGCGAGAGATCCTCGATCTGCTGGCGGTTGCCGCGGACCAGGTGAAACGCCAATCGAGTCGCGGTCTTCTCGCCGATGCCGGGGAGGCGCGCGAGCTCCTGGACGAGCCGGCGGATAGGGTCAGCCACGGCCGACTGCCAGGCTCAGAACAGGCCGGGGGGCATGCCCGGCATCCCGGCCATGGGGCCCATGATACCGGCCATCTTCTCTTTGCTCGTCTCGCGGATCTTGGTCGCGGCGGCGTTCACGGCCGCCGTCACGAGGTCCTCGAGCATGCCGATGTCGTTCGGGTCGACGACGGTCCGGTCGATCTTGATCCGCACGAGCTCGAACTGACCGTTGACGGTCGCGGTAACGAGGCCGCCTCCGGCGGCGCCCTCACACTGCATCTTCGCGAGCTCCTCCTGGACCTTCGCGACATCGCCCTGGAGCTTCTGCGCTTGCTTCATCAGCGCGCCCAGGTCAGGCATCTTTCCATTAGACATCGGTCTTGATCTCCTTGATCTGAGCGCCAAAGGTCGCCTGCACGGCCTTCGTCATCGGGTGTGAGCGCGCCTCGGCTTCGCGCTTGGTCTTCTCGGCGGCCTTCGACTCGCGCGTGGACTCGAGCACCGAGCGCGCGCCGGCCTGCGCCGACTCCGCTGCATCGAGCATCTTCACGCTGATCTTCAGGTTCTTCAGCTTCGTCGACATGCCCTGCAGCACGAGCCTCAGGTCGTCGAGGGGGCCGCGCTCGCTGGCCATCTCGCCCATCGAGTGGACGTCGAGCGGAAAGCCGAGCACGAGCTCGTCGGCGGTGAACGACATCACGCGCGCGAGCTGGTACCAGCCGAACAGCGTGAACTTCCGCTGCTCCTCGAGGGCGGTGAGCACGTCGTCCCAGTGCGGCAGCTTGTCGGAGGTCGGGCCCGACCCGGCGGCGGTGGGCGCCATGGGCGCAGGGACCGGGCCGCTCG
>JALHPV010000126.1 GCA_022842285.1 Kofleriaceae bacterium
TCCAGTGCGTCGTCCACGCGCACCCGCCGCACGCCACCGCGATCGCCGCCTCGCGCGGCAACATCATCGAGCGCCCCTTCATCGCCGAGGCCGTGGTCTCCATCGGCCCCCTCATCCCCAAGCTCCCCTACGCACCGCCCGGCGACGCGGCCCGCGCGGCCCTCGCGCCCTGGTGCGAGCTCGTCGACGCCGTCCTCCTCGGCAACCACGGCGTCATCGCCTGGGGCGCCGACCCGGAGCAGGCCCTCCTGCGCCTCGAGCTCGTCGAGCACCTCGCCCGTATCGCCCTCGCCGCGCAGGCCGTCGGGGGCGTCGAGCCGCTGCCCGACGCCGCCATCCAGCCGCTCCTCGCCGCGCGCGCCAAGGCCAACATCGGCCGCGCCGCCGACAACGCGGTGAAGACCGCGGCGCAGCTCCTGTCGTTCAGCAGCAGCGGCGGCTCCAGCACGCAGAAGCCCGTCGTGGCCTGTGCGCCCGCCCCGCACTCGTCCGTCCCGACGATCGCCCCTGGTGGCTCGTCGGCCCGCGACCTCGCCGCGATCGTCCGCGACGAAGTCGTGCGCGCCCTCAAGTCCTGACGTCGCAGAGGCTCGGCCTCGGCTGTAACCGCCGGGGAGGGCGGGCGTAGGCATCCCCATGCGTGCATGCATTGCGATCGCGGTGGCCCTGGGCTGCGGCGGCACCGAGGCGAGTCCCTCCCCGACGACGTCGGGCTCGGCGATGAAGGGAACCACGGCGAAGGCGGCCACCTCGTCGGTCGCGCTCGCCGATGCGGGGCCGATCGTCGTCGAGCTGTTCACCTCGCAGGGCTGTAGCTCCTGCCCCCCGGCCGACCAGGTGCTCGCGAAGCTCGCGGCGCAGGCCGAGGTGGAGGGCCGCACGGTGGCTCCCCTCGCCTTCCATGTCGACTACTGGAACGACATCGGCTGGGTCGATCCGTACTCGAGCGAGGCGTGGACGACGCGGCAACGTCGCTACGCGCAGGCCCTCGGAGACAACCGCGTGTACACGCCGGAGATCGTCGTCGGCGGTGCGGCGGGCATGATCGGTTCGCACGCTGGCAAGGTCACGGCCGCGATCACGGACGCGTCCCTGCCGGCGAAGCTCGACGCGACGGCGACGTGGACCGCACACAGCGTCGCGATCACCGCGACCGCCCCCGCGGATGCGGATGTGTACGTCGCCGTGTGGGAAGCCACGCGAACGAACGCCGTGCCGAGCGGAGAGAATGCGGGCGAGACGCTGAGCTCCACGCGCGTCGTGCGCAAGCTCGAGCGCGTCGCCGCAGCGGGTACACACGGGACCCTCACCGTCGCCGTCGATCCGGCCTGGCGCGAGCCGGGCGCGGTGGCGTTCGCGCAGCGCCGCGATCAAGCGATCGTCGCGTCGGCGCTGCTACCGGTGTCCCGATAGCGTCGCATGGTGACGCGGACGTAACCGAGCGAACGCTCGTGCGCCGCACCGCCGAATGGCGATGCGGTTGGATCGTTCGCGCCGTGTGAGGCCCGTGGAACCATGCGTGCTCTGATACCGTGATCGGTATGCGTGCTGCTGTCGCTACCTTGCTCGCCTTGTCGCTGACGACGTCTGCGTGCTTTCCGAACAGCAAGAAGCACAGCTCGTACGCGAAGCTCACGGAGGGTGGGCTCATGCTGGCCGGCATCGTCACGCTCGCCGTCGTGAACACGACGGCCGATTGCGACGCGGACAAGATGTTCGGGATGGAGGAGGAGGCCGAGAGCTGCCGGACGAGGGCCGATGTGCTGTCGGGACTCGGTCTCGGCGCGCTCTTCATCGGCCTCGTGGGCTTCATCGTGACGGTGATGGTCGAGCCGGATGACGCCAAGCCGGCTACGCCGAGCCCGGCGGCCCCGGCCGCGACCACGACGGCGCCCTCCGCACCCACAGAACCAACGCCCGCAGCGCCCTAGCCAGGCTAGATGGCGCCGGACTTGCGAGCGACCTTGCGGCCCTTGCGCTCGCAGTACGTGGTGCCGTCGTAGACCGGGATGCCACGCGCCCAGCGGTGGCGGCCACCGGCCTCGGAGAGGCCCTCGTACCACTTGCGCTTACCCACGAAGAGGTCGAGCTGGGAGTTCTTGATGCCGCCGCCGGTGTCGTCCGCGATGACGCAGCCGTCATGCACGAAGCCGCCCCAGGGAGCGCGACCTGGCATGGTCTTGCCTTCGAGGGCGGGGACGAAGAGGAGGGAGCCGAGCTTCACGACCTTGGGGTCGACGGCCACGGTGCGGAACGGCTGGAGGGCACGGCTCGTGCCAGAGCGGCCCCACTGTTCGGCGGTGACCTGGAAGCACGGCGACCGGGGGCAGTCGCAGGGGCCCCAGACGGTGAGGACCCGGCCATCGCGCAGGCGCCCGGTTCCCTGGACGCGAAGCTGGTTCGCGAACTCCTTGGAGACGTCCACGATGGGCTCGCACGTGGAGCCATAGATGGGCACGAGATCGTTGGGCTGCATGGCCAGGGCCGCGAGCTCGGTCTCCACGGGGTCCGCGGAGGCAGCTTCGTTGTCGTTGGCAGGGGTGGGCGTCGTAGTGACCTTCGCCGTGACCTTGGGGCGGACTTCGTCCTCCCCGATCACGTAGTAGAAGGTCATGTCGAACGTCCCGAGCAGCTTGGGACCGGTCTCGACCACGCCGGCATCCGGCGTAATCGGCTTCATTTCCACGACGGGTTCTGTCCCCATCGCGGAGGCAGCTTCAACGGAGCCTGACTGGCAGCCGAAGCCCGCGAGCATCATCGCCACGGTCCCCAGATCCTTGAGCCCGTTCACGATCTTCGCGAACAGTTCAGAGACCCAGGCAACCGTATGGGCGACAACAGACATACCGGCGGGAGACCGAGTCTAGCCCTGTTTTCCCGTCGACAAGCCCGATCGCCGGGCAAAACTCACGGGGCCCTCCGGAGTCAATCCGGAGTGCTTTGTGTGGCTAGAAACGCGCCTGGAGCGTGGCGTTGAAGCCGAGCTGGTTCGCGTTTCCGAACACGTACTGGAAGTTGCAGAAGTCGGGATCCTCCGCGCAGGCGGGATCGCGCTGGTAGGTGGTCACATTGTCGTCCCGCACGTAGAAGAGCTCGAAGAGGGTGGTGAAGACACGGCCGAAGTCGAGCTTGGCCGTGATCTTGGTGGCGATCTGCGGGACCGTGGTCTCGCCCGCCGGAAGGATGGAGATCAGCGTGTCGATGTTGTTGTTGCGGAAGACAGCCGTCGAGCGCTCGGTCTCCGTCACGCCCGGAATGCCCTTGTCGCTCGCCAGGGAGGCCGGGCGGTCGATGCCCACGATGAGGCCGAGCGTCAGGAAATCGTTCCAGTTCTTGTCGACGCCGAGGGCGGCGAAGAAGTTCGGCTTCACGTCGTAGTCGCTCGAGAAGTCGACGTACGGCGGCAGGCTGGGCTGGCTGTGGAGGATGAACGCGAGATCGCGGTACGAGATATCGAGGCGCAGGCGAACGCGGTCGATCTTCACGCGCACGTTGACGTCGCCGGCGAAGCCGGTCTGCACCACCGTGTCACCGACCCCGTCCGGGTCCTTCAGCGTCTGGCCCATGGCCGTGGCCTCGGCCTGCACGAGCCATGACACGCCGCCGGGGTACTTCTCGGGGTCGAAGAGTCCCGCGACGCGCTCGTTGTTGAACTTGTAGAGCCGGTAGTCGATCGACGACCGGATCGGCGTGTCCTTGTGGATCGTGATCTGCGCCGACCCGCCGAACAGGTAATTGCGCTGATCCTTGACGTCTTCCTTCTCCAGGAACCCGCGGTCGAAGAAGCCACCCTGCAGCTCGAGGCGCACCATGTCGCTGGCATCGACGCCGAAGCCGCCGAGCCCGGCGCCGTGGCCCCGGAGCTCGTTGGTCGTCGGGTCGACGACCGTGCCCGTCTTCGCGCCGAGGAAGGCATAGCCTCCATTGAAGTCGTACTGGAGCTTGGCGCCCGGGGTCGACGACCTGCTGCGCCGGTACTCGGGCGAGCCACCCCACGAGAGGCGGTACGAGTAGCCGAGGCGGAAACGATCGGACGAGACGGGGAACGCGGTGAGGCTGATGCGCGTGGGATCCTTGTGTGTTGGATCCTTCCAGTTCGAGACCGTGATGTACGAGCCGGCGTCGGACAGCGCGATGTTGTTCTCGGATAGCTCGTTGATGCGGAGGACGAACGAGCCCTCGACCTCGAGGTGATCCTTGTTGTAGCGCCGGTACGCGACGGCGTGCGTCAGCGTCTCGAAGCCCGAGAACCGCGTGTCGTAGTTGTCGAAGAAGAGGACGCCCAGCGAGTTCGGGACGCCGAAGCGCAGGCCCGGGGCCGACGGAATCGTCTCGCCCGGCTTCGCGAGCATGTTCTCGTGCGTCAGGGTGAACGAGAGGCGGGTATCCATGAAGCCGCTGTTGCCGGTGAGGGCCTCGTCCGGGGTGGCCGGGGTGGTCTCCTTGGCGGCGGCTTCCTTCGCGGCGGCCTCGGCGGCCTCCTTCGCGGCCCGCTCGGTGAGCACGCGGGCCAGCTCGCGATCGACGATCTCCTTGATGCGCGCATCGTCGGCGCTCGAGTCGCTCTGCGGGGGCTGCGTGCCAGTGGGCTCGCCATCAGCCGGACTGCCTGGCTGCGCGAGCGCCAAGCTTGGGACCACCACGAGGGCCCCGACGACGAGCTTCTTCCACATCTTGCTGGCCTTCCTACTACAACGTGATGTCGGCTGCATCGCGGGGATACAGGATCCAGTTCCGGAACGCGGGACGCAGGATCCCCGTGACATTCGAGAGCGTCGTGCCGACCAGGGTCGCCGGGTCGGTCGTGAACGAGCTACCGGCGGTGAACACGGAGAGCACGCGGCCGGTGCCGCAGTTGGCCCCACCCGCCGGGTCGATCTTCCACTGCTGGAAGCGCTCGTAGCTATCGTCGAGCTCGCACACGATGGCGTTCGCCACGCTGATGAGGCCGGACTCGTTGCGCTCGAAGTTGATCACGCCATTCGGATCATTGAGCGGGCCGAACCATGCCGGATCGAACGTGACGGGCGCCGGCACGCGGGCCGGGTCCGCCGCCTCGTCGGTGGCATACGTGCGCGGAAAGCCGATCTCGGTGAGCTCGTTGAACTCGACGACGCCGCCCGTGAAGCGCTCGACCGTGCGGCCGATCGTGAGCAGATTTCCCATCTGGTCGCGCGGCGCGGAGAACGAGAAGATGAGGAGGTGGTCGTAGGCCTCCGCCGTGCACGGCGGCGTGCCGTTCGCGTCCCGGCACAGCGCATCGCTCAGCGTGTACCCCTGCGCGTACGTACTCGTGACGACGAGGCGGCCGTTCGCGCCGTGCCGCGACGACGACACGCTGACCTGCTTGTCGGTGAGAGGCGAGATCGCGAGGGCATCGAGGCCCATCTCGTCACGGGGCGTCTGGATGTTGGTGATGAACGGATCGGCGTACCAGAGCGTTGGGGACGTCCCGGTGATCGGGCCCGCCTCGTACTGGCTGCCGATGCCCTTGCCGTTGTCGATCCAGACCGTCGTCGGGCCGAGGACCGACGGCGGCAGTACGACGGTCTGCTCGGCGGCCTCGCCGTTCGTGACGTCGAACCGCAGGAGCGGCTGATCCGAGAGCTCGGGCGTGAGCGTGCCGAGGAACTGCGCGTACACGCGGACCTCGTCGGTGAAGTCGGTACCGAGCTCGCCCTCGGCGTTCAGCGCGCGGACGCTGAACTTCACCTCGCGCTCCGCGTCGGACAAGCGATTGTCGACGTTGCCTGGATCCGTCGGCAACAGCAGCGTCACCTCGAGCGACTGCGTCCCGGTGATGCCGGGACGGTCCTCGGTGCAGGCGGCCGTGACGAGGAGGAGGAGGCAGAGCTGCTTCATTTGAACACCGGGCGAATGCGGCCGTCGTGCGCCTCGACGGTCTCGTCGAGGCACGAGATGTCGCCGTACCGCTGGGTGACCAGCATGGGCGGCTCGACCTGCATGTCGACCTGGTCGGTGCAGGTCGTGCGGGTGTTGAGGTACGTGCGCAGAGCGTCGCGCAGGGACACGCCGGTGTCCTGCTTGGTGGTGTTGCGCTTCAGCACCTCGAAGCCCGAGCCGCCGGCCGCGATGTAGTCGTTCACGGCGACGCGGTAGAGCGCTTGGGGCTGCATGGCGGAGCAGCGCGTGTAGTCGATCGGCCCGTTGGGGTTGTCGCCGCGGCAGCGGTCGCCGATGGCGATGTTCTCGGCCCGCGGGCCGTTCGGACCGCTGCACACCATGTCGAAGGCGATGCCCGAGACCTGCGCCTGCGTGCGGCAGCCGCGCTCGGAGGAGCGGCGCGCGACGAAGTCGAGCATCTCCTGCACCTCGGCGCCGGACAGGTACATCACCGTGATCGAGTTCTCGAACGGGAACACGTTGAACATCTGCTCGGTCGTCAAGCGGCCCTGGTCGAAGTCGGCGCGGATGCCGAGCGAGTTCGTGAGCGCGAACTCGGCCTGCACGGCCCCCTGGAGCTGCATGGACCGGGCGACGAGGTTACCGAGCTGGCTGTCGCCCCCCGAGGAATCGTTGCGCGTGATGCGGAAGTTCTCGGACGGCGTCGTCGGCGCGATGTACGCGAAGACGCCGTTCAGATCGATCTCCTGATTCACCCGCACCGAATAGGGCCACATGAGGTTGGCCACCTCCGGATCCTCGGGGATACACGGCCGGCCGCCGCAATCACGGGTGTTCACCGGGATGTTGTCGAAGGTGAAGGCAGTGATCCGGCTGCGGCGCTCGGGGTCCGCGTTGTTGCTGCCGACCCGCACCGTCACATCGAGGCGTCCGACGAACTTCGCGAACGCGCCCGAGTGGACGAGGATCGTCTGGTTGCCCTTGTCATCGTTCGGGATGAGCTTGGGGGGGTCGGTGACGATGTGGAGGTGACCGCCAAGGATGAGGTCGACACCGGAGAGCGTGCCCTCGGAGAAGGTCTCGTTCGGATCGGAGACCTGCGAGGCCGTGACGTCCTCGTCCTCCTCGAGCCCGAGGTGGCTGACGACGACGACGACATCGACCATCGGCCGCACGATCGAGACCCACGCGGACAGCGCGTCCTCTTCGGCGATGGGACGGAAGCCGAGGGAGTTGCCGCCTTCATAGATCGACGTGATGGTGGAGGTGTTCCCCATGCCGATCACGCCGATCTTCAGGCCCTTCTCGTTGTACAGGGCGAAGGGCGCGATCACGTCGCGCAACGAGCGCCCATCCGGACCGACCGCCCCCGCGGGTGGATCGTCCCAGGCGTAGTTGCCGGCGAGCACCGGGTACGTCGCCCAGTTGTCGATCTGCTCGAACAGGTTCCGCGCGCCGAGATCGAACTCGTGGTTACCGAGGACCGCGCCGTCCATGCCGGCGAGCGACAGCGACCGCATCTCCGCCTCGCCCCGGAACAGGTTGAAGATGGGCGCCCCCTGGAAGCAGTCGCCGCTATCGAGCCACAGCGAGCGGTTCGAGGTGGCCCGGATCTTCTTCGCGATCGTGGCCATGCGCGCGATCCCGCCGTACGGCGCCGACGACACCGTCAGCCCGTCGGCCTGGTCGAACGACACCGGCCGGAACGTGTACGGGAACAGCCGCGAGTGGATATCTGACGTGTGGATGAACGTCAGGCGGATGTCCTGCCCGACGAGATTGGGCTCCTGCTGATCGACCGTGCAACCCACGGCAGCGATCGCGAGAACCAAGGCCACTCGACGAAGCATCGGCGGCCTTGATACACCGACTCATGCCTCGCGCCAAGATCGTCTGCACCCTGGGTCCGGCTTCGTCCTCGCCCGAGAAGATCGGCGAGCTCATCGACGCCGGAATGAACGTCGCCCGGCTCAATTGCTCGCACGGCAGTCACGAAGATCACGCGAGGATGTTGCAGATCGTCCGGTCCGAGGCTGACAAGCGCGGAAAGGCGGTGGCGGCCCTCCTCGACCTCCAGGGCCCCAAGATCCGCACCGGCCGGTTCACCAACGGCTCGGTCGAGCTGCGCCCCGGGGCCGAGTTCACGATCACCATCGATCCCACGGTGATGGGCGACGAGAAGCGGGTTTCGACGACCTATTCGATGCTCCCGCGGGACGTGAAGCCGGGCGACCAGATCCTTCTTGACGACGGATATCTTTCGCTCGCGGTGACAAACGTCACGGCCACCGACGTGACCACGGTGGTCGTCCAGGGCGGGACGCTGAAGAACAACAAGGGCATCAACCTGCCCGGCGTCGATGTCTCGGCCCCTGCCCTCTCCGAAAAGGACCGGACGGATATCGGCTTCGCGCTGCGCCTGGGCGTCGACTTCGTCGCGCTGTCGTTCGTGCGCCGTGCCGAGGACGTGATCGAGGCCAAGCGCCTGCTGACCGTCGATAACGTGTCGATTCCCGTCATCGCCAAGATCGAGAAGCCACAGGCCCTCGAACGCCTCGGCGAGATCATCGACGTGTCGGACGGCATCATGGTGGCGCGTGGTGACCTCGGCGTGGAGATGGGCCCCGAGAAGGTGCCGCTCTGGCAGAAGCGCATCATCGAGGAGACCAACAAGCGCGGAAAGATCGTCATCACCGCGACGCAGATGCTCGAGTCGATGATCACGCAGTCGCGACCGACGCGCGCCGAAGCCTCCGATGTTGCCAACGCCGTCCTCGACGCGACCGACGCCGTGATGCTGTCCGGCGAGACCGCCTCGGGCGTGCACCCCGTCGAGGCCGTGCGCACGATGGCGCGCATCGTCGACGAGATCGAGAAGAGCGCCTACTACCGCGCCAACATCGAGATGCCCGCCCTCCAGCTCGCCACCTCCACGAACGCCATCGCCCACGCCGCGATGACGGCCGCCCGGGAGATGAAGATGAAGACCATCGTCGTGGTGTCCGAGTCCGGCGGCGCGGCCCGCCTCGTCAGCGAGTACCGCCCCGAGGCCAACATCATCTGCCTCACCACCGACGAGGTCGCCTACCGACGGATGGCGCTCGTGTGGGGGGTGACGCCGGTTCTCATGGGTCCAACGGCCACCATCGAGGAGCTCCTCGACCGCGTGGAGGGCACCCTCATCGAGCGGAACCTCGCCTCGCCCGGCGAGAACGTCCTCATCACGATGGCGATGCCGATCGGCTCCGGCATCTCCACGAACGCCCTCAAGATCCACCAGATCTCGCACTAACGACGTGCGCCGCTCCCTCCACCTGCCGCTCGCGCTTGCCGTCGTGGCTGCGTGCTCGGGGCCGCAGCCGACCGCGCCGATCGGCCCCTCCCCGACGCCGCCCGTCGACGCCGCCGTCGCGGTGGTCCCGGCGGGCCCGGTGCCCCCCGTCGCCGCGCGCAAGCCCCATCAAGTCGTGTCGCCGCACGGGACCCGCGACGATCCGTACTACTGGCTCCGCGACGACACGCGGGAGAGCCCGGAGGTACGGGCGTATCTCGCGGCGGAGAATGCGTATCGCGAGGCCGTCCTGGCGCCGACGCGGGACCTCGAGGCGACGCTGTTCGCCGAGATGCGCGCGCGGGTCAAGGAGGACGACACGAGCGTCCCCGACTGGGACCACGGCTACTGGTACTACGAGCGCTACGAGACCGGGAAGCAGTACCCGATCTACGCCCGCAAGCGGGGCACGCTCGACGCGGCGGAAGAGGTGCTGCTCGACGGCAACGTCCTCGCTGCGGGGCACGAGTTCTTCGAGATCGGCGGCGTCGATGTCTCGCGCGACGACAAGCTGCTGGTGTGGACGGATGACACGGTGGGGCGGCGCCAGTACGTGCTGCACGTGAAGGATCTGAAGACGGGCGCCATGCTCGCCGATACCGAGCCGAATCTCGACGGCAGTGTGCTGATCGCCCCCGACAACAAGACGCTATTTCTCGTCGGCAAGGACGCGACGACGCTGCGCGAGGATCGCGTGCTGCGGCATCCGATCGGCGGGACCACCAGTGTGGTGTTCGAGGAGACCGACGAGGAGTTCTCCGTCAGCATCGGTGAGACGAAGTCCGAGCAGTACATCATCATCGCCAGCAGCGCGACGGCCAGCACCGAGACGCTGCTGATCGATGCCAAGCGCCCCACGAGCAAGCCGGTGGTGTTCATTCCGCGCGCGGAGGATCACGAGTATTCGCTCGAGCACCTCGGCAAGCGCTTCGTGATGTTGACGAACCGGGACGCCGAGAACTTCCGCATCGTCGAGATCGCGCCCGGTGCGCAGAAGGATCCCACGCGCTGGCGCGACGTCGTCGCCGCGAGCGACGACATGTTCATCGAGGACTTCGATGTCTACGACACGTTCCTCGCCGCGACGGTCCGGACCGGCGGGCTCCAGAAGGTGCGCATCGTGCCAACCAAGGGCGCGCCGTACTTCATCGAAGCGAAAGATCCGACCTACTCGATGAGCGTGCATCCGCAGTCTGACCCGAAGACGAAGCGAGCTCGCTTCGACTACGACTCGCTCGTCACGCCCAGCTCCACGTACGAGCAGGACCTCGCGAGCGGCACCCGCACCCTCCTCAAGACCGCGCCCGTGCCCGGCTACGACGAGACGCAGTACACGAGCGAGTACCTGCATGCGGCGGCCCCCGATGGCGCGCAGGTGCCCATCTCGGTCGTCTACAAGAAGACGACCCCGCGCGACGGCACGGCCCCCGTACTGATGATGGCGTACGGCGCGTACGGCAGCTCCAGCGATCCGTACTTCTACGCGCCCAACCTCAGCTTGCTCGACCGCGGCTGGGTGATCGCGACGGCGCACGTGCGGGGTGGGCAGGAGCTGGGACGCGCCTGGTACGAGGCCGGCAAGCTCCTGAACAAGCGGAACACGTTCACCGACTTCATCGCCGCGAGCGAATACGTCGTCGCGCAGAAGCTCGCGGCGAGAGATCAGGTCTTCGCGATCGGCGGCAGTGCCGGCGGGCTCTTGATGGGCGCCATCACGAACCTGCGTCCCGATCTCTACCGCGGCATCGTGAGCGAGGTGCCGTTCGTCGATGTCGTGACCACGATGCTCGACACGTCGATTCCTTTGACCACCATCGAGTTCGAAGAATGGGGTAATCCCGCTGACAAAGTTTTCTACGATTATCTGCTCGGCTACTCGCCGTACGACAACCTCGCGGCCGGCGCGTACCCCTCGATGTACGTCACCACCGGCTTCTGGGACAGCCAGGTCCAGTACTTCGAGCCGGCGAAGTACGTCGCGAAGCTGCGGACGCTGAAGACCGACGACAACTTGCTCGTGATGGAGGTCAACATGAACGCGGGCCACGGGGGCGCATCGGGGCGCTTCGATCTGCTCCACGCGACTGCGCGCCAGTGCGCGTTCCTGCTCCACGTCAGCGAGAGACCCGACGCACGTAGGCCTACAGCAAGCCCGCGTTGATCCATCTCCTCGGAGGGGCTACCATTTTTGCTACGTGGGGCAGACGCCGAGACCGGCTGATTCGGGCATCAGCACCGGGCAAGTTCTGCTCGGCAAGTACCGCGTGGAGCAGGTGCTGGGACACGGCGGCATGGGCATCGTCGCGCGCTGTACGCATATCGATCTGAACGAGCAGGTGGCGTTGAAGCTCCTGCGCGCGGACGTTGCCGGCGACGCCGATGCGGTCGAGCGCTTCCTTCGCGAAGCGCAGAACGCGTCGAAGCTGAAGAGCGAGTACGTCGCGCGCGTCTCGGACTACGGCAAGCTCGAGACCGGCCTGCCCTACATGGTCATGGAGTTTCTCGAGGGCCAGGACCTCGGGCAGATGCTCGATCAGCGCGGCACGGTCGCCATGCCGTGGGCGGTCGAGATGGTGCTCCAGACCTGCGAGGCGCTCGCGGAAGCGCACTCCCTCGGCATCGTTCATCGCGACGTGAAGCCGACGAACCTGTTCGTCACGTGGCGCCCCGACGGCACCGCGCTCGTGAAGGTCCTCGACTTCGGGATCTCGAAGATGGCCTCGGGCGTCGACATGCAGCTGACGCAAACGCAGTCGCTCCTCGGCACGCCCGCGTACATGTCCCCCGAACAAATGCGCTCCGCCCGCCAGGTCGATGGGCGCACGGACATCTGGTCGCTCGGGACGGTGCTGTACGAGCTACTCGAAGGTCACCGTCCGTTCGAGGCCGAGAGCTTCTCCGAGATGTGCGTGAAGGTCGCGGTCGATCCGCCCGCCCCGATGCGCAACACCCCGCCGGCGCTCCAGACCGTCGTGCTGCGCTGCCTCTCGAAGATGCCGGAGCAACGCTACGCCTCGATGGCGGAGCTCGGTCGCGATCTCGTCCCGTTCGCCCAGGATCCGCACGAGGCGAACCGGCTCGTCGAACGAATGGCGCGCATGCTTGGCCGACGCAGTGGCGGCGAATGGGACATGGGCTCGTATCCGTCGAATCCGATGATGCCGCGATTCACGCCCGTGGCCGCGGTGACGGCTCCGGTGAGCTCGGGCATCGTCCAGGCGGCCCACACGCATCGCGAGCGCTCGGCCCCCGCCGCCTCGATCTCGAGCCAGCTCGCGTACGCGCGCAAGCCGCGCCGCCGGGGTGTCATCATCGGTGGCGTCGCCGTCCTCGGACTCGGCATCGCCCTCGCGGTCGCCCTCGGGGGCGGCGATCGGGAGCGCCCGCAGCCGGCGACCGTCTCGAACGGCACCGCGCCCGTCGATATGCGCGCCACCCCACCGGAGACCGACTTCGCGCCGCTGCCCCAGCCGCGACCGGTCCCGCCGCCCCCCACGACCCCGCCCCCACCGGCGAACCCGGGCAGTGGCGCGCCTCCCACCGACGCCGGCAGCGGCGCCCCGCCCGCCGACACCGGCAGCGCCGCGCCGCCTGCCGACGTGACGGACAAGAAGAAGAAGCCGATCAGGGACAAGAAGACCGGCAAGCTCCAGACGCAGACGAAGCCGCCCGAGGCCCCGCCGCCGCCCGAGGTGAAGCCACCGCCCCCGACGAAGCCACCCCCCGCGGTCGATCCGTTCGGTACCCCGCGCCCGCCGAAGCAATGACTCGCTCGCTCCTCGTTGCCGCCCTGCTCACGGTCGCCGCGTCCGCGCGCGCAGATGTCGACATCCCACGCGCGGATGCGCTCTTCGCGGAGGCGCAGGCGCTGAAAGACACGAACCTCGGCGCCGCGTGCACGAAGTTCGCAGAGTCGCTCGCGTACAACCCTCAGGCGCTCGGGACGCTCTTGAACGTCGCGCTCTGCGACGAGAAGTTCGGTCGCGTCGCCTCGGCCGTCGAGAAGTACGAAGAAGCGGTCGACCGCGCGAAGGAACAGAACCTCCCGGCGTACATCGCCGCCGCCGAGGAGCACCTCGCACCGCTGCGCCCGCTCGTTCCGCATCTCGACATCACGTTCGTCGAGGCGCCCGCGCCCGGCACCTCGCTCCGCATCGACGACCGCCTCATCCCGCTCGACGGCTCCCTGAAGATCGCGGCGATCGCCCTCGATCCTGGCATCCGCAAGATCTCGGTCTCTGCGCCCGGCCGGCTGACCTACGAGACGACGCTTCAGATCGCGCAACGCGAGTCGCAGCAGCTCGAGATCCCGCCCCTTGCTCTGCCGGTGGTGAAGTCGAGCCGCCGCACGATCGGCCGCATCACCGTCGTCTCGGGCGCGGCCGCGCTCACCGTCGGCGTGGGCCTCGGCTTCTGGGCCAAGTCGCGATACGACGCCCAGTTCGAGGGCCAGCCGCCGCCCTGCAACGCCATGAACGAGTGTCTGGGCGAGGGTCAGGTCGAGGTCGAGAGCGCGCGGCAACTCGGCACCGTCGGTACGATCGTGGGCGCCATCGGTGTCGGGGCTCTCGTCGTCGGTGGCTATCTCTGGGTCACGGGCGAACGCACGGGCCCCATCCAGGTCGCGCCCACCATCAGCCCCGACGGGGGCGGCGTCGCCGCATTCGGGAGCTTCTGAATGCGGTGCGGCGCGGTCACGCTCCTCGTGCTCGGCGCGCTATCTCGCGCCGCCCACGCCGAGTCTCCCGAGGCCGACAGGCTCTTCCTCGAGGGCCGCGCGCTCCTCGGTGAAAACGACGCCGCCGGCGCGTGTGCGAAGTTCAACGCGGCCGTCGCGCTCGATCCGACGGCCCCCGGCATCATCCTGAACCTCGGCCTCTGCTACGAGCGGCTCGGCAAGTACGCCACGTCGCTCGTCTGGTTCCGGCGCGCGCAAGCCCTCGCCGCCGAGCAGCAGCTTCCCCCGGACTACAAGGCCGCCGCCGAGCAGTACACCGTCGAGCTCGCGGCCAAGGTCGCGCTCGCGCGCATCGATGTGTCAGGTGCGCCTGCGGGCGTCGAGGTCAAGGTCGATGGGCGCCTGGTCAGTTCCACCGACTACAGCCGCATCGAAGTCGACTCCGACTCGGTCGTCGAAGCGACCGCCGCCGGCTACAAGCCGTTTCGCCTCCAGCTCACGCCGGTCGAGGGCCGCGACGCCGGAACCATCGCCATCGTCCTCGATCCCGACATGCGCGGCCGTCGCACCAAGCTCATCGGCGTCGGCCTCGCCGGCGGAGGGCTGCTCACGGTCGCCGGCGGCTTTCTCTACGCTCTCCACATTCGCAACCGCTACGAGGACCGTATCGACCGGTTCAATGCCGACCCCGAGGGGTACGTCGATCTCGACGAGAACGGCGACCCGATCACGCTCGCCACGCGGCGCGACGAGGCCGACTCCGACCTCAAGTACAAGGCGACCACCGTGGTCGGCATTGGCCTCGCCCTCATCGCCACCGGCGCCATCGTGTACCTGACGGCACCGAGGACGGGCGAAGCGACCGCCACCGCCTTCGCCCCCGCGCTCGGCCCCGACTTCGCGGGCTTCACGGCCACAGGCCGCTTCTAGTGATGGCCCGCGTCGGCCCGTGTCCGTCGGGCGGGCCGGGGGTATCAGCCGCTTCACGCTCCGGTTGCGTCACGTCGACGCTGTCCGCCCTCGTCATCGACAACGTTCAACGTCGCCGTCGCCGTTGACCACCACCGACCATCGACTTCAGGGACAGGCCCTATCCGGACTAGCGATTCGCGCGCAGGTGCTTCGAGAGGCGGAGCGCGACCTCGAGGGCCTGCTCGTAGTTGAGGCGGGGATCGACGCGTGACTTGTAGGCCCGCTCGAGGTCCGACTCGATGAGGCCGCGCGCGCCGCCGATGCACTCGGTGACGTTCTCGCCCGTGAGCTCGACGTGAACGCCGCCGAGGCGCGAGCCGAGCTCGTTGTGCAGCGCGAAGGACTGCTCGAGCTCGCTGATGATGTTGTCGAAGCGACGCGTCTTGATGCCGCCGGCGACGGTCTCGGTGTTGCCGTGCATCGGGTCGCAGACCCAGAGCACGGTGCGCCCGACGGAGCGAACCGCCTCGATGATGGGCGGCAGCTTCTCGCGCACGCCGGCCGCTCCCATGCGGTGAATGAGCGTGATCTTGCCGGGGATGCGCTGTGGATCGAGCGCGTCGAGGAGGCCGATGAGCCACTCCTTCGTCATCGCAGGTCCGATCTTGATGCCGAGCGGATTCTCGATCCCGCGATGGAACTCCACGTGCGCACCCTCGAGCTGCGCGGTGCGCATGCCGATCCACGGGAAGTGCGTGGAGAGGTTGTACCAGCCGGTGCGGCGCGGGACCTGCCGGGTCTGGGCCTGCTCGTACGGCAGCGCGAGTGCTTCGTGCGACGTGTAGAGCTCGACGCGGCGCAGGACCTCGTTCTCGACGCCGGTGATGGCCGAGACGAAGTCGAGCGACTCGCGAATGCCACGCACGATCTCCTCGTACTCGGCGGCCTTGGGGCTGTCCTTGGCGAAGGAGACATCCCAGTACTCGGGGTGGTTCAGGTCGGCGAAGCCGCCGTCGGTCAGCGCGCGGATGAAGTTGAGCGTGAGCGCGGCCCGCTCGTACGCGCGCAGCATCAGCATCGGATCGGGCTCGCGATCGGCCGACGTGAAGGCATCGCGGTTCACGAGGTCGCCGCGGTAGGCCGGCAACGTGACGTCACCGCGCGTCTCGTGGTCGGTGGAGCGCGGCTTCGCGTACTGACCGGCGATACGACCGATGCGGATCACCGGCTTGCGCGTGCCGTGCACGAGCACCAGGGACATCTGCAGCAGGATCTTCAGCTTCGCGGCGATCGGCTCGGCGCGGCAGTCATCAAAGCTCTCGGCACAATCGCCGCCCTGGAGCAGAAACGCTTCGCCCCGCGAGGCCCGCGCGAGGTCATTGCGAAGCCGCTCGATCTCCCATGACGTGACGAGCGGCGGCAGGCGGCCCATCTCCTCGAGGGTGCGAGCGAGGGCGGCGGAATCACCGTAGACGGCTTGCTGCGCGGCCGCGCGCGACTGCCAGGACGTCGGACTCCAAACTGCGTCGGTCATTAATCTTCGGGATCCCTGCTTCTGGGCTCGGAGTTGCCGGCCGAGCCGCAACGTACCGGGCGTTCACCTTCGAAATCGAGGCGTCGCGCCGACGAGCTGTACAGCTTGGCTGGGTCCACCGTCGCGCGCGCCGTGCCCTTCCAGGACCGCAGGATGTCGGCCATGGAGTCACGAATGATCTCGTTCTTCAACTCGACCGAGCCTTCGGGCAGCTTGAGGCGCCCGATGAGCCCGTCGCCACCGGAGGCGAGGAAGTCGCTGGTGACGAGCTTGTAGGACTTCGCCTCGTCGAGCGGCTTGCCTCCGACGGTGATCGCCAGGTCGATCGCACTGCCCTTGCAGCGGGCCTTCGCGGTGAGGCCGCTCCACGAGAGGATGCCGCCCCCGCGCTGGAGGTTCCCGCTCACGAGCTTGCGCAGGTGCGAGCCCTTCACGTCGACGATGGCGAAGCGATTGTCGAACGGCATGGCCTCGAAGAGCTGCCCGTACGTGAGCTCGCCCGCCGGCATGTCGGCGCGCAGACCGCCACCGTTGGTGACCGCGACATGCGTGCCGGGCTGGGCCACGAGCATGAGGTCCGTGAACAGATTCCCCTCGGCCGATTCGCTGCCGTACGACTTCGTGATCGGTCCGGTGAGGGTGACGCCGAGCTTCTCGGAGCGGCGCTCGCCCGCTCGCTTGAGCGCGACGTTCGCGATGCCGAGGACGACCTTGTCGGCGATGACCGGCTTGCCCTCGTAGACCGGCGGCGTGCACTGCGCGATCGGCACGAGGGCATCCTCGATCTCGGCGCCGCACATCGGTTGCGGGGGCAGGATCTTCGAGGCCGTCACGTGACCATCCGGCGCGATGCGCAGATCGACCCGACCAAACGCGCGCCCCGACGAGTACGACTCGATCACGGCGATGTCGTTGACCCGGTGCGCCATGCCCGCGTGGGTGTGGCCGGCCACGATCACATCGACGAGGCCTGACGGCAGATCGCTGATGACCTTGAAGAGCTCCTCGTCCTGCTTGCACGACGAGAGGTCCGTTGGCTTCTCGAAGTGGTCGCACATCGAACCGATGTGCGCCGCCACCAGGATCACCTGCGCCCCCGCTTCGCGCAGCGCCTTCGCTTCGGCCGTGATCATCGCGCCCGCCGGCATCATGATGAGCCCGAGGAAGTTCGCCGGCATCGTGGTGAAGGGCGTGGACTCGGTGGTCGCGCCGATGATGCCGACCTTCACGCCCGCCACATCGACCAGCGTCGACGCCGGCATGTTGGGCCACTTGATGCGCGAGCGGCTCTTCTCGTCGAAGATGTTCGAGGTGAGCAGCGGGAACCACGCCTCGGCGGCCCGTGCCTTCAGCGCGCCGCGCGGATCCTCTTCGATGGTCGCGGCCGTGACCGCGGGCCCTTCGGGGCCGTAGTCGAACTCGTGGTTGCCGATGGCGGCCGCGGTGTAGCCGATCTCGTTGTAGGCCTTCACGATGTCCGAGCCCTCGACGATGTTCGACTCGAGCGTGCCCTGGAACATGTCGCCGCCGTCGAGCAGGACCACCCCGCCGCCCTCGGCCTCGCGGACCGCGCGGAGGTTGTGCACGAAGCCCGCGAGGATCGGGAGGCGCTCGATCTGACCGTGCAGGTCGTTCGTGCCGATGACCGACAGGGTAACCGTGCCCTGCCGGGCCTGCGTTGGCTTCGGCCGCACGGGCTTCGGCTTCTCCGGCTCGCCGCAGGAGCACCCGAGCGCCCCGAGTGACGCGAGCAGTGCCGCGAACGCGGTGCGCCTCATCGACGTCATCGTATCACTGCTCCTCGGCATCGGCCTCGTCTCCGGCTTCGAGCGCGTGTGACGCCGCTTCGAGTGACTGCTCCTCGGCGGGTGAGCCCTCCGTCGCCCGGGCTGCCGCCGCCGCCGGGTCCAGCACGAGCTCGAGCGCCGTCGAGCCATCACCATGCACGACGACGAACGCGCGGCCGCGCTCGGAGAGCACGCACTCCACGCGCTCCTCGGGCGGCAGTACGCGCAGGCGCGGTCCGCAGTCCACGGTGCGCGTCACACCGATCTCGTCGAGCGCGCCGTGGACCAGCACCTCGACCTCGTCCGCGCGCACGAACAGGCCCTCGACCCGCCACGTCCACGCACCGCGATCGACGCCCAACGCGATCGGTAACACGTGGCCGGTGAGGGTGGTCCCGACACAACGAGGCGGCGCCATCGAGCAGCGCACGTGGATCGGGTGGCGTGCGCGCGCACCGAGTTGCGACGAGATCGTCGCCTCCAGCTCCGTCGGCGCCAGATCCGAACGATCCTCACCTCCGCCGCATGCGACGACCACTGCGAACCATGTCAGCCGTGCACCCACAGCCATCGGCGGCCCTTCGTAACATGCCCATGAATGAATCGCGGTAGGCTCCGTCCCACGTCCGCATTTCCCGGAGGAAGCATGCGTTCTCGCCTATCTAGTTTGTGGCTGGTCGCCGGTCTGGTGACCGCCACGCTCGTCGGACCCATCGCCGAGTCGTTCGCGCAGCCTGTCGTTCGTGATCATCGCGGCGCCCGGGGCAAGCGGCGTCCGCCCGTGCAGACCCCCGTGGACACGGGGCCGCCGCGGCAGGCCCCACCGTCACCTCGCGCCGAGCGGCACGCGGCCAAGCGGGGGTACGTCTGGGTCTCGGGGAGCTGGGAGTGGCGTAACGGTGCCTACGAGTGGCAACCGGGGCGCTGGGAACAGGAACGCTCGGGCTATCGCTATCGCGATGCGCGCTGGGAGGAGCGGGGTGGCACGTGGGTGCGCATCGACGGCGACTGGGTCGTGGTTCCGACCCGTCCCGATCGCGGCCCACCCGAGCGCCGCAACGATCGTCCCCGCCGGAACAAGGGCAAGAACTGGGTCTGGGTCGACGGCTACTGGGACTGGCAGAACGGCGACTACGTCTGGGTTGACGGTCGCTGGGAGAAGCAGCGGCGCGGCAAGCGCTGGCGTTCGGCTCGCTGGGAGCAGCGCGGCAACGAATGGAACCGCGTCGACGGCGACTGGGAGGACGACTACCCGGTGAGCGCGCCGCCGGCGCCGCGCGAGGAGACCTACGGCCAGAAGCGCGGCTACATCTGGGTCCGGGGCTCGTGGCAGTGGAACGGTGGCGAGTGGCAATGGACGGCAGGCCACTGGGAGCGTCAGAAGGCCGAGCAGGTCTGGACCGATGGTCGCTGGGAGCAGCGCGGTGGTCAGTGGGTGTGGATCGATGGCTCGTGGGGCGCGGCCCCGCCGCCCGCGCCGACGCCCCCGCCGCCGCCGACGACGCAGCCGCGTC
>JALHPV010000127.1 GCA_022842285.1 Kofleriaceae bacterium
GCGCGGGTGGAGGCAGGTTCGCGACGACGAGCGGCGGGCCACCAGGGAACGCGAGCGGCACGTCCGACGGCGGTGGCGGCGCGGCCATGCCGGGCGAGGTGGTGACGGGCTTCGGGCGTGGCAGGGGAGGCGGCTGCGTCGAACCCGATCGGCTGGGGACCGAGTACGACTGCGAGCCGGCGCCCGGACCGAACGGATTCGCCGGCGCCGAGTAGGACCGCGAGGGGCCGTCGGCGAGGGGATTGTGCGCGACGGCGAACGACGACGAGTTCGGCGCCGGGGGCGGCGGGACGTTCATCGGCGCGGTGACGCCTTCGACGGGCGGCGCGGGCGCACCGACGGCATCGACGCGGAATCCACCCGGCGAGGCGTAGCCCGGACCAACCGCGAGCGGGTTTCCGAACCCGACCTGGACGAGGCCGGGAGCCTGCGAGCCGGGGCCCATTTGCGACGGCAAGGCGATGGGATGCGGGGGCGGACTCCCCGGCTCGAGACCAGCGATGAGATCGAGCGGCGACTGCCCGGGGGAGAACGCCACGGCGCCGATCGGGGCCGAGCGGAGCTGGATCGAACGCGGGCGCCGTCGGGCGAGGAGGCCCGCGATGATGGCGATGACTCCACCCGCGCCGACGAAGAAGATGCTCTTGCCGATGGGGACGGTGACCACTTCCTTGACGTCGAAGGTGGGTCCCAGCACGAGCATGGTCACGGACACCACGACGCTCGCCCCGACGGCGATGAAGCCGATCTTGGCCACGGTGCGGCGGGCCTCGCGCTGCAGGAGGGCGAGGACCGCGAGCAATGCCAGGACGAGGCTGGCGCTCGCGAGGGCCGCCGATACGATGTAGCCGACGCCCTTGAACGTGCTCGCGATCGGCATGGCCTCGCAGGTGCCGTCGCCGCCGGTGTTGCAGAGCTCGCTGCCCAGCGGGCCGACGTGGATCTCCTGCAGGTGACGGGTCGCCCCGCCGATCGTCGGAAAGCCCGACCACCAATGCTGGTTGAAGATCGCCGTGGCGAGAAGCCCGGCTGCGATCAGCGCCAACACCGCGCTGGTCACGCGAGACGCCATGGGGCTACAGGGTATCATCGTCACGCGTGGAGTGGCACGACCGGTCCTTTCACGACCTCACCGTCGACGAGCTGTACGCGATCCTGGCCCTCCGCCAGCGCGTCTTCATCCTGGAGCAGGCGTGCCTCTACGCGGATGCCGACGGCCTGGACCCGGCCTCGCGGCACCTCTGGGCGGCCTCCCCGAACGGGATCGGCGCCTACCTGCGCATCGTGCCGGCGGGCGCGAAGTTCCCCGAGGTCAGCATCGGGCGCGTCATTGTCGAGCCATCGGCGCGGGGCGCGGGCCTGGGCTACGAGCTGATGCGCCGGGGGATCGCGGCCGTCGGCGGCCAGCCGATCCGGATCGGCGCCCAGGCGCACCTCGAGAAGTTCTACACGCAGCTCGGCTTTGTCCGCGCGTCGGACAACTACGACGACGACGGCATCCCGCACCTCGACATGCTGCGCGCGTAGCTACGCGCGGCGGGCCCGGTAGGCGGCGCCGAGGAGGAGCCACAGCGCCTGGATGCCCAGGCCTCCGGCCTCGCGCTGGACCTCGACCGCGCCCCCCTTCTCGGACATCCGTCCGACGAAGTCGGAGAGCCCGACCTGGTCCCAGACCTCGGCAAGGAGGACCAGCGCCCAGACGGCGGTCCCGAGGCCGAGCAGCAACGCGACGAGGGCCACGCGCCGCGTCGACGGGAGCGCGGCCGAAACGAGCGCCCCCGCACCATAGATCGCCATCCACGGGACGGGATCCGGGTCGTTGTACTGCAGCACCACGCAGACGGCGAGGAGGGCCGCCATGAGGTACGAGATGACGCGAAACCCGATGGGCACCGGCCGCATGGGTGGACCGTACCCGGCCGAGCGTGTTTGGATGCGCCCCTATGCGCATGATCCTCGTCGGACCGCCTGGGGCGGGCAAGGGTACGCAGGCGGCCCGCCTGGTGGAGACGTTCAAGATTCCGCACATCTCCAGCGGCGACATGCTCCGGGCGGCGGTGAAGGAAGGGACCCCGCTCGGACTCGAGGCCGACCGCTTCATGAAGGCGGGCCAGCTCGTTCCGGACGAGGTCGTCATCGGGATGATCCTCGAGCGCATCAAGAAGGTCGACTGCGCGAAGGGCTTCATGCTCGACGGCTTCCCGCGGACGCGGCCGCAGGCGGAGGCGCTCGACAAGGCGATGAAGGAAGCGGGCGTGGCGCTCGACTCCGTCGTCGTGATCGACGTGCCGGATGCTCTCCTCGAGGAGCGCGCCGTCGGGCGCCGCACCGATCCAGTGACCGGTACCATCTATCACCTCAAGTACAACCCGCCCCCGGCGGAGGTCGCCGATCGTCTCGTGCACCGCAAGGACGACACGAGCGAGGCCGTCACGACGCGCATCCAGAAGTACCACTCGGAGACGGCGCCGATCGTGCCGTTCTACGAGCAGCAGAAGATCCTGAAGCGGGTGGATGGTGTGGGCAACCCGGACGAGATCACGAAGCGGCTCGTTGCCGCCCTGAGCTGACCTATGGCTGGATTCGATCACGCGTCCATCGACGCGAAGTGGCAGGAGACCTGGGACCGCGAGCAGACGTTCCTGACTCCGACGGACCGCACGCGCCCCAAGTACTACGTGCTCGACATGTTCCCGTACCCGTCGGGCGACGGCCTCCACGTCGGTCACCCGAAGGGCTACACGGCCACGGATGTCGTCGCGCGCGCCAAGCGCATGATGGGCTTCAACGTCCTGCGCGTGATGGGCTGGGACAGCTTCGGGCTCCCCGCGGAGCGGCGCGCCGAGCGCACGGGTGAGCACCCGAGCGTCATCACCGAGCGCAACATCGCGACGTTCAAGAAGCAGCTCAAGAAGCTCGGCCTGTCCTACGACTGGAGCCGCGAGCTCGCGACGAGCGACCCGCGCTACTACAAGTGGACGCAGTGGATCTTCGAGGTGCTGCACAAGCGCGGCCTCGCGTACCAGGCCGAGATTCCGGTGAACTTCTGCCCGGCGCTCGGCACCGTCCTCGCGAACGAGGAGGTGCACGACGGCAAGTACATCGAGACGGGGGACCCGGTCGAGAAGCGGCTGATGAAGCAGTGGATGCTGCGCATCACCGAATACGCCGATCGACTCGTCGAGGATCTGGATGGCCTCGACTGGCCGCAGGGCACGTACAAGGCGCAGCGCGACTGGATCGGCAAGTCGATCGGCGCGAACGTGAAGTTTGACCAGATCGAGGTCTTCACGACGCGGCCCGACACGCTGTTCGGTGGCACGTATGTTGTCCTCGCGCCGGAGCACGCGCTCGTCGATGCGCTGACCACGCCCGAACAGCGCGACGCCGTCGCCGCGTACCGCGAGCAGGTGGGCAAGCGCAGCGAGCGCGATCGCACGACCGAGGCTGCGGATGCCCCGAAGACCGGCGTGTTCACCGGCGCGTACGTCGTGAATCCGGTGACGGAGCAGCGCATCCCCGTATGGACCGCGGACTACGTGCTGGCGACGTACGGCACCGGCGCGGTGTTCGCGTGTCCGGCGCACGACGAGCGCGATCACGCGTTCGCGAAGAAGTTCGGGCTGCCGATCATCGAGGTGGTGAAGGGCGGCGCCGACGTGCAGGCCGAGGCCTACACCGGTGACGGCCCGCACGTGAACAGCGGCTTCCTCGATGGTCTCTCCAACGACGCGGCGAAGACCAAGATCATCGCGTGGCTCGAGGAGCGCGGTCGCGGGAGCCAGAGCGTGCGCTACAAGCTGCGCGACTGGCTGTTCTCGCGCCAGCGCTACTGGGGCGAGCCGTTCCCGATGTACGAGCTGCCCGATGGTCGTGTGGAGCTCGTGCCGGAGAATGAACTGCCGGTGGCGCTGCCGCAGATCGACGAGTACAAGCCGACTCGCGACGGTCAGCCGCCGCTCGCACGCGCGAAGGACTGGCTGCCGTACAAGGGCGGCACGCGCGAGACGAACACGATGCCGCAGTGGGCTGGCTCGTGCTGGTACTACTTGCGCTTCATCTCGCCGACGAATGACCAGGTCGCCTGGGATCGCGACGAAGAGAAGTACTGGATGCCGGTCGACCTCTACGTCGGCGGCAACGAGCACGCGACGCTCCACCTCCTGTACGCGCGCTTCTGGCACAAGGTGCTGTTCGATGCTGGCCTCGTCTCGACGAAGGAGCCGTTCCAGCGCCTGTTCCACCAGGGCATGATCCACAAGACGAGCTTCCGCGACGGCGCGGGGAAGTACCTGCACGACCACGAGGTCGAGCAGCGCGACGGCAAATGGGTGGCCAAGGAGACCGGTCTGCCCGTCGAGACCAAGCTCGATAAGATGTCGAAGAGCCGCTACAACGTCGTGAACCCCGACGACATGTGCAACGAGTACGGCGCGGATGCGATGCGCCTGTACGAGCTGTTCATGGGCCCGCTCGAGGACGGCGTGGAGTGGGAGACGAGCGGCGTCGCCGGGACGCGGCGCTTCCTCGATCGCGCGTGGCGGTTGCTCGTCGACACCGAGACCGACACGCTGATCTCGAAGGTCAGCGAGTCCGCTCCGACCGACAATCGCGATCTCGAGCGCGCTCTTCACCAGGCGATCAAGCGCGTCACGCAGGCCGTGGGTGACATGCGGTTCAACACCGCAATCGCCGACATGATGGTCTTCGTGAACGAGGCCACCAAGGCGACGGCCGTCCCGCGCGCGTGGTTCGAGATGTTCGTGAAGGTGCTGTCGCCGTTCGCGCCGCACCTCGCCGAGGAGATCTGGCAGCGCCTCGGGCACCAGACCTCGATCACCTACCAGCCGTGGCCGGCGTTCGACGAGGCGAAGCTCGCGAAGGACGTGATGGTGATCGGCGTGCAGGTCGGCGGCAAGCTGCGCGGTCAGGTGGAGGTCTCGCCGGATGCGGCCGAGGCCGACATCATCGCGGCGGCGAAGGCCGACGAGAAGGTGAAGCCGTTCCTCGAGGGCAAGGCCATCAAGCGCGAGGTGTACGTGAAGGGGCGCCTCGTGAACATCGTGGTGTGAATGGCCGACCGTGAGTTCATCCCCGTGAACGTGGCGGTGTTGACCGTCTCGGACACGCGCACGCTCGCGACGGACACCTCGGGGCAGCTGATCGTCGATCGGCTGACGGAGGTGGGCCACAAGGTTGTCGCGCGCGAGATCGTGATCGACTCCGAGCTGAAGCTCCGCGCGCAGTTCGCGACGTGGATCGCCGACCCAGGCGTCGACGTGATCATCAGCACAGGCGGGACGGGAGTCACCCCCCGCGACGTCACGCCCGAGGCGCTGGCGCCGCTGATCACCAAGCCCATCCCCGGTTTCGGCGAGCTATTTCGTTGGATCTCCTACCAGGAGATCGCGACGTCGACGATCCAGAGCCGCGCCGAGGGCGCGCTGTGTGGGCAGACGTACGTGTTTCTGCTGCCCGGCTCGACAGGTGGCGTGCGCACCGCTCTCGAGAAGATCCTCATCCCGCAGCTCGACCACCGGCTGAAGCCCTGCAACTTCGTGATGCTCCTGCCGCGCATCAAGAACGAGATCACGGATACTGACTGACGATGGGGCGCGTTGCGGTTGTGGTGCTTCTCCTGGCCCTCGCGACTTCGACCGCCACGGCGGACACCCCATGGGCGGATGGTGTGACCGAGGATCAGAAGGCGCGCGCACAGGTGCTCCTCGACCAGGGCAACGCGCTCTTCCTCGAAAAGAAGTACATCGAGGCGCTCGAGGCGTATGGCCAGGCCGTCGCGGTCTGGGATCACCCGGCGATCCGCTTCAACATGGTGCGCTGCGAGATCCAGCTCGGGCGCAACCTCGACGCGGCGAAGAACCTCGAGCTCGCGCTGCGCTACGGCGAGGCGCCCTTCGAGGAGGGCCTCTACAGCGAAGCGCTCGGCTACCAGAAGTTGCTCTCGACGCAGATCGGCGACGTCGTCGTCCAGTGCTCGCAGCCCGGCGTGAAGCTCCTGTTCGACGGGGAAGCCATCGGCACGTGTCCCGTCACCGAGAAGCGTCGGGTGCTTGCTGGCTCGCATTCGCTCGTCGGTACGAAGGACGGCCATCTACCGAAGTCGGTCGAGGTCGTCGTGGTCGGCGGCGAGGGTAAGTCGATCGATATCAACCTCGTGCCCGTGGAGCAGGGCGCGGTGATCGTGCATCGGTGGAAGACGTACGTGCCCTTCGCGGTGATGGGCGGGGGCGCCGTGCTCGTCGGGACGGGGGTGATGTTCCAGCTCCTCGCCAGCGACCAGATGGACTCGTACGACGCGCTCGTCGCGGCCATGTGCGCGGGCAACTGCACGCCGCAGGACCTCGCGGGCATCGACGACATGCGCTCGGGGGCGAGGCTGAAGAGCGGGATCGGCGTGAGTGCGGCGATCACGGGGGCGGCAGTGATCCTGACCGGCGGCGTGATGCTGTACCTGAATCGCGGGCGGACCGTGTATCCCGAGGTCGCGCCGGTCGCGAATGGGCAAGGCGCCGTGCTGTCGCTGGGAGGGAGCTGGTGACGCGCTTCGCCCTCCTCGCGCTCCTGGTGGGCTGCGTCGACTCGGCATCCGTGACCTGCGCCGACGGCACGACGTGTCCGGCGGGCTATCAGTGCGATATCGACCAGCACCGCTGCTTGCTGCCCGATCAGCTCACGGCGTGCGACGGCAAGGTCGAGGGTGACGACTGCAACCTCGATGGCGCCCCGGGCGCATGCCGCGATGGTGCGTGCGAGACGTTCTTCTGCGGTGACGGCTTCGTGACGACCACCGAGGAGTGCGACGGCACGAACCTCGGCCTCGATGACAACGGTGACGCGGCGACGTGCCTGACCATCGGTTGGTACGCACCCGAAGGGCTACGCTGCACGCCGGCGTGTCTGTGGGATCGCTCGGCCACGTCGGGCTGCGGCGGCGGCCGCTGCGGTGACGACGACGTGAACGGTCCGGAGCTCTGTGATGGCCCGACGAGCAAGACGTGCGTGGCGATCGGCTTCGATGCGGGCTCGGTCTCATGCGGCGCGGATTGCGGCTTTCAGATCCGCGACTGTAGCCGCTTTGGCTGGAACCCCGAGTCGCTGTCCGACGTCGTCGCACTCGCGGTGGCGGGGACGGGCCCCGACGACCAGTGGGCGGTGGGCCTCGGCGGACGCGTGATGCGCTACGAAGGTGCGTTCTGGAATTCGGTGCCGACGCCCGTCCAGAACAATCTGAGCGCCGTGTGGTCGATCGATCCCGGCAACGCGTACGCGGTCGGGCTGGCCAGCGCGAATCCCGCGCGGCCGTCGGTGCTGCTGCACTGGGACGGCGTGCAGTGGAGCGTCGTCGAGGGCCTGCCGGCCGCGGACCTCCTCGACGTGTGGGCCGCCGATGCCGCGAATGTCTTCGTGGCCACGCGCGCGGACGGCGTGCTGCGCTTCGACGGCAGCACGTGGACCTCGACGGGAACCTTCGTCGGCACGCCGATCGAGCTCCGCGGTGCGGGTCCGACGGATCTCTGGCTTGCCACCGTCGAGTCGCCGTCGACCTATCACCTCTACGCGGGCAACGGTGCGAGCTGGACCGAGGTGACGTTGCCCGACACGGTCGTGCACTTCATCGACGCGAACGCCGCCGACGACGTATGGGTTGCGGGGCACGCTGCCGACCTGGGCACCGGGGTGATCGCGCACTTCGACGGCTCGAGCTGGCAGCGCTGGGCCACACCGGCAACGACGTACAACGGCATCGCGGCCACCGCGCCCAACGACGCCTGGGTCGCTAGCGCCACCGGCATCATGTATCACTACGACGGCATCGCCTGGTCGGCCTCGACGAACATCGGGGCGAGCCCGAGTGGCCTCGCCGCGCTGTCGGGTGTCATCAGCCTCGGCCCCACGGAGGTGCTCGGCGTCTCGACGCTGAACCTCGCGTATCGCTATCGCGGCCAGACGTTCGGGGTCTATCCGGCGCTCGGTAGCAACCCGTTCGACGCCCCGGAGAATCAGGCGATGTGGGGCTCGTCAACCAACGACCAGTACGTCACGAACGTACGCGGCGAGGTCTGGCACTACAACGGTATCCGCTGGACGCTCGCGTTCCAGGTGCCGCCGAACGGAACCTTCCCCGTGGCCGCGCGTGCGATCTGGGGCGATGCGAGGACCAACGTGTGGGTCGCTGCCGATAATGGCAACGTCTATCACTACGATGGCGCGACCTGGACCGCGGAGGTTGCGGCCACGACTGCGATCTACAAGATCTGGGGCAGCGGCGGCGCCGACGTCTGGGCCTTCACCGGCGCGGCGGCCGCTCACCGCAACCCCGACGGCACGTGGAGCTCGATGGTGCTCGGCGGCGTCGGGCCGAGGTCGGTCGCGGGCAGCGGGCCCGAGGACATCTACACCGTCGACGCGAACGGCGTGCTCTGGCACTACGACTCCTCACTCGTCTGGACCCAGGTGGCCACGAATGCAACGTTTCCGCTCCTCGCGGTGACGGCGCTCTCCCCGACCAACGTGCACGTCACCGCGCGCGAGGGCCGGATGTTGAAGTGGGACGGCGCGGTGTGGATCGAGCGTGTCGTTCCCGCGCTCGACGAGCTCACCTTCCTCGCTGCCGCGGCCCCCGACGACGTGATCGCGGCGAGCCAGCGCGACCTGTTCCACTACAACGGCACCGAGTGGGCGTCGATCCGCCCGCCGATCGACTTCGTGCCGAACACGGCCGACTACATCCCGATGATCGGGGTGCAGGTGTCGCCGGGGCGCATCGACCTGCTGCTCCAGCGCTATCGCATCCGGACCCTCCTGCGGACTCGCCCCCTGGCGTGCCGTGCGCAGGAGTCTGACGATTGCTTCGACGGGGTCGACAACGACTGCGACGGGGCGCTCGACTCGAAGGACTCCGAGTGTGAGCAGTGATACCGTTGTGTAGATGAGCTCGCTCGACCAAGCGCTCCAGCGCGCGCTCTCGGTACGGCTCAACCTCCAGATCAGCCTCTCGCAGCTGCCGATCGTCGAGGAGTGGATGGACATCCACCTCGACCGGTGGCTCGAGCACAACCCGATGCCGCACGACCTGCCCGTCGACGGTCCGGGCATCAGCTACCTCGCCATGGTCGGCAGCGATCTGCGACGCATCTGGTGGGGGGCGTGGGGTGATCCGCGAGGCTTCGTGCCGAAGATGGCGGACTACTTCAAGCTCTGCAACATCGCCAAGAGCGACGCCGCGCTGCTCGATCGGATCGGGGAGCACCTCGAGCCGAAGCTCGTCGGCTCCTGGATCGGCGTGTGGGGCGGCAAGGTCACCACCGGCTGGCACTTCTGGGATCCGCAGCCCTGGACCAAGGTCGAGGCGATGTTCGGCACCCACGAAGCCAAGTTCAAGGTGAAGGACTTCGTCGAGAGCCGCGGCATCGAGCGCGTCGAACGCTTCACGCAGTCGATCGGTGACTCGCCGTACTCCGACATGGAGGTCACGATGCCGGGCGACACGGCCAGCGCCCAGGTCGACGCGCTCTCGGCGGCGTTCCAGCACTTCACCGGGGCGCCACTCGCCTCCGCCCTCGTCGAGCGGCTGCGGTCGATTCCGCAGCCCGGCTTCGGGCTCACGCTCCGCATGCGCGGCGGTGCCATCACGCGCGTCGGGGGCCTGTGTCCCGGCATCGCGATGGTCGACATCGAGAAGCTCTGCGCCGACGCCGGCGTGCCGTGCGAAGCCAAGCTCCCCAAGCTCATCGGGGCGCTCGGCAGCGGCATCGCGCGCGTCGAGTACGGGCGCGCCGGCGACAAGGCGGGCGTCGATGTCTACGTCGAGCCGACGGAGCCTCCGCCCAAGGAGCCCCCGGCGCCCTCCACGCAGGCGAACTAGCGCCTGTCCCAGGCGAACTAACGCAGGGGGCGCATGCCGGCCGCGCGGCGCAGATCGTTCAGGACGCGCCCGACCTGGTCGTCGTGCAGCAGGAGCTTCGATAGCGCCCCGGTGGAGATGCCGAGGAGCTGCGCCGAGGTCCCGATCTCGAGCTTGTTCGCGACGAGGAGGTCGAGGAGCTCGGCGATGCCGGCCCAGTACGCACCCGTCAAGCGGGTCTTGGCCCCGAGGGGCGCGGTCCCTCCGGCCACGAGGGCGGCGAGGCGGGGCGGGGGCGTGTAGCCCTCGATCCGCACGGGCTCGCGCACCTCGAGCGCGATGGCGGCCCGCAGGCGCCGCACCGCATGCAGCTTGTTCTCGGACTGCGAGCGGCTGTCCTCGCCAATGGCCTGGACGCCGAGGAGCTTGTGCCGGAGCCGCACCGCACTCTCGGTCTTGTTCCGGTGCTGGCCCCCGGGCCCCGAAGCCCGATAGCGATCGACCTCGCACTGCGCGATGAGTGCGTCGTCGGAGAGGAGGAGCAGGTCCGCGCGCAACTAGCGAACGTTCCGCAGCACCGTCGGCGGCATGAGCGCCCGCACCGACATGCCACCGGGCACCGCCGAGCCTTCGAGCCACACGACGCCACCCTTCTTCAGCGTGAGCGCCTCGCCGTGCCGGGTATCGCCAAACGCGAGCCACGCGACGAGCTCGCCGAGCCACGGCTCGTGGCCGACGACGGCGGTGGTCTCGTTCTTCTCCGCGATGAGCGCGAGCAGCTCCGCCCGGGGCGACTGCGTCAGCAGCTCGGTGGCGACCGGTGCGGTGTCGCAGATCGGTCGCAGCAGCGCGGCCGTCTCCCAGGCCCGCTTCCAGGGACTCGACACGATCCGCTCGAACTCCACGTCGAGGCGCTTCAGGCCCTTCACGACCCTCCGCAGCTTGCGCTCGCCATCTTCGGTGAGCTCGCGGTCGGAGTCGGCCTGACCCGCGGCAGCGTCCTCGGCGATGGCGTGACGGATCACGTACACGTGCATGGCCCACACTCTACACTGCGACCCATGAGCAAGGACCTCCTCTGGCGCCTCGGCGAGCAGTACGCCGGCGAGGGGCTCGACCCCGCCACCTGCGGCGAGGACCCCATCATCATGGTGCGCACGTGGCTCGAGGGCGCGGTCGCGGCGGGAGTGCCGTCCGCCAACGCGATGACCCTCGCGACGGTTGACGAGCGGGGACGCCCGGCGGCTCGCATCGTCCTCCTGAAGGACATCGAGCCGCACGGCTTCACGTTCTTCACCAACTACGATAGCCGGAAGGGGCACGACCTCGCCGCGCATCCGTTCGCCGCGCTCGTCCTCTACTGGGAGCCGCTGCATCGTCAGATCCGCATCGAAGGCCGGGTCGAGCGCGTCTCGGACGCGGAGAGCGACGCCTACTTCGCCTCGCGTCCGCGTGGCAGCCAGCTCGGCTCGGCCGCGTCGCCGCAATCGCAGGTCATCGCGTCGCGGGCGGTCCTCGAGTCCGCCATCGCGAAGCTCGATGAAGGCGCGACCGTCGCGCGTCCCGCGCACTGGGGTGGTTACCGCGTCATCCCCGATGCCATCGAGCTCTGGCAGGGCCAGCCGTCACGCGTGCACGATCGCGTGAAGTACACGCATGGCGATGGTGGCTGGCGCCGCGATCGCCTCGCGCCCTAGTGCCTCCCCACAGAGGATCTAGGCGAACATCGAGAGCGTGATGAGCATCATCACGATCGAGATGATGATGCCCGCGAGCGCGAGGCCCTCACCGCCGATGGTGCCGCCCGACTTCTTGCACTCGTTGTAGCCGATGATCGAGAAGATCAGGCCGAGGATCGCGAACAGGAACGAGAGCACGAACCCCGCGATGGCCATGCCCGACGTCCTCTGGGGCCCCATCGGGACGGGCTGGGCGACGTACGCCGGCGGCGGGCCGGGCGGCGCAAAGCCGCTCGGCGGCGGTACGGCCGGAGCGAAGCCACCGGGCGGCGGGCCGGGCGGAGCGAAGCCACCGGGCGGCGGTCCCGGCGGGGCGAACGCACCGGGCCCAGTACCGACGGTGGGAGCGTTACCGATGGCGAGCGGCTGACCGCAGGCCGAGCAGAACGCGGCACCGACGTTGTTCGTGGCGTGGCAGCGGGGGCAGTTCACGCCGTCATCATAGCCGCTCCGAGACACGCGATCCCGCGCGCTTACACCAGGCCGCTTGACATCGTGTTCAACGAACACTAAGAAGGTGTCATATGAACACGAAGGCAGCTGCCGCCGCCGTGACCGGTGCTCGCCACGTCCGGGCCGGCCGGAATGGCCAGGACGCGGCGGCCTCGTGGGTCGGCGATGGCTGCGGGGCCATCGTGGTCTGCGATGGCTGTGGCAGCGGGGCGTACTCGGAGCTCGGCAGCCGCCTGGGGGCGCGGCTGGTGATGGCCTCGCTCGCCGAGCAACTCGCGGCCGGGACGCCAGCCACCGACGTGTGGTCAGGCATGCGTGCGTACGTGCTCGCCGAGTTGAAGCGGCTGGTCGTGGCGATGCGAGGCGAGCCCGCCACGATCGTTCGCGAGCACTTCCTGTTCACCATCGTGGCCGGGGCGTGGCGCGGTCCGGACGTCTGCGTGTGGGCCGCGGGTGATGGCGCGTATGCGATCGGCGACCGCGTGGTCGTGCTGGGGCCGTTTGCGGACAATCAGCCGCCGTACCTCGGCTACGAGCTTCTGGGCGAGCCGATCCAGCCGCACGTCGGGTCCGCGGATGCGACCGCGGGGCGCCTGGCCGTGGCCACCGATGGCGTGGCCGAGCTCGTCGGTCCTTGCAATTTTACTGCCCTTTCATCTTCTCCACGCCTCGTCGGCCATCCCGATGCCCTGCGGCGCCAGCTCGCGCTCCTCGCGCGCAGCCCCGAGCGGATCGACTGGGATGCGCGGCGCATCGAGCGAAGCCCCGCCGCGCTGCAGGACGACGGCGCCGTGGCGTTGTTGCGCTGGGAGGTCGCGTGAGCCGCGCCGTCTGGATCGATGGCGCGAAGGTGACGCTTGGCCCGGCGAGCTTGCTGGGCCAGGGCGGCGAGGCGGAGGTCTACGACCTCGGCGACGGCCGGGTCGTGAAGTGGTGGAAGCCGGCCGACCACCCCGACTTCGACGGGATCCCGGCGGCCCAGGCGGCGGCCGCGCAGCGCATCGCCGAGGCACCGGCGCGTCTGCGGGCGTTGCCGGGGCGGCTACCGGCGGCTGTCGTCGCGCCCGTCGGACTCGCCCTCGCGAGCAAGCGCTCTACCACCATCGCCGGCTATCTCATGCCGAAGATCACGGGCACGGCGCTGCACGCGTACGGCGAACCACGCTGGCGGCGTGACCACCCCGTCGCCGGTGACGAGGTCGTCGCCGCGCTGCTGTCCCTGCACGACGCGCTCGCCGGTCTGCACCGGATCGGCGTTGTCGTCGGTGACTGCAACGACCTGAACGTGCTCGTCGACGGACGCCGCGTGCACCTCATCGATGTCGACAGCTACCAGCTCCCCGGATTCCCCTGCGCGATGTTCAGCGAGCGCTTCGTCGATCCGCGCCTGTGTGATCAGGCGGGCGTGCCCGTCCGGCCTCACGACGAGGCCAGCGACTGGTTCGCCTTCGCGGTCATGGCGTTTCGCTCGCTGCTCGGCGTGTCGCCGTGGGGCGGCGTGCATCAACCGGCGAATCCCGCCGCGCGCTGCCCGGCCACCGCGCGCGCTCGGCAGCGCCTCAGCGTGTACGCGGCCGATGTCGTGTATCCGCGGGCCGCGCGCCCTCTGGCCATCCTCCCCGACGACCTCGCCGCCACGTTTCGCGCGATCTTCGAGACCGACCAGCGGGGCGTGTTTCCGCGCGATGCTCTCGAGCGCCTGCGGCTTCGCACCTGCACGGCGTGCAGCGAGGAGCATGCTCGCGTCCGCTGCCCCGCGTGCCAGACGCGCGCGTTCGTTCCGCCCGCCATCGTGCGCGGCCGCCTGCGCTGGCAACCCATCGCGCTCGCCGACGTGCGCCTCGCGACCGAGCCGGTCGCCGGCGCGGGCCGGGTGTGGCTCGCGGGGAGCTCGCTCTACCGCCGCGGTCGGCTCGGTCCCGAGCGGATCGGCGACGTCCTCGCCGGTCAGACGCGCGCGTGGGTCGGCGACTCCCTGGGCATCGGCTTCTACCGTGCGGGCGGCTACACCGTTGGCTTCGTGTTCCGTCCCGATCGCGGGGGGCTCGACGACAGCGTCGCGCTGCCTCGGCTCCGGGGCGAGCTCGTCGACGCGACCGCGGTCATCGGCGTGGACCGCGCGTGGCTCGCGTTCACGCTGGCCGACCAGGGCAAGCTCGCCACCACCATCGTCGTCGTCGCGAGCTCGGGCCAGGTGATCGCCAGCGAGACGCTCGCCGATGCCACCTGGCTCGCGGGTTTCGCCGGCGCCTGCGCCGCAGGCCCCCAGCTCTTCGTTCCCACCGACGAGGGCATCGCTCGGGTCGAAGTCGTCCAGGGGGCCATCGTGGCCACGCGCGTCTTCGCCGAGACCGCACCGTTCGTCGGCGCTTCCGATCACCTCGCCTTGTCACCGGGCGGAATCGACGTCCTGCGCCGCATGGATTCGATCCGCCTCCAGCTCACCTGATGGTCACGTCCATCTAACGTAAAGGAGAACCATGTCTGCGCACCCCACCCCGCTTCCCCTGCCGACGTTTTACGATGGCCGACGCGCCGCCGATTACGCGTTCCGGCCGGATGCCACGCAGCTCGCTGCGTCAGCCGCTTCGTGGCGCTCCCAGCACGGTGTGCGGGCCGCGGCCGGCGACGAGACCCGCGTGCACCTCTTGCTCATCGACGTGCAGAAGGACTTCTGCTTCCCCGAGGGCACGTTGTACGTGGCGGGTCGCTCCGGCACCGGAGCCATCGACGACACGCGACGCATCGCCGAGTTCATCTACAAGAACCTGAACGTCATCACCGAGATCACGGCGACGATGGATACGCACCTCGCGTATCAGATCTTCTTCCCGAGCTTCTGGCTCGCCGCCGATGACAGCCCGGTGGCCGCGCACCGCGTGATCACCTCGGACCAGATCGCCGCCGGCGAGGTGAAGCCGAACCCGGCGATGGCGAAGTGGCTCTGCGGCGGCAACTACACGTGGCTCTGCAAGCAGGTGCTCCACTACGCGAAGGAGCTCGAGAAGGCCGGAAAGTACCAGCTCTACCTCTGGCCCCCGCACTGCCTGCTCGGCAGCGATGGCCACGCCCTCGCCGGTCTCATCCACGAGGCGCGCCTGTTCCATTCGTTCGGGCGCACCGCCCAGTCCACCGTCGAGGTGAAGGGCGGCAACCCGCTCACCGAGAACTACTCCGTGCTCCGGCCCGAGGTGCTCTCGCGCTTCGATGGCTCGCCCCTCGCACAGCGCAACACGCAGTTCGTGCAGACCCTCCTCGCCGGCGACGCCGTGATCATCGGCGGTCAGGCCGCGAGCCACTGCGTGAAGAGCACCATCGATGACCTCCTGTCCGAGATCGCGGCGCAGGACCCCGCGCTCGCGAAGAAGGTCTATCTCCTCACCGACTGCATGTCGGCGGTCACCGTCCCGGATGGCAAGGGTGGCTTCGTCGCCGACTTCACGAAGGACGCAGAGACCGCGCTGCAGAAGTTCGCGGACGCCGGCATGAACCTCGTCCGCTCCACCGATCCGATCGTCTCCTGGAAGGGAGTGTTCGCATGAGCAAGGATCACGACGCCAAGAAGCTCCTCGATGACGCCCACGACCAGGGCGCCCTCTCCGCGCAATCGCTCGCCACGCTCGATGTCGTCGACGTCGGCGCGCAGATCAACGCCGGCCTTGGCGTGACGATCGACGACGTCGCCGCCAGCGAGGTCGTGCTCGTGACGATGATGCCCGACGACTCGCAGTCGATCGCCGGGGCCGGCAACACCGCCGCCGTGCGCGATGGCCACAACTTCGTGCTCGACGCGCTGAAGGGCAGCAAGCAGTCCGGCGAGGTGCTCGCACACACGCGCTACCTGAATGGCCACGTGCTCTGTCCCTACACGGCCCTCGAGAACGCCGTCGCCATGACGCCGGCGAACTACAACCCGCAGCTCGGCACGCCGCTCTACGATCAGACCTGCGTCACCCTCGGTACCGTGATCGCGAAGTCGCAGCAGCTCTCGCAGGCGGGGATCGCGGTCCGGACCGTCACCCTCATCATCACCGACGGTGGCGACTACGGTTCCACGCGGTGCAAGCCGAAGGACGTGAAGGCCATCGTCCAGGACATGCTCGCGCAGGAGAACCACATCGTGGCCGCGATGGGGATCTCCGACGGCACCACCGACTTCAAGGCGGTGTTCCAGGCGATGGGCATCCCCGATCGCTGGATCCTGACGCCGGGCAACTCCGCCTCGGAGATCCGCCGCGCCTTCGCCGTGTTCTCGCAGTCGGCAGTCCGGGCCTCGCAGGGGGCCCAGCTCGGCGGCTTCTCGAACTAGTAGATGCCGGCGACGGGAAACGTAGACCTTTATCCTGAGCGGACAGCGTCCACGTGGACGCTCAGCGATCGCACTCTTCGTCCGCATCGGGACCACGTGCTCGAGTAACTCGAGCCCCGTCCGATAGCGCTCTGCGTCCACAACACCCATCGCCGTCACTGGCTTCAACCCGCTCTGACCTGCCTCCCCAGGAAACCAGTGCCACCTATGCGCCCGGCGGTCAGAAGTGCCACCTATGTTCCCGCTTGTTCCCGCTTGTTCCCGCTTGTTCCCGCTTGTTCCCGCTTGTTCCCGCTTGTTCCCGCTTGCACCCGCTTCACGCTCCGGTTGCGTCGCGTCGACGCTGTCCGCCTACGTCATCGACAACGTTCAACGTCGCCGTCGCCGTCGCCGTCGACCTCCACCGACCATCGACTTCAGGCAGAGGCCCTAGCTAGGAATTGAACTAGAATGGCGGCATGTCGGTTCGAGCCGTGGCGCTGCTGGGGGTACTCGTCAGTGCCACCGAGGTGAGGGCGGAGAACGTCTGCATCGATATCGATGTCGTCCGCGACTCGCTGAAGACCGAGGAGCAGGGCGCCGCCTTGCGGGTGTTCGAGAACACGCTACTCGTGCAGGGGACCCAGCTCGGCGATCCGTGCGAGACGTGGACGCTCTCGCACACCTGGCTCGGCGACACCGTCCACGTGCTGCTGACGACGCCGCGAGGCTCGTACTCCTCGACGGCGGATGGTCTCGCGGACCTCGGCCGTGCGTACGAGACCCTCGTCGAGCAGGCCCGGCGTCCGCCGCGTCAGGCCCCGCCCGAACGGCCCGCGCGCGTGATCTACGAGCCACCGGGCGTGACCGAGTCGACGCGTACCAACCCCCGGATGGGCTCGTTCTATCTGCGCGTTGGCTACGCCGCCTCGCCACCGATGGAGAGCTGGCAAGCGCTGCGGCTGGGGCCCACGCTCGGCCTGGGCTACCGCCGCACGCTCGACAAGTGGCTGATCGACGTCTCCATCCTCAATACCCACGTCTGGGAGGGTCCGAGCGGGGCCTACGACGCGAACGTGCTGTCGTTCATCCGCCTCGCGGCATCGCGCATGCTCGTCGACGAAGCCAAGCGTGCGTTCTACGTCGGGGGAGCCCTCAGCTTCGGCCAGCCCACCTTCGCGGTCGAGAATTCCGACTACTTCGACGAGGCGGGACGGGCCTACGCCCTCCAGGCCGAGGCGGTGGCCGGCTACGAGTTCATGCGGGACAAGCCCCTGCGCGTGTTCTTCGAGGCGTGGGTCGTCGCGCCGATCGACCGTATGAAGGGGATCGCGTACGCCTTCGATCCGCGTACGGGGCAGCAGTACGAGGACCGGTACGAGACGCTCGCGCCGTGGACGATCAGCGTGGCGGGCGGAATCAGCTTCTGATCACCGCTCAGTCGCATCTCGGGGCGGCGAACACGGTGACCTCGCCGGTGACGGCATCGACGAGCGCGACGGAACCCGCGGCGGGGGCTCCGGCAATGACGGCGAGCTGGTTGTCCGCGATACGGACGACCGTGGACTCGCCGGGATTGCCGATCTCGACGCCCGCGGAGCGCCAGAGCGCGCCGAGGTCGATCAGCTTCTTGACCTTGCCCTTGGCCACGTCCTGAATGGCGAGCTGGGCGCCGTTCTCCTCGAGAAACGCCCAGTTCGTGCCCGCGACGTGAGCGAAGGCGTTGCCGTACATGCCGAAGTCGCGGCCGCCAACGTTGCCGAGCTTGCGGCCCTTCAGCGAGTAGAGGGCGGCGCGCGCGGCCGGCTGACCGCACTGGGTCGCAGCGACGTAGACGGTGTCTCCGACCATCGCGACCTCGCCGCAGCGAAACTCGCCGCGGGCGTAGCGGAACGTGGCCGCCTTCTTCGTCTTGTCGACGTTCCAGATCTCCGCGTAGCCCTTCCCGGCGTTCGCGTCGCCGAGGAGGAACACGGCGAACGAGCCGTTGGTGTTCGTCGCCCCGCGGATGCGCGCGGCGGCGGGGAGCACCTTCGGCGTCAGCGACTGACACCCGTCGTCCTCGCAGATCTTCAGCTCGGGCGGCGTCATCTCCACGCGTGCGCCCTTGGTCGCTTCGATCACGGGGGGCTCGGCGAGCCGGCCGAGCACACCGGCGTCGAGCGACATCTGGAAGCACTCGGTTCCCTCGCCCACGCAGTACTTCGCGGTGCCAGCGGCGACGATCGCCTGGGTGATCGCGGCCCCCTCGTCGGGCACGGTCACGCAGGTGGAGGACTGCGCGGCCTCGATCTTCGTGGGGGGCTGCGACGGGCGCGCGACCGTCGACGGCTTCGGGGGCGAGGCGCGGCACGCGGCCACGACCAACGCGGCGCAGCAGAGTCGGCCCAGGATCATCTTCGAATCCTACACCGACCGGTGATCACTGGACGACGGATGCTTCGGCTTGGAGGCGGAGCATCGCCGTGTCGCTCTGTACGGACAGGTACGGCACCACGCGCTCGATGACGAGCTCACCCGGCACCGACGCGTCGGCCAGCCGCCGGTTGGCGAGCTGCGCGAGTAACAGCTGCGTGACGGCGGTCAGAGGTGCGTGGAAGTCGTCTCGGCGCGAGCGAACGGCGGCCACGAGATCCGCGTAGCACGGCCGGAGCTGCGTCCCCTGCGCACAGGCGAGCTCGAGCTGGGCGAGGTCGGCGGGAATGGGCTCCAGCACCTCGGGGCCCCGCACCGCCAGATCGATCGCGCCCCAGACCCGGCCCACCGTCGACATCGCACCGTCGGCGATGGTCACGCGGGCATCCGCGGACAGGCGCAGGCCGTCGCCGTTCACCGAGAGCACGGGCGGCAGGGCGAGCACCGGTCGCGAGATGCGCAGCGACAGGTACTCGGTCACGGTCGGATCGGTGTTGAAGCGCGTGTCGAGCCCGGCGGCGGCGAGCTGCTTGTCGAGATATCCCGTCCGCCACACCTCGTAGAGCATCGCGTTCAACGCATCGAGGTCGAGGTCGACCGCGAGCTTGGCACCGGCGGCGAGCGGCGGCCGGGGTCCGCCCCCGCGGCGCGGCGGCAGGACGAGCGGTGCGCCCTCGACGCGCCCGATGACGACCCGGAAGGGCAGGGCTCCCCATGCGTTTGCCTCGACGTCGAAGTCGCCCTGGCAGTAGGTGAAGTGCAAGGTGACGCCGTCGCCGAGCTCGAGCGGCGGGGGCGGTTCGAGCGCGGCGATCACGGCGGCGTCGATCTCCGCGCGCGC
>JALHPV010000128.1 GCA_022842285.1 Kofleriaceae bacterium
GCACGACCGTGTGTGCACGAGCCCGAGTTGCGGCGGTGAAAATCCGGGGCACGAGCGTGTGTGCGCGAGCCCGAGCTCGAGCCGCGCCTCATCCGGCACACGCCGTGGGGCGCGAAGCGCCTAACCCCTCTTTCTGACCTTGGCGTTCCCTGGCGTCTTGGCGTCCGAACCTCCGGGGCACGCGAGCGGGACGATGAATCAGGCGACGGCGGCTTCTTCGAGGGTCAGCACGCCGTTCTCCAGCGAGACCTGCGCACCGAAGGGCAGCGGCTCGTTGCGATCGCCGTGGCCGACCGGCGCGCCGGTGAGGACCTGCGGCAGGCGCTCGCGGATCGTCGCCAGTGCGGCTTCGGGGGCGTCCGGCCCGCCTGCCGGCGGGAGGGGATCCGTGCACCGGATCAGGTCGCCGAGCACGACGGCGTGGGTGCGCGCGAGCGCCTTCGTCATCGCGAGCTGGGTGAGGTAGCGATCGAGCTCGTACGGCTTCTCGCCGACCTCTTCGAGGAGCGCGACGGCGCCGGTGAGCGGGAGCTCCCATGGCGTGCCGACGAGCATCGACGCCATGGTCAGGTTGGCGGGCACGAGGTGGCCCGAGGTCGCGAGGGGCGGACCGTCGAGCTTCCAGGGGCGCGGGCCCTTGGCGTCGGGGGACATGAGGAGCTCGTGCAGGCGCGCGATGTCGGCGGGAGGGAGCGTGCCCATCTGCGCGAGCACCGGGCCGTGGATGCCGCGCACGCCGGCGTGAACCGCCCACGAGAGGAGCGCGGTGCCGTCGGAGAAGCCGACGATGGGCTTCGGATCCGCGCGCAGCGCATCGGCGTCGAGGAGATGGAGGATCCGCGTGATCCCGTAGCCACCACGGGCGAGCAGGATGGCGCGCACCGACGAGTCCGCGAACATCGCGTTCAGCTCCGCCGCACGCACCTCGTCCGAGGCCGCGAGGTACGAGGGCAGCCCCTGCGGTCGCGGCATCGTCAGCGACGGTGCGAGGCGCACCGTGAACGTCTTGCCCAGCGCCGAGAGGCCCGACAGCAGCTTGTCGGCCTTGATGGGGCCCGCCGGGGCGACGATGCCGAGGGTCTCACCCGCCTTGATGCGCGGCGGGATCATCGCTTCTTGCGGCGGCGCTTGACGGAGCCACCCGGGCTCGACGGTCGGGACGGTGGCTCGTCGGCGGACGGAGGCTCGTCGGAGATGGCTTCCATCGCCTGCGTCTGCTTGCCATCGTCGACGAGGCCCTTGGTGCTGCTGCTCTCGTTCATGAGCTGCGCGATGAGCTCTGGATCGACGGCGTCCATCACCACCGTGCGCTTGCCGTCATCCACGATCTCCGGGAGACGGTGCTCGCCCGAGAGCTGGATGGCGGGATCCGACACGACCGCCGCGGCCGCGGCGAGCTCGTCCTCGAGGGAACGCTGCGCCTTCGGCTTCGCGATCAGCACCTGGATCGGCTGGCTCGGCGCGGTCGGACTCGTCGGGGGCTCGGGCGGCGGACCGGAATCCGTCGTCTCGTCGCCGCGCATCGGCTCGGGGATCGTGTGCGTGCGCGGTCGCACCGTCGTCGCCTTGCCGCGCGTCCCGGCGGGAGAGGCCGGCGTGGGTGCGAGCTCGGGCAGTGTTGTGTGGGTCTTCCACCAGTCGCGCGCGGCGTCGGACGCGAGCGTCGGCTCGACGAGCATCCCGGGGATACGCGGGGGCGCGGCGGGCGCAGTCGCCGTCGTCACCGGGCCGGATTGCGTCGGCGTCGCGACCTGTTCGTGGATCTGGGTCACCCGCGCGTCGAACGTGACGCCGTCGTCGGTGACGATCGAGATCGCGGTGCCGACGGGCATCGGGGTGGGGAGCTCGAGGTAGCCCGCGCTGGGGCGAACCTGCGTCAGCTTCACGCGCCGGCCAAGGGCCAGTCCGCGATACGTCAGGTCGACGAAGCTCTCGCTCATCGGGCGGAGCATATACTGCGTGCCGTGGGCCTGCGGGAGCGTCTTCGCCAGTTACGTGGCCCCGTCCCGGAGGATGACGTCGCGGGCCGCACGAACGCCCTCGTCGTCCGCGGCAACGAGTTCGGCTTCGATCCGTTCGGCCTGTCGCGCGCCCACGTGAAGACCGCCGCGTCCGTGGTGCGGTGGATCTATCGCCACTACTTCCGCGCGAGCGCGTTTGGCGTCGAGAACATCCCCCTCGACGGGCGCGTCATCTTCGTCTCGAATCACTCCGGCCAGCTGCCGTTCGACGGCATGGTCATCGGCGCGGCGACGTTCCTGGAGCCGGAGCGACCGCGCCTCGTGCGCTCGATGGTCGAGTACTTCGTCCCGACGGTACCGTTCGCGAGCTACCTGTTCGCGCGCTGGGGCCAGATCGTCGGCACGCCCGAGAACTGCCGGCGCCTGCTCGCCGCCGAGGAAGCGGTGCTCGTGTTCCCCGAGGGGGCCCGCGGCATCAGCAAGCCCTTCTCCCGGCGTTACCAGCTCGCCGAGTTCGGCAAGGGCTTCATGCGCCTCGCCCTCGAGATGCAGTGCCCGATCGTGCCCGTCGCCGTGATCGGTGCCGAGGAACAAGCTCCCGCGGTCAACGTGCGGCCGCTCGCGAAGCTGCTCGGCATCCCCGCGTTCCCCGTCGTGCCCTACCCGCCGTTCGTGCCGCTCGTGCCGCTGCCGGTCAAGTACCGGCTCTACTTCGGCGCGCCGATGCGCTTCACCGGCGATGCCGATGACGACGACGAGACGATGGGCGCCCAGGTCGCATCGGTGAAGCAGGCCATCGAGGCGATGATCGAACGGGGGTTGCGGGAGCGCGCCCACGTGTTCTGGTGATCCGATGAAGGTGGTCATCACCGGCATCTCCGGGCGCCTCGGCCGGATCGTCGCGCGGCGCCTGCATCACGAGGCCGACGTCCAGATCGTGGGCCTCGATCGGCGCCCCATGCGGGGTCGCCCCAAGGACATCGAGCATCACCAGGTCGACCTGCGCAGCAAGCAGGCGCGCGACATCTTCCGTGCCGGCGACGTGGACGCGCTCATTCACCTGGGCGTGATGCACGACCCGCGGGCCCGCGCCGCCGAGCTCTACTCGTGGAACATCACCGGCACCACGAAGCTCCTCGAGTACTGCCAGGCGTACCGCGTGCCCAAGGTCGTGCTCGTGTCGTCGTCCGACGTCTACGGCCCGCGCCCCGACAACCCGCAGTTCTTGACCGAGGACGCGCCCCTCCTCGCCGCACAGCGCTTCCCCCAGATGCGAGATCTCGTCGAGATCGACCACCTCGTGTCGACGTTCCTGTGGCGCGCGCGGGAGATCGAGACCGTGATCCTCCGCCCGGTCCACATCCTGGGCCCGGTGCACAACGCACCGTCGAACTACCTGCGCATCGCCCGCCCGCCCGTCCTCCTCGGGTTCGATCCGATGGTCCAGCTGATCCACGTGGATGACGTCGCCGACGCGATCACCCTCGCCCTCGCGCCGGGGCGGCGTGGCATCTACAACCTCGTCGGTCCGGGCGAGGTGCCGCTCTCGGTGGTGCTACGCGAGCTTGGACGCGAGCCGCTGCCGATCCCCCACCCGGTGGCGAAGCCGCTCCTCGGGCTGGCGTTCCGGCTCGGGCTCTCGAGCTTCCCCGTCGCGGAGCTCGATTTCATCCGCTACGTCTGCATGGTCGATGGCCGGCGGGCCGCTGCCGAGCTCGGCTTTCGGCCCGGTCGGACGCTCCGGGAGACCATCCATGCGGTCGCCGAAGACTGAGGTTTTCCACACCGTGCCGTGGCGTCTGGATACACGCGGTGTAGCCGGGTATTCACACCGCACCGCAGCGGGGATACGGTCCCGGCAATTGGCGGCGAAAGGTGAGCTAGCCCACGCTCCCGCTCTCGGACCGAGCAACGGTCGGCCAAGCCCGCGAGTCTTCAACACCTGAGTGACCAGTTTCCGGGCAAATTTGTCGTGGATTGAACGATCGGCCCCAACACGGGAACCCGTCGCCGTCCGTAACCCACGCAAAGTCGCCACGTTCGATCCCGCTGCCACAGTGGCACGACCAATGCTTTAACTTGGAGCCAAGAGGACCAACCCCATGAAGACAACCCTACGCAAGCTCGCTTTCCTCCTGGTCACGGCCATCGCCGTGTCCGGCTGCACCCTGTACTTCGAAGACGACAACTACTCGGACGACCGTGGTTGGGGTGACGAAGGTCCCCGCGACGACGGCTGGAACGACGGCGTCTACGCATGTACCGAGGACCGTGACTGCGCGGCTGGTTGTTATTGCGACGAAGAGACCGGCGTCTGCGAAGAGGCTGGCTTCTGCTCGACCAGCGAAGATTGCGCCGAGGGCCTCGTCTGTGACGACCGCGGCTCCTGCGTGCCCGGCGAGACGTGCCAGGCCGACTCGGACTGCTTCGCGGGCTCGTTCTGCAACGAGGGTCAGTGCGAGGCGTCGTGCGCCTGCGAGAACGACCAGGACGCCGTCGACGGTGGCTACGCGTATTGCGACGAGGACCGTGGCACCTGCATGCCGGAGAACCCGGCCGGCAGCTGCGCGGGCGCCGTGACCTGCGATTCCCGCCCGCCGCAGTGCGCGCTCGGCTCCGTCGCGACCGTCAAGGACGGCTGCTACACGGGTAACTGCGAGGTCATCACCCAGTGCGACGTCGCGCCGGTGTGCACGTCCTTCCAGTACGAAGCGGACTGCCTCAACCCGGGCGACACGCAGGCCTGCGGCGCGGTCTACGTCGGTCGCAACTGCACCAACCCGGACGGCTCGTCCTGCACGGGTGGCTCGACCGGCTGCACCTGCGAGACGTTCGACTTCTTCACCTGCACCGACCAGGCGGGCAAGACGTTCCCGAACGGCGCCCTCCTGCCGAACCAGTCCTACCTGACCGAATAAGTTTCCGAGCGGGGTTGCTCGGGGATGCCCGTCGCGAAGCGCGGCGGGCATTCGCATTTTCGGCGTAGGCTACGCCGATGGGCTTCGAGTTCTCCGAGACGATGGCTGGGACGATGGAGCTGGACGCCGAGCCGGGCGTCCGCCACCCGTTCCGGTTCGAGGTCACGGCCCGGGCCGCCTCCCTGCGGGGCCACCTCCGCGACGGCAAGGCCGAGCTCCGGGGGATGATCTACGCCCCTCCCCTCGCCTCGGGAGTGCCTGCCGTCGGGACCATCACGATCCGCCCGATCGGGCAGCGCATCATCCGGTACGAGCTGGGGTTTGTGGGGGATGACGACCGCCCCTACGAGCTCGTGGGCCAGAAGGACATTCGCTGGACCTCCCCACGCCGTACGTTCAGCGAGCTACCCGCCGAGATCCTGGATGACGAGCATAGACGGGTAGCGACGTGCCAGACCCGGTTCGATATCGAGCACGATCTGTGGTCGTTCGTGCGCAGTTTCCGACCGGCACGGTCGTGGTAAGGATGCAGCCGGAATGAGCTTTTTTCAGAAAATCTTCGGTAGCCGCAATCAGCGCGAGCTGAAGAAGATGCAGCCCGTCGTCGACCGCATCAATCAGCTCGAGTCGACGATGAAGCCGAAGAGCGACGACGAGCTCAAGGCCATGACCGCCGAGTTCAAGCGGCGGATCGACAAGGGCGCGACCCTCGACGAGCTCCTGCCTGAAGCCTACGCGGTGGTCCGCGAGGCCGGCGTGCGGCGCCTGGGGATGCGCCACTACGACGTCCAGATGATCGGCGGCATGGTGCTGCACTCCGGCAAGATCGCCGAGATGCGCACCGGCGAGGGCAAGACCCTCGTCGCGACGCTGCCCACCTACCTGAACGCGCTGTCCGGCAAGGGCGTGCACGTCGTCACGGTCAACGACTACCTCGCCAAGCGCGATGCCGAGTGGATGGGTCGCCTCCACGGCTTCCTCGGCCTGACCACGGGCGTCGTCGTCCACGGCCTCGAGGACTTCGAGCGCCAGGCCGCGTACCGCTGCGACATCACCTACGGCCAGAACAACGAGTTCGGCTTCGACTACCTGCGCGACAACATGAAGCCGTCGCCGGACCGCATGGTCCAGCGCGGCCTCAACTACGGCGTCGTCGACGAGGTCGACTCGATCCTCATCGACGAGGCGCGCACGCCGCTCATCATCTCCGGCAGCGGCGAGGAGTCGGGCGATCTCTACGTGAAGATCGACCGCATGATCCCGCGCTTGAAGCGCGAGGTCGACTACACCGTCGACGAGAAGGCGCACAGCGCCATGCTCACCGATGACGGTGTCGAGACGATGGAGAAGCTCCTCGGCGTCGAGAACCTCTACGAGGCGACGAACATCCAGCTCGTCCACCACGTGAACCAGGCGCTCCGCGCGCACACGCTCTACAAGCGCAACGTCAACTACCTCGTCGAAGAGGGCAAGGTCGTCATCGTCGACGAGCACACCGGCCGCAAGATGCCGGGCCGCCGCTGGTCGGATGGTCTCCACCAGGCGATCGAGGCCAAGGAAGGCGTCACCGTCGAGGAGGAGAACCAGACCCTCGCGACGGTCACGTTCCAGAACTACTTCCGCATGTACAAGAAGCTGTCCGGCATGACCGGCACGGCCGACACGGAAGCCGCCGAGTTCCACCAGATCTACAAGCTCGACGTCACCGTCATCCCGACGAACAAGCCGATCATGCGCAAGGATCAGCCGGACCTCGTTTACAAGAACGAGGCGGGCAAGTTCCGCGCGGTCGTGAACGACATCGAGGACTGCCAGAAGCGTGGCCAGCCGGTGCTCGTCGGTACGGTCTCCGTCGAGAAGTCGGAGGTCGTCGCGAATCTGCTCAAGGCGAAGGGCATCCCCTTCAACGTGCTGAACGCGAAGCAGCACCAGCGCGAGGCCTCGATCATCGCGCAGGCGGGACGCAAGGGCGCGGTCACCATCGCGACGAACATGGCCGGTCGCGGCACCGACATCTTGCTCGGTGGCAACCCCGAGGCGATGGCGAAGGACGCGCTGGCCGAGGAGAAGGCGAAGCTCGCCCCCGAGGCCACCGAAGCGCAGGAGGCGGTCGGCGAGGAGGGCGAGGGGACCGAAGTGTACCGTGGCTCGCACGAGCCGTCGTTCGACGAGGCCAAGCGGCTCGAGGAGCTCACCGCCGAGTACAAGGCGCAGTGCGAGGCCGAGCGCAAGGCGGTCCTCGCCGCGGGCGGTCTCAAGATCATCGGCACCGAGCGCCACGAGAGCCGCCGCATCGACAACCAGCTCCGTGGTCGCGCCGGTCGCCAGGGCGATCCGGGTGGCTCGCGCTTCTATCTCTCGCTGCAGGACGACCTGCTCCGCATCTTCGGCCTCGATCGCATGACCGGCCTCATGGAGCGCCTCGGTCTCGAGGAGGACACGCCGATCGAGTCGCCGATGGTGACGCGATCCATCGAAGGCGCGCAGAAGAAGGTCGAAGGTCGCAACTTCGATCAGCGCAAGAACGTCCTCGAGTACGACGACGTCATGAACCAGCAGCGCAAGACGATCTATGCGCTGCGCCGTCAGGTCCTCGAGGGGCGCTACCACCGCGAGGCAAACGAGGAGGAGATCAAGGCCGGCATCACGCCCGAGCCCGTCTCCGAGTCGGGTGACTGGTCGGTCGAATCGCTGCGTCCCGACATCGAGCCGCAGCTGAAGACGCTCATCACGAAGGTGAAGGACGACATCACCAAGCGTGACGAGGCCATCGCCAATGGCATGCCGGTCCGCGACACCCGGCCCGGCTGGCGCGTGCTGCGCGGTGCGATCTGGAACCAGTACGGCACGCTGCTCGATCTCGAGAAGCGCTACGACGACTCGATCGAGGCCCTGACCGAGTTCGCCGTGAAGGAAGTCGGCGCATCGCTCGTGCAGCAGCGCGAGCGCCTCTACGACCTGTCCGACTCGAAGATGGCCGCCGTCATCGAGGAGATGCTCAGTTCCGAGAAGAACCAGGACGAGTGGGACTTCGACGAGCTCGAGGACGCCCTCAAGGATCAGTTCAACACCGAGTTCGACATCTCGCCCGGCACCCCCGACGAGATCGCGCAGCAGGCGTGGCCGATCGTCGAGCAGAAGCTCGCCGAGCGCGAGAAGTCCCTGTCGCGTCCGCTGCTCATGTACCTGCAGCGCACGTTCCTCCTCGAGGAGATCGACCAGCAGTGGATCGAGCACCTGAAGACGATGGATGCCCTGCGTGAGGGTATTGGCCTCCAGGGCTACGGGCAGAAGGACCCGAAGAAGGAATACAAGAAGGCCGGCTTCAGCCTCTTCACCGAGATGATGACGCGCATCGATTCGAACGTCGTCACGAAGCTGTTCCGCGCGGAAGTGAAGCGCCAGGATCAGCTACCGGTCGCGCAGCAGCCGAAGATCCGCCACGTCGAGGAGCACGGCGCCGCGAACAAGTCCGAGGAGGAGAACGCGGAGGCCGAGGCCGCCGCCGCCGAGGCCGCGGGCGCGCCGAAGAAGCCCGCGAAGAAGGGCGGCGCGGCTCCCGCCGAGCAGGTCGAGAAGGGCGAGACCGTGCGGCGCGAGCGCCCCAAGGTCGGTCGCAACGATCCGTGCCCGTGCGGCTCGGGCAAGAAGTACAAGAAGTGCCACGGCAAGGACGAAGAGGCGGCAGCCGAAGGCTGAGCAGCTTAGACTGAGGGGATGCGGAAGCTCCTCCTCGGTCTCGTGGTGCTGGCGGGGTGTGGTGCGTCGGACGCGGCCCCCACGTCCAAGGCGGCGGCGAAGGTCGAGCTCTCGTCGGTGAACCTCGCCGACGACTGCCCGGCGCCACCCGCAACGCCAACGCCAACGACGGCGCCGGCCAAGACGCCGTCCCGGACGCCCTCGGATCGGAGCCCGGGAGCGGTCACGCGACGCGGCTGTGACCAGACATCGATGCAGCTCGCGCTGACCTCGACCGGCACCGCGTCGGCGAAGGTCGCGGTGAAGAAGGTCGAGCTCCTCGACGCCAAGGGCAAGGTGCTGCAGACGCTCACGGCGCGCGATCCGCAAGCGTTCGAGACCGATGCCTATGTGGCGTGGAACCAGGAGCTCGCGGCGGGCGCGACCGTCAACGTGATGTACGCGCTGTCGGCGCCCAACTGGGACAAGCTCACCAAGGGGCGCTGGAACGCGCACGCGCAGAGCTTTCAGCTCCGCGTGACGGTGGAGGTGGGTTCTGCGAAGCAGAAGGTGACGAAGACGTCGATCATCCCGACGCGGCTCAAGCCCGCCGTCCCGACCTGACGCCGCAGATCAGGGCGTTGCGGCCTCGGCGATCGGCGGGCAGTCGTCCGCGACCTCGAGACGAAAGTAGACGTCGCGTGGCAGGTCCGTGATCGCGAAGACCCAGTGCTGAGGCCTACCGGCTTCGGCGGCGACGAGCTCGATCACGGCGAGCGCGGCCGCCGGCGCGCCGCCCGCGATCGCGCGCTGCCAGACCTGCTGCACGCTGCAGCGCGGCCGCCGCAAGATCGTGGACCGCAGCTTGTAGTCGAAGGTGCCGCGCTTGCTCCCGACCACATCCCACGTGATGCGGTAGCTATAGGTGAGCTCGGACAGCCACCGGGGAGGGGCCCCGATGCGACGCCGTGCATCGGTCCGCATCCCTTTCGTATACATGGCGAGCAGCGTCGCCTGGCCGTCGGAGAGGTCGAGCAGTCCTCGCGCGTCGACGTACTCGATCCTCAGCTCGGATGGATGGGGCTCGGCGAACGCCGCCGCGATGATCTCGGGTGCGGACCACTGCTTCGGCGGGGGCGGTGTCGGGATGAGCGGCGGCGGCGGCGTCGGCGCCTGTGCGGGAGGAGGCTCTGTCTTGTCGCGCGTGCAGCTCGCGCAGATAGCGAGACCGACCAGGAGAGCGACGTGCATCCAGCCCGAGGTTCGCACGTGGTGCCACGTGGATCCTGCGTCGCGATCGCCATTCGCCGCGCCGCGTCACACGACTTCCGCCCGGGGTTCCATGGATCTCCGCGCGAGGCAGGCGGATACTCCGCGCGCATATGCGCATCGGCGTCCCCAAAGAGATCAAGACTCAAGAGTATCGCGTCGGCATGACCCCGTCCGGCGTGGCTGTCCTCACGGCCCGGGGCCACGAAGTCATCATCGAGCAGGGAGCGGGCCTCGGCTCCGCGCTGCCCGACGAGCAGTTCGTGAAGGCGGGCGCCCGCATCGTCCCGACGAAGGAAGAGATCTGGGGCACCGCCGACATGGTGGTGAAGGTGAAGGAGCCGATCGCCCCGGAGTTCCCGCTCATGCGGAAGGACCTCCTGCTCTTCACGTACCTCCACCTCGCGGCGGCGCAGGAGCTCGGCAAGGAGCTTCTGAACCGCGGCGTGAACGGCGTCGCGTACGAGACCATCGAGCCCACCCCGGGTGACCTGCCGCTGCTGACGCCGATGAGCGCGGTCGCCGGCCGCATGGCGGTGCAGGCGGGCGCGACGTACCTCGAGCGCTACCGCGGTGGCAAGGGCGTGCTGCTCGGCGGCGTGCCGGGTGTGAAGCGTGGTCGCGTGACGGTCATCGGCGGCGGCGTCGTCGGTGCCAACGCGGTCAAGATGGCCGTTGGCCTCGGCGCCAACGTCACCGTCCTCGACGTGAACTTGAAGACGCTCGCGTATCTCGACGACATCTACGCCGGGCGCGTGTCCACGCAGTACTCGGACCCGCTCAGCATCGAGAAGGCCGTCCTCGAGAGCGATCTCGTGGTCGGCGCCGTGCTGCTCGCCGGGGCGCGCGCGCCGCGCCTCGTGACCAGCTCGATGATCCAGCGCATGGAGCCGGGCTCGGTGATCGTCGACGTGTCGATCGATCAGGGTGGCTGCGTCGAAGGCGCGCGCCCGACCTATCACGACAACCCGACGTACGTGGTGCACGACGTCATCCACTACATGGTCGCGAACATGCCGGGCGCGGTGCCCCGCACGTCGACCTACGCGCTCACGAACGCGACGATCAAGTACGTCCAGCTCCTCGCCGACCACGGCCTCGAGAAGGCGGTCGCCGCGGTCCCGCACATCGAGTCGGGCATCAACACGTACAAGGGCGGCGTCCCCCACCTCGCAGTCGCCCAGGCGCTCGGCACGCCCCACACCCCGTTCCGCGCGTAACTGCGGGATCTTCCTAGGCCGGGCACTGCATTCGGCCGGGAAGAAACGACTGGGTTAGGCTGGTACACCTCCCCGCATGCAGGCTGCTCGCGAGAAGCGACTGGAGTTCGAGCGCCAGGCGCTCGTCCATACGGATTCGCTCTTCGGGGCGGCCTACCGGCTGACGCGCAACCCCCGCGACGCCGAGGACCTGGTCCAGGACGCCTTGCTGCGGGCGTACCGGTTCTGGGACAGCTACCAGCAGGACTCGAACTGCAAGGCGTGGCTGCTCCGCATCGTCACGAACACCTTCATCAACGAGTACCAGCGCAAGAAGCGCAGCCGCGAGGTCCTGGACGCCGCGGCCGCCGAGCAGGAATCGACCGATGGGGTGCTCGTGCAGGCATCGGCCTCGGACCGCCAGTCGCCGGAGAAGGTGCTCCTCGAGCGCAGCGTCTCCGATGATGTCCAGCGTGCGCTCGAGTCGCTCCCCGACGACTTCCGCACGGCGGTCGTGCTGTGTGATGTGCAGGGCCTCTCCTACAAGGAGATCGCCGACATCATGGCCACGCCGGTTGGCACCGTGATGAGCCGCCTGTTCCGAGGACGTAAGTTGCTCGCCACTGCGCTCAAGGACTTCGCGAGGTCCGAGGGTTACGTGCGCGAGACCACCACCACCAAGCCCGACGAGAAACCACTCGATTTCGAGAAGTACCGCGCCGCGCGCGGCCGTGAGGGTTCCAGATGAGTCTGTGCGAGAGCATCGAATCGTTGGCCATGGCGTACCTGGATGACGAGCTCGTCTCCGAGGAGCGCCGCGAGCTCGAAACGCACCTGGTGGCGTGTTCGAGCTGTCGCGAGGTCGTCGACCGCGAGCGATCGGATCTGTCGCTCGTACGTGCCGCCCTCGTGCCCCCCCCTGCCCCGGACCTCTTCAAGGCGCGCCTCGCGAAGGCCCTCGACGAGGAAGCCCGCCTCGCGCAGCGCGCCCAGCGCCTGCGACCGCTGGCGCTCATCGGCCGCTACATCCTGCCCGGGGCCGCGACGGTAGCGGCCGTGGCGGCCATCGCGGTCTTCGTGCTCGTCCGGCCCCCGGCCACCTCGCAGACCGGCGCCGTGGCCAGCGAGGTCGTGCGCCAGCAGAAGCGGTCCTTGCCGCTCGAGGTCCAGGGCGCGAGCACCGGCCCCTGGCTGCGCCAGCACTTCGCCCCCGTCGAGCCGCCGCAGTTCGCCGAGCCCGGCATCCGCCTCGAGGGCGCCCGCCTGACGGTCGTCGCCGGTCACGAGGCCGCGCAGCTGAAGTACATGGTGTCGATCGGCCGCGAGACGTTCGGGCTGACCGCGATGGTTATTGAAGGGCTACGTGGGACCGAGCTGACGGGTGGGCAGGCGATCAAGGTCGGCGAGCGCACGCTGTACGTCCACGACGCGGATGGCCGCCCGGCGGTCACCTATGTCGATGAATTCGGCATGACGTACGTGTTCGCGTCGGACCGCCTCCCGGCGCAGCAGCTGCTCGAGCTGGTGGTGTCGTCGGATCTGATCGGTCGCGCCCAGCAAGCTCGCTAAGACTCGGATACGATTGCGTCGGGAGTACATGGCCCGACGCATCCTCTTGATCGACTCCGATCCTGCGTTTCGCCAGATCCTGGCGTCGCACCTCGCCAAGCACAGGTTCGAGATCACGGCGGAAGCCGATCCGGACGAGGCGATCGCCCTCGGAGCGACCGAAGCCCCGGCGGTGGTGTTCCTCACGGTCGACGAGCCCGAGAAGGCCGGCTTCAAGGTGTTTCAGCGGCTCAAGAAGGGCCCCCTCTCGAAGACGCCGATCGTCCTCGTGACGGGCACGGTCTCGCCGGAGAGCTTCGCGAAGCACCGCAGCCTCAAGGTTCACGCCGACGAGTACCTCGACAAGCGCACGCTGAAGCGCGACGAGCTCCTCGGCAAGCTGGACAACTTGATCGGCCTCGGTGACGTGCTCGAGGACAGCGACATCGAGGAGATTCCGGTCGAGGTCGACGACATCGCGCTCGCCGACGACGACATGGTGATGGAGGAGACGGTCGGCGACGACGAGGGTGGCGACATCTCCGGCGTCGACTCGCAGGTCGCGGCCGAGACGGACGCAGCCTTCGACGCGCTCCTCGGTGGGTTCGGCGAAGACACGCCCATCCCCGCCCCCGTGAAGCCGGTCTCGGAAGGCGGTGGGCTCGAAGAGAGCGAAGCCACCCAGTTCGGCGTCCCGGTCGCGCCGGAGCTCGAGCTCCCCGACGACGCGCCTGCGCCCCCCCCCGGCGGCCCCAAGCCGACGATCACGTCGCTGGAGTCGTCGCCGGCGATCATGCTCGACGGCGGCGATCTCGAGGTCGTCGTCGACGACGACTCCGGCGTGCCCGAGCCCGTGCATCACGTGATGAGCGCGGGCGACGCCGAGGAGGCGCAGGCCGCCCGCGACAAGAGCCGCCCCCGCGTGATCGATGCCTCCACGGTCGTCGACGGCGGGCACGCTGCCGCCGACGGGCGCCCCGGGGCCTCCGAAGCTGCCCCGAGCCTGCAGCCGCTACCCGGCGTGGTCACGCTACCGATCGAAGAAGCGGAGTCGGTGCCGGTCCCGGTCGATGACATGCTCGAAGCGGCCGAAGATCTGCCCGTCGAGGTCGCGGAGGACATCGCCGCCGACGACCTGGTGCCGCTCGAGGTCGCCCCCGAGGAAGAGCTGCTCCCCGTCGAGAGCGCGCCGTTCCAGCTCGCGCCGGATCCCGCTGATCAGCGTGGGGTCCCGGTCGAGGTCGCACCGGCTGTCGTCGAGGCCCCGCCGCCCGTCGAGGCCCCGCCGCCCGTCGAGGCCCCGCCGCCCGTCGAGGTCATGTCGTCGCCCGCCGTCGTGCTGGATTCCGGTCCGCCCGTCGACATCGCGCCGGCCCCGAGGTCCTCGCCCACGAAGCCACCGTTGCCCTTCGGCTCCGCTGCCGCCGTCGATCTCGGCCTCGACGAGGTCGCGGAGCGCGCGGAGTCCGAGCAGAGCGGCGTCCACGATCGCCGCGAGCTCCGCAAGATCAGCGAGCTGGAGCGCCAGCTCGCCCAGGCTCGCACCGAGCTCGAGAAGCTCAAGGCGGCCGCCTCGCCCGAGGCGTCGCCCAAGTCCGGCGGCCGCGAGCGCGAGTTCTTGAACCTGCGCGAGCAGCTCATCACCCGCGACAAGGAGATCCAGCGCATCAAGGCGGACCTCGCGACGCGGGACTCGCTCACCGCCGAGTCCGTGGCGCGCGCGAACGCGGCGCACGACAAGGTGGCCGGGCTACAGGCGAAGCTCGCCGAGGCCGAACAGAAGCTATCGGCGGAGACCGCTGCGCACTCGACGGTGGCCGCCAAGGAGCGTGTGCTCGCGAGCCAGCTCGAGACGGCGAACCGCGAGCTCGCGGCGCGCACCGAATCCCTCGCCGCCGCCGAGGCGGCCAAGGCGAAGCTCGAGAAAGACTTCGCGGCCGAACAGGCAACGAAGGCCGCCAGCGCCTCCGAGTCCGAGCGCGCCCTGCGCCTCGAGCGCGAGCAGCTGATCCAGAAGCACGGCAGCGAGCTGTCGGCCCTGAAGCAGGCGCACGATGCGGCGCTCGCCGCCGCGCGTCGCGAGCTCGAGAGCCAGCACGAGATCTCGCTCGAGGCGCTGCGCCAGGAGCTCGACTCGCAACATGCCGAAGCGCTGGCAGCGGCGGTCGCGGCTGCGCGCGCCGAGGTCGCCACGGAGGCAGAAGCCGCCGTCAGCCAGCTCGAGGCCCAGCACGGCAGCGACATCGCCGCCCTCCGCGATCAACACCTCGAGGCCACGACGCGGGCGTCGGCCGAGCACGCGACCGCACTCTCGAAGCTCACGACCGATCACGCGGCCGAGCTCCAAAGCGTGCGCGACGAGCTCGACGGACGCATCGTCGCGTCGGCGGCGGCGCACGACCAGACGATCGCCGATCTGAACGGCAAGCTCGCCGAGCTCCGCAAGGAAGCTGACGCGCAGCTCGCTGCCCTGAAGCAGGACGCAGAGCGCGCGAATGCTTCGCACCTCGAGGCCCTCGCCGGCCTGCGCACGGATCTCGAGTCTGCACGCGAGGCGGCCGGCGCCGAGATGGAGCGGCTGCGCGCGGAGGCGGACAGCGACCTCGCGGCTGCGAAGGCGGAGGCTGCGGCCGAGCTCGCCAAGGCGCGCGCGGCGGCTGATGCCGAGCTCGCCACCGTCCGCGCGGCCGCCGATGCCGAGCTCGCCACGGTTCGCGAAGCGGCCGACGCCGAGCTCGCCAAGGCGCGAGCCGCCGCCGCGACTGAGCTCGCCGCCGTCCGTGACCATGCTGCGGCCGAGCTCGCGACCGTCCGCGAGGCGGCGGATGCCGAGCTGTCGGCTGCGGGCACTGCCGCCGCCGCGAAGGCGTCCGACCTCGAGCATCAGCTCGCGGCCGCGAAGAAGGCGCACGACGAGGCGGTCGCCGCCCATGGCGCCGAGGTGGCGGAGCTGAAGGCCACCCACGAGCGCGCGATGGCCGTCGCGGCCGGCGAGACCATCAAGGTCAAGGCCGTCGCCGATGCGGAGCACAGCCGCGCGATGGCGGCGAAGGACGCCGAGCTCGAAGCGGCGAAGACCGAGGCGCTGTCGAACGCCACCCGCGAGCGTACCGAGCTGGTAGCGGCGCACGAGCAGGCGCTCGCCGCGGCGACGTCGTCGTACGAGGCGAAGGTCAGCGAGCTCACGTCGTCGTACGAGCAACGCATCGCTGACCTGACGGCGGGCAGCGAAACCAAGATCGTCGAGCTCACGACGGACTACGACACCCGGATCACCGAGCTCCAGAAGGCGCGCGACGCGAAGGTCGGCGAGCTGATCACGCAGCTCGACAAGTCGAAGGCGGACCACGCGAAGGACGTCGAGAAGACGCGCGCGGACCTCACGGCCCAGCTCGACAAGACCCGCACCGACCTCACCGCCGAGCGTGACGAGCTGGCGAAGGGCCTATCCGCGGCGCGCGACACCATCAAGCGCCTCGAGGGCGAGCTCGCCTCCTCGGTGCAGACGGTCGCCGACCGCAATGCGGAGCTGCGCACGCACGCCGACGCGATCGCCGAGCGTGACCAGCGCATCGCCGAGCTTCGCGGCGAGGTGACGGCCATCGAGCAGGAGAACGCGAATTACCAGGAGCAGGTGCTCCGCGCGTACCAGAAGATCAAGGCCGACGAGGCCATGGTCGCGCGCGCGAAGAAGGCGATGGCCATCGCGCTCACCGTCCTCGACGACCCCCAGACGCCGCCCAAGGCCTGACCCGGCAGCGGGGTCCAAGCTTCCATGCGCTGCGTGGTGCTCGCCCTGCTCGTCACGACCGGCTGCGATCAGGGCATGTCGCCCGCCGAGACGAAGGCCCTGCAGACCCGCTGTGGCGCCGTCGCCGAGCATATGACGTCGCTCGACCTCGGCAACTACGCCTCCCCCGAGCAACGCGCGCCCCAGGTCGCGGCGCATCTGCAAGCCTGCCTCGAGGCGCGCCTGAGCCAGGGCCAGGCGGACTGCGTGACGCGCACGACGACGCGCGAGGAGGCCGTGGCGTGCGCGGCGACCCCGCAACCGTCCCCGCCGTCGTCGACCACCACCGGTGACTGCGGTCAGGTCGCGGACGCGATCCGCCGCATCACCGAGAAGCAGAACGCACATGTGAACGCACCGACCATGAAGGACTGGTTCGAGATCACCGTGCGCGTGATGAAGGAGTCGTGCGAGCAGGACGGCTGGACCGACTCGATGAAGGCGTGCACGCTCCGCGCGGCCGACGCGCCGACGATCGAAGCCGCGACCAAGATCCAGGCGGAGTGCCCACCGGTGCCAGCCGGCGTGACGGCCAAGATCCAGGCGCGCCTCCAGGTCGAGATGGACACCTACGCGACGCGGCTCCAGGGAAAGTAGCCGTCAAGAGTCCCGCGCGAGCACCGTGAGGGCCGCGCGCTCGTCCGCGTCGGTGATGTCGGTGAGCGCGACGTTCATGACGGTGGCCGCGTGGGCCGCGAGCAGGTCGACGAAGCCACTCGCATCGGGCGACTTCGCGATGACATGAGAAGCGATGGCGAGCGCGCGTGCGTGATGAGCGGCGAGCACGAGCCGGGGATGCTCCCAGCGGAGGAGCGGACCATCGTCCTCGGCGATCGACCACGCCGGCACGCGGATGCCAATGGCCACGAGGCGCCGATGCAAGGTGTCGACGAGCGGCTGGAGATAGTGGGGGGGACTGTCCACCGGAGGCGGGGCGGTGGTCGCGCGGCGCTTGCGCTCGGCCGGCCGTCCCTTGCGACGCCGATGATCGACGACGGAGAGCAGCGTGGACGCGAGCACACTGCCGTCGAGGACGAGCGCGGGGCGCGGGTCCTGGTCGAAGTCTTCGATGACGGGGATGGGGCCATCGCCCTGCAGGAACGCAACGAGACCGGCGGGATCGAGCGCCTGAGGCGCGAAGCAGGGAAAGCGGATGCGGGCGGGGGCGTTGTCGAGGCCCTTGGTGCCGATCGCGTAAGCAAGGTGGGCGAGCCCGGCATCATCAGTTGGAACCGAGAGCGCGAGGGAGCGCACGAGCTGCAGGTAGGCGCGCTGACACACCCGGTTCAGCGTCAAGTTCGTCTCCCGGGAGAGCGTCACGAGCGCGCCCTCCATGCCGAGGCCATGCAGCGGCACGAAGGTGTACTTGCCGGTGGGCGCCATGACCTGCACGCCGAGGCGGGCGAGCGGCGCGCCGCTCAGCCATACCGCCCCGAAGCAGTCAGCTTCGTTCACCCTCGCGACGGTGACGAAAGCGGGCCGCGCCGGGTCGTAGGCCGCGAGCGCCCGGCGTGACGCCTCGCGCACCGCGGTGACGAGCTGCTCGCGCGCCGCGTCGGGCACGGCGTTGGCCCAGGTGCGATCGGGCGCGAGTGTCGCGAGCTCGACGGCAGCCACGGTGGGCCACTCGCACGGATCGCTGGCCGGGTCGAACGGATGCCCGCGCCGATGCACGTGCAGGACGCGCTCCGAGCTCCGGCTCGGATCGAGTACGCCGACGACGCCGCGCGGGCTCGTGACGCCATCGCCCTCGAGTGCGACCGACGCGAGGACCGGCCCGGCGAGCTCGAGGGAGGTCACGAGCGGCCGGGCCTGGTTGCGACGAGCGGTCGCGTCGAAGTGCAGCTCGCGTGTGGCTTCGACCATCGAGAGGCCATTCGCGCGGGCCAGCTCCGCCGCGTCGGCGGCGAGCACGAACACGCGGCGCTTCGGATCGAGCGGGACGCGGTCCGGGGGCGGCTCGCTCACGTACCAGACGTCGCCGAAGCGAGCCTGCTGCTTCTCGAGCTTGTCCCACTGCACCCACGGCGGGCTCGCGAGCGGATCGGCCACGAGGGTCTCGAACAGAGGCGCCCCTTGCAGCCGCTGCATGCCAGTCATCGCCGCCCGCGCGAGCTGCTTGCGCACCGCGGGCGCGAGCGTCTCGACCGCCGTCGCCGCGAGGACCGCCTCGACGAGTCGCTCCGCGAGCTCCTGCGCCGGTCTCTCCAGCGCGGCCGTCACGGCATCGTTCGCGACGAGGCCCGGGGCGTGAGGGGACGCGCCCGGCGGGACGAGCTCGGGGGCCTCGATGGCGAGCGCGACGGGCGGCAGCACCGCGAGCGCGATGCGGGCGCGCAGCTCGCCCCCGGCGTGGAGATACACGCACGCATGCGGGGTATCGAGGAGCGCGATCTCGCCCGGCGCGAGCGCCTTGCCCTCCGGTCCGAGCGACGCGAGCTCGCGGGTGAGCGCCGGCGGCGCGTTCGGGATGGTCGGCTTGGGCGTGAGGCCACGCAAGGCCCGGCGTCGCGACTGGAGCCGGGTGATGTGCGCGGAGACGTCGACATGCCGGGCCGGAACCAGGTTCCGGTAGATGCTGCGCAGCTCGCCGTCGTCGACGAGGAGCACGGTTACATCCAGCGGATCCGCGACCTCGTTCTCGGCGGGCCCGAGCCACTCGCCGGTCCAGGTCGCCACCCACAACTCGTCGATCGTTCCGCGCTTCCCGGAGGGTGCGCTGTCCTCGAGGGTGCGTTCGGCCCCGCGGCGGATGGCGGCAGCGAGGGCCACGCGCGGCCCGCCCTGCACGGCCGGCCACAGCGGCGCGGCGACGAGCTCGTCCCGGTGCGGCCCCGGCGGTTTCGCGCTCTCGAGCCAGGCGGCGAGGAACGTGCGGCCCGGGCTCGGCGTCGCGAGCGTCTCGGCGTGCGCGGCGACGAGCGCCTGCACGAGGCGCGGGATGGCGAGCTGAACACTCAGGAAGACATCCGTCATCGTCGCGGAGAGCACCGCCTGAAACTCCCCGTCCACGTGCGTCTCGTCGAGCTCGACGATGGCTTCGACGGGCGCCCCCCGCCGGGTCTCGTGTCCGAAGTCGCGCCCCTCGACGCGAATCACGATCGTCAACGCCCCCGCGCCAAGCCCGACCGCTCCCGTGAACACGCCGTGCAACGGAACCGTCAGCCCCCGCAACGTGCGCTCGAGGGGCGGCTTCAGGCG
>JALHPV010000129.1 GCA_022842285.1 Kofleriaceae bacterium
AGCGCATCGAGCGCGGCGGTCTCGCCGGACGCAGGCGTGGCCGCCCCGGGCAGCGCGCGCATCGGACGGGACCCAGGCTGGCGACGATCACCGCGGTGACCATCCCCACCATCACGTGCACGATGATCACCGCGGCGAGTGTTGTCATGGCGGCCTGGCTCGGCCGGCCCTGCGCCGGGTTGCGTGTCTCGCGCGAAAACGCTCCGTGGCGACGGCGGTATCGTCGTCCGATGTCGCTCGATCGTCGTCGCGACTGTAACCACACGCTCGAGTACGCGGGCCTTGGTCACGGGGCGAGGTTTCGAAACTCCGATGGGGGCCATGTCGGTCGACCGGTGGTGGGCGTCCGACGCGGGGACGCGAGAGCGAGTAGAGTGCGCGCATGTCGCTCGCGTCGCTCGGTCTGTCCGCGCCCCTGCTGCAGGCCGCGACCGAGCTCGGGTACCGGGAGCCGACGCCCGTGCAGGCCGCCGTCATCCCCGCGATCCTCGCGGGCCGCGACGTGTGGGGGAAGGCATCGACCGGGTCGGGCAAGACCGCGGCGTTCGTGCTGCCGATTCTCCAGGGGCTCGGTCCCCTGACGGTGCCGCGCTTCCTGCGCGCCTTGATCCTCGTGCCGACCCGCGAGCTGGCGAAGCAGACGCTCGACGTCATCGCCGCGCTGCGGGTTCACATGCCGCAGCGACCGAAAGCGGTGGCGGTGCTGGGCGGGGTGTCGATCAATCCGCAGATGATGGAGCTGCGCGGCGGCGCGGACATCGTGGTCGCCACGCCGGGGCGCTTGCTCGATCTCGTCAGCAAGAATGCGCTGCACCTCGACTCCGTGCGGCAGCTCGTGCTCGACGAGGCCGATCGGCTCATGGACAACAACTTCTCCGAGGAGCTCGCGCAGATCGTCGCGCTCGTGCCCGCTTCCCGCCAGACGCTGCTGTTCTCGGCGACGTTCTCGCCGGCACTCAAGAAGCTCGAGCAGCGTCTGATGCGCGACCCCCTGCGCATCGACGTCGTGGAGCCGCCGACGGACGTCCCGGCCATCGCGCAGCGAGCGATCGAGGTCGATGCACCGCGCCGGACCCAGCTCCTGCGGCACTTGCTGGACACGCATGACTGGGAGCGCGTCCTGGTGTTCGTCGCGACGACTCACGCCACCGAGCATGTCGCGGCCAAGCTGTGCGCCGCCGGCATCAACGCGACCGCCCTCCACGGCGACCTGAGTCAGGGCGCCCGCACGCGTGCGCTCGACCTGTTCCGCGCGTCGCGGGTACACGTGCTCGTGGCCACCGATCTCGCTTCGCGCGGCCTCGACATCACCGGGCTCCCCGCGGTGGTGAACTACGATCTGCCACGCTCACCGACGGACTACGTCCATCGCATCGGGCGCACGGGCCGCGCCGGTGAGTCTGGCGTAGCGATCAGCTTCGTCACCGCAGAGATGGCCGCGCACTTCGCGCTCATCGAGTCGCGGCACGGCCACCGGGTAGAGCGCGAGCGGTTGGCCGGGTTCGAGCCCACCCAGGCCCCTGTCGCCCCGCCGTCGACGGGCGGCGTGAAAGGCCATCGGATGAGCAAGAAAGACAAGCTGCGCGCGAAGGGGCTCCTGCCGCCGAAGCAGACCTCGTAGCGGTGTCTCAGGGTGGGGTGAGCGTGATGTCCTCCCAGCCGCTGCCCGCCACGAACGCGCGCAACCAGCGGAGATGGGCCATGCGCAGGGCGGGCGGTTGGTTCTTGGTGGTCACGACGTGGCAGCTCCCGCGAGGCAGCTGGTCGCAGTCGTAGGCCGAGTTGTCGACGATGAAGCTCCGCGCGTTCGGATCCTGGGCGAGCTCGGTCCGAAGCGCCGCGATCAGATCCGCGAAGTCCTCCGGCGTGCGATCGTTGGCCGTCGTCGGGTCGAAGAGGAAGGACAGGAACCCGTAGCGGGACGCGGGATCGAGAGAGCGGTTGTACCGGCGCACGTCGGCGGCGGTCTCGCAGGTCGGACATACCGGCGTCACGCCCCACAGATCGAACTTCATCTCGTCGCCGACATCGGCGAACCCGGGGGCCGAGTCGATGATCGTGTGGACCGTCGTGGCGAGGGTGGCGCTCACCTTGCTGAAGTTGAACGTCGCGCCACCGCCGCCCGCACTCGTGCCGACGAGGAAGACGCGCTCGAGGTCGGGGAAGGTCGCCGCGAGGCGCACGAGCATGCGGTCGAGGTTGGCCGCGCCCACGAAGTGACTCTCCCGCGTGGTCCCGTTGTCGTCGAGCTCGACGACCCGATTGCCCGCGTGAACGTCGCCGGTGCAGTACGGCACCATCACCATGTTCATCCCGGCGAAGGGGTTGTCGCTGCCGGTCCCGAGCAGCGCGTACCCCGTGAGCTGGGGCTCGACCGCAAACTCTGCCGCTCCGTAGCCGGAGAGGTTCGTGGCGGATGGTTCGGACCAGCAGCTCGGACCGCTCGAGCATGCCCCGCCGCCCTGCAGGTAGATCAGGAGCTCCTTGCTGCCGGGCTCGAGGCGAACCCCGATGCCGGTGGGCGTGCCGTGATTGCAGACGCTGCCCTCGATCGGCACGAACGTCCACGTCGCCGGCGGCACGACGATCGGCGGGGGCGTGGGGGCGTCGGGGCTGGGCTCGGCGGCATCGGGGGTGGCCGCATCAGGCGCGAGGTCCTCGCTCGCGGGCGTACCGCAACCGAGGAGGAGGGTGGTCACCACGAGGACAGTCCGCATCGGCGCGCGATACTGCACGCTCCGCTCCAGGCGGTGAGCCACTGGAGCGGGGCGCCGCCGATGATCGCTGGTACCTCGAGGTGCCGGCGGGTCTCGAGCGGCGGTACCTGGCGGTTTCGGCCCCACTGTCCAGCACTGTCGTGACCGGGCGGAGCGGGGCGGGGCGACACCTACCTCGCGCCCCGCCGGGGCACGAACGTGGGGCGCGCACGGGCCGAGTGTGGCACGACCGCTCGCGGATGGTGGGGTCCGCAGATGCGTGACGGGGCGTCGTGGCGCGAGCTCGGGTGGGATCGTGCCCCGGATTTTTCACCGCCAAGCCGCCGAGGACGCCAAGGTCAGAGGAGGATCACGACCGCGGATGTGCTCGTCATGATCGAGCCGCATCGCCACCGGCTGCCGCCGAGCCGGCATGGTGATGAAAGACCGGAGCTTCAGTTCGAGAAAAGCGAACCGATGACCCGCTCCCGCCGATAGCAGCGGATGGGCCGGCATGGTCGGCTACGGAGCATGGGAAGTTCGTTGCCGAGTCACCGGAGCGATGACGTCGAACCGTCGAGCGTGCCGTGATCTGGCTGTACGTCGGATTCTGCGCGTTCATCCTCGCTCTCCTCGCGCTGGACCTGGGCGTGTTTCATCGGACGGCGCATGTCGTCCGTATGAAGGAGGCCCTGGCCTGGTCGGCGGTGTGGATCGGACTCGGGATCGCGTTCGTGGTCTTCATCTTCCACGGCTACGAGCACCAGTGGTTCGGCCTGGGCTCCGGCGTCGACACGATGTCGGAGCCTCGCCTCGCGAGCGACGGTTCGGTGATCTACAACGACGGCGGCTCGGCCGCGGTGAAGTACCTCACCGGCTTCGTCGTCGAGAAATCACTCGCGGTCGACAACATCTTCGTCATCGCGATGATCTTCGGGTTCTTGCACGTGCCCGCGATGTATCAGCACCGGGTGCTGTTCTGGGGCATCGTGGGCGCGCTGCTCATGCGCGGCGTGATGATCGCCGTCGGCGCGCAGCTCATCACCCGGTTCACCTGGATCATCTACGTCTTCGGCGCCTTCCTCATCTTCACCGGCGTGAAGATGTTCTTGCTTCGCAACGGATCCGCCAACCTCGAGCAGAACGTGCTCATCCGCCTGTGTCGCAAGTTCTTGCGCATCACCGAGCGGTATCATGGGCAAGCCTTCACGGTGATCGCCGGGACCCCGGCGAGCCATGCTCCCGAGGTCCCCGGCGGGCCGCCGGTCGAAGATCGCGTCGTCGCCAGTGCTCCGACCGGCGCGCGCCTCTTCACGCCGCTGTTCCTCGCCCTCGTGCTGGTCGAGGCCACTGACCTCATCTTTGCCGTCGACTCGATTCCCGCCATCTTCGCGATCACGACCGACCCGTTCCTGGTGTTCACCAGCAACGTGTTCGCGATCCTGGGGCTCCGGAGTCTCTACTTCGCGCTCGCCGGGATGATCGACAAGTTCCAGTACCTCAAGGTCGCGCTCTCGGCCGTGCTGGTCGTGATCGGCGTCAAGATGATGACGCACGGCAAGCTCAAGGCCTGGCTCGGTGACAACTTCAATTTCTGGGTGCTCGGCGTGGTGCTGGCGATCCTCGCGACCGGCGTCGTCGCGTCACTGGTCAGCCACCGCAAACGAGCCGCGGGCTGACGCGGTCGGCGGCCAGGCAGTCGCCGCCGGTTCGCACCGGAGCGGGTCACCCCTCGATGCCGTAGTCCTTGAGCTTCTTGTAGAGCGTCGAGCGATCGATCTCGAGGATCGCGGCGGCCTGCGCCTTGTTGCCATGCGTGGCGGCGAGGGCCGCGAGGATGCCTTCCTTCTCGAGGTCCTTGAGCGACCGGGCAGCAGGCGGCGGGGTTGGCGTCACGAGGCCAAGCGGCCTGGAGGCGACCGGAACCGTGACCTGCGACGAGGGGATGTCGATCACGACGGCGGGGGCGCTCGTCATCGATCGAGCCGCGTCTGGGCCATCCGGCGCCGGTGCCGCGGGGCGTGCGCTCGTCATCGAAGAGCCGAGGGGTGGGGTGGGCGGCGAGTTACGGGTGCGGGCCGGAGCGGCGGCGGCGAGGACCTGCGGCGGGAGATCCGCGGCCATGATGTGGTCGCGATCACCGAGGACGACCGCGCGCTCGACGGCGTTGCGCAGCTCGCGGACGTTGCCCGGCCAGCCGTAGCGGGTCATGGCGGCGATGGCGTCGGGGGCAAAGCCGGTGATGCGGCGGGCGGCGGTCGCGCGGAAGCGGGCGAGGAAGTGCTCGCCGAGAAGCGGAACGTCGTCGAGGCGGTCGCGAAGGGGCGGCACCTCGATCTGGATGACGCTGAGCCGGTAGTACAGGTCCTCGCGGAAGGTGCCGCGCTTGACCATCTCGGCGAGGTCGCGGTTCGTGGCGGCGACGACGCGGACATCGACGTCGATGGCGCGCTGGCCGCCGACGCGCTCGAAGCGGCGCTCCTCGAGGACGCGCAGGAACTTGGTCTGGAGGCCCAGGGGGAGCTCGCCGACCTCGTCGAGGAAGAGGGTGCCCTTGTCGGCCATCTCGAAGCGGCCGGCCTTCTTCTCGGTCGCGCCGGTGAAGGCCCCCTTCTCGTGACCAAAGAGCTCGCTCTCGATCAGCGTCTCGGTGAGCGCGGCGCAGTTGACGGCGACGCAGGGGCCCTTCGCCCGGCGTGATGCGCGGTGAACGGCGCGCGCCACCATCTCCTTGCCGGAGCCGGACTCACCGCCGAGGAGGACCGTGGCATCGGAGGGCCCGACGCGCTTCACGAACTCCATGACCCGCGCGGCGGCGGCGGAGCGGCCGACGAAGTCGCTCTCGCCGGGCGGGCCGCGCAGCTCTTCCTCGAGGGCATCGGCGCGCCGCGAGAGCTGCTCGCGCGCATCGGCGGCGGCCCAGGCGGCGCCCGTCAGGTGCGCGAGGCAGTTCACGGCGACGGAGTCACTCTGGTCCCACGTGGAGCCGCGGCGGTCGATCCAGAGGATGCCGACGACGTCGTCGCCGGTGCCGTGGATGGGCGCAGCGACCAGGGCCCGGCCCTGCGACTCGGCCGTGACCACCTGCTTGTTCTGCACCACGCGGTCGATCACGTCGGAGGGTGCCTGAAGCTGCGTGGACTCGCTGCCCGTGACGGCGGCGGCGATCGGCCCCACGCGCCGGCCCGCTCCGAGGACAAACGCGCGGTGCGCCCCCAGCGCGCCGAGGGCGGCGTCGCACGCGGCCCGGGCCACGGCATCGCGACCCGTCGCGGTCTCCCCGCGCAGGCGATCGCCGAGTTGCGCGATGGCCGAGAGATGGCGCCGCGCGCGGTCATCACCGCCCACCATGGCGAGCAGCTGCCGGCTGCCGACCTCCATCGTCACGTTGCTCGACGCGCGCGTGACGGCGACACCGTTGTCGGGCAGGTAGGCGAGCTTCGTCGCGCCGAGGACGATCTCGTCGCCCGCTTCGAGGCGGTGCTCGGTGGCAGGGCGGCCGTTGATCAGCGTGCGGCCCTTGCCGCTGTCGTCGATCCAGCACAGGGCGCCGTCGCGGAGCTCGATGGCCCCGTGTGATCGCGAGACCGCCGGGTCGCTGAGCTGCACGAGGTTGCCATCGCCGCGGCCGATGCCTCCGCCGCGCATGGGCACCTCGAACTCGCGACCCGCGTCCGGGCCGTCGATGACGACGAGGCGCGCCAGCGGCATGGCGCCGAGCATACCGCGGCGGCATGATGGGCGCGGACATGCGGCGCCTGATCGTGATCGCCACGTTGGCCGCGTGCAGCGACAAGAGCGCACCTCCTGCGCCCACGCCGGCGCCCCCGGTCATCGCGGCCGACGCCGGGATCGATCCGGCCGAGCTGGCCGCCGCCCGCGCGCGCATCGCCGCCAACACCATGCGGGAATGTCCACGCCCCGTCGTGCGGCCACCCGCCCTCGCAGGTGGTGCCCTGGCCGACCAGGTCGCGTTCCTCGCGTGCAAAGCCGCCGGCACCGACTGCACGGAGGCCTTGCACCTCGCGGTCAGCCACAGTGATGCGTGCTCGCCGTACCAGGTGGGCCGCACGCTCGGCGACCTCGCGGCCCTGCGGTACTTCACCGCGAGCGATGTGTGGACGCTCGTCGAGTACGTCGCCTTCCTGCAGGACGTCGCGCGCGGCGCCGTCCCGAGCGCGGTCAGCATGGCCGCGGACGATGCGATGGTGGTCATCCTCGACCAGCTGATCGCGCACGCGCAGACGCAGAAGGTCCCCGCCGAGCTCGGTACGGCCCTCGCGTCGCTGCAGGCCGCGATGCCGCATGTCGCCGACACGCTGCAAGCGCAGCGCGACCAGGATCTCGTCGCCGGGATCGTGACGCCCCCCGTGACCTGTGCGCCGACGCTCGCCGCCTGTCACGCCGTCGCCAAGCCGCTCGTGGAGCGCCGGGCCCGGAGCGTGTCGCAGCTCGCCACCCTCCAGGTCCTCGTCGCCGCTCAGCGCATGTCGACATGCCCGCTGCCACCGCAGCTCGCATCCGCGCCGCTCTACAAGACCTTCCTGTCGCCGCCGCTGCTCGGCGCGCCGTTGCGAATCGCGGGTACGCCTGCGCGGATCGCCCCGCCCGCGTTCGTCACGCCGCACGTCGAGTGGAACATCATCTGCCCGTGACGTAGCTTCGCCGTATGCGCTCGCTGCTCCTGGTCCTCGCACTCGGTGCCTGCTCCGGCAAGAACGACACGACGACGCCCGACACGACCGGCACGCCCGTGAAGGCGCGCAAGCTGAGCATCTCGTGGGGCATCCGGCAGCAGGGCGAGATGGCCGACGTCTATCTCGCCACCACCGACGAGACCGGCGGTCAGCAGAGCCACTCGATCGGCCGCTACAAGGGCATCTGCTCCGCGTTCACACCATCGGCGCCGATGAACGCCAAGACCGGCGTCATCTGCGCGAACGAAGGCGGCAGCGGTACCGAGCTCCATGCCGTGATTCGCACGTCGGAGATCATCGTGCTGCAGGTCGGCTTCGAGGCCGACATCCCCGCCGATCCGATGGCCCGCGAGCAGGTGACGTCGATCCCGATCCCGCTCGGCGTCGCCGTCGACGTGGCGAACTGACGGCAGACGAGCGCGCAGTCGGGATCCGCGCCGCCCCGCGGCGAGACTGCGCCGACAGCAGCGATCACGGGCTGGAAACATCATCGAGAGACTGGATGTAGGCCGCCAGCGCGTCCATGTCCTCGTCGGTGAGCTGGCCCACATACGACGGCATCGCGCCGGTCGGGAAGCCCGGACGGACGTAGCGGCTCGGCTCGACGAGCGCGCTGCGGATGTACGCCGCATCGACGACGTGCGTCGTGCCGTCGAGGAGCGTCACCGTCTCGCCCCAGAGGTCGGCCATCGTGCTGCCGATCTTGGGCGTCCCGTCGATGCTGTGGCACGCGATGCAGCCCTGCTCCACGAAGATCTTCGCGCCCGCCTCGATCAGGGGGGCCGGCGCCACTGCGCTCGCCGGGGCAGGCGGCGCCTCGTTCGACACCACGGGCGGCGGGGTCTCCACGACAGGCTTAGACCCCGACCCACAGCCCACGAGCGCGATCAGCACGATCCATCGCATCACCTGGCATCATAGTCGGTGAGACGCACCGGAAGCGTGCGGGGATGAACCAGTTGCGGCGGATCCGGACCAGATGCGACGCAGTCGTCGTCCGTCGTCGATGTCGCATCTCGGTAGCGCCGTGATCGTGGCGCCGCGTGTCGAGCCCCGTGGTTTCACGAGTCTGCGGTGGCGCTGGTCGTCGCGCGTTGGCCGTCTACTCGGTCTTCCTCGCGTTCCATCGCGCAGCGAGCTCGGCAGCTTCTTCGGCGTCGGGCCCGTAGATCTCGATGTAGTGCAGGAACGCTCCCACCGCTTCCTGCTGCGCCGCACTCAGCACACTCGCCGGTCGGGTCTTCATGCCTGCGATAGTTTCGCTCGTGGTGACGGTTCTGAGCGCGAACAAGGCCACTCCGGGGAGGCCGTGGAGGCCGCGAAGCATGTACGGGGGCAGGTAGTACACGAAGCTCCAGTCGTCCCAGTACGAGAACATCTGCGATCCTCGCGACGCATACCGATCGAGAACGTCGGTAGGAATCTCGAACCACATCGCGTCTCGCCCACTCCATGCAACGAACCCCTCGACCTCGCCGAGCTCGGTCTGCAGGGCGTCATGAAGCGAGATTCGGGACCGAGCCGAAACACTCGCGAAGGAGCCGTGGATCTGAACCGAGAGGCGGGCACGCTCCGCATCTCGAGTATCGACGTCTCGCTGGAGTGCGACAGGCCCAGCTGCATTCAGCTCCTGCGAGGTCGGGACCCTCAGCTTTCCGGGGCTCGAAGCATCTGAGCATCCGTGCTCCGCTACGCTTATCCGCGCTCTGAGCAGCGCATTTTCGTCGGCAGCAGTATCCAAACTCCGGTCCGTCCAATCGCAAACCGGGCACCAACCGTAGCTGCCCGGCGACTCCTCACGGAGCGTCCAGTTCTCGCACGCACGACATGCGTAGCGTGGCTCGGCATCGATCACTCCGTGCATTCCCTTCGCTCTCGCTTCTTTCGCAGGAGCGCCTCGCAGTTGCTGACACTCTCTCCTGTCTTTATTAACGAATCCCTATGTCTTGAATCGTAACCGCTGTGTGAACCCCACGTTGTGGTCTCTCTCTCGTCCCATCGAGCAGCGAGCGTCGCAGCTTCTCAGCGTCGCGCTCGTTCAGGTCCCGCAGCCGCAGCGTGCCGTGCTCGCTCGCCATGCGGCGCACCTCGCATAGGGGCAGAGGCGGCACGACAGGAACGATGGTCTCCGCCCGACTCAGTCGTTGATGTCCCAGCGAAGTAGCGCGGTCATCGCGTCGCTGCGGACAGAATCTTGTTGCTCGTACTCTACAACCCAGTTCAGAAATGCCACCGCAGCAGCTCGTTGGTCCTCGGTGACGAGTGAAAGCGGATCACGCAGTACCTCGCCGTCGTCGATGACGTGAGCGAGTGAAAGGGCACGAACGCCTACCTCCGGCGACGTGCGCAGGCCGAGCGAGAGGTAGGCCGGCAGGTAGTAGCGAAAGCTTGCGGCATTGCCAAACGAGAACACACTGCTCCGTTGATCGAACAAGTCGAGGACTCGATCTGGAATGTCCCACCAATGCTGGTCGTCGTCCGCCCAGTCAGCGACCGGGAGGGCGACGTCTTCGCCGTAGTAATCGCGACGCACTGCTCTCCGAAGGTCGACGCGCCCGCCTGGCGACACATCGGCGAATGCGCTGCGAACCGCAACCCTAACCGCTTCGGCGGCGACGCTGCGTTGTCCCTCGTAGGCCGCCTTGACCTCGACAAGGAGGTCCTGCGCTTCTCTCGTGTCTAAAGGAATGTCGACCCACCCACAGACAGAGCATGCCTCTGACGCTTCTTTGTCGCCGATAGCTCCAGCGGACCTCGTTCGTATTCCGCAACATAGACATTTTAACATCACGCTAGTTCGTGCATTCGTTGGCGCGGCGCTTCTCTTCTAGCAATTCCGTGCATTTCTTGACGGACTTCTCGACCTTCTCGTATTCCCTCTGGTGCCGTGTGTCGCCGCCACGGAAACATTCGTACATAACGTCGAACCTCGCCAGCATGCACCGGGTTCCGTTATCGCACAGCTTGGCTAGCTCCTCGCAAGCGAACCCCTTCTTCGGTACATAGGCTGAGGAGGCGAAAGGTTTCGCGCAGGCCTTATCCTTCTCGCCTATCATGATGTCGTAGTCGCGCTGCTCGCAAAGTCCTGGTGGATGACAGCGGCCGTCTGCTTGCGAAGGGCACTGAACGCACCGCCGATCTTTACAGGTTCCGTCCAGGCACTGGGCGTCCTGGGTGCACTTGCCGCCCGCCGGCACGCCCTGGCACGTTCGATCGTGGTCACTGTTGTGCACCGCCGCCCGCGCCGAGTTCTTGTAGAGGTTGTTGACGGCCTCGATCACCTTGGGATGCTTGATGGTCAAGCTGATGTTGCCGCACCTCGAGTCGAGCGTCGCCATGCCCGCGTCGTAGTACTTCGCGATCGTCGTCGCCGCTTCCTTGTACGCGGAGGTCACACCATACCAGGGGCCCTCGGAGCTCGAGAAGCTCGTGACGCTGTCGCGATCGTTGCCCATTAGCTTCTGGCGCTCGCGGGCCTTCTCCATGCCGGCGATGACCGGAGCGCCCAGCTTCTCGGCGAAGGCAGGGATGGCCTCGACGGCATCGGCATCCCCGTCGTGCTGCCTGATGAAGGCGTCGAGCTGTCTCTCCATGTCGTCACACTTCGCCGGTAGCTCGTCGAGGACGCGGTGGTGGAGCTTCAGCTGGCGGAGCGGGGATAGCGAGGCACGTGCGCTGGCGGACACGGACTGCCACTTCTCGACGACGGCCTTCGTGCGCGCATCGTCGCCTTGCACATTGGCCAGACTCTTGAGCTCGGCATCGACGGCGGTGAGCTGGTCCGTCGCCGTGTCGATCGACGAGGTGTCCCTAGCGTCCGGGACCTGGCGAATCCGGTCGGCGAAGCCGTCGATCGACTTCGTGATGGACTGGAGGAGCTGCTTCCGGCCGTCCGTGCTGGTGGTGAGCTTCGCGAGGGCTTTCTCCACGGCCGGGTGAGCTTCTTTTCGGGTGAGGGGCTCGCAGGCTACCTTCGTGCGGTCGTAGGCGTAGCTCCAGTCGGTCGCGACGGCGCTGGCCGATGCCTGGAGGTTCTTGGTGACCTCGTTCCAGCCGCCGTCGGACGCGGAGAAGTTCTGGGCGCCATTCAGCGCCGACTTGACCTCGGCGGCCTGCGCTGTGGCCGCGTACATCACCTTCTCGGCCTTCGTGCCGTAGTCGCGCGCCGCCGCGATGATCTCGGCGGCCGCATCGGGGTCGTCTTTCATCCTGGCGATGGCCTTGGCGAGGTCGCTGTCGAGGTCCTTGCACTGCGCCTCGCCTTCGCCCTTCACCATCTGGCGGGCCTTGAGCGTCTTCAGGTGGTCAGCGGCGGGGTAGAAGGAGCGCGCGTAACCGGGGTAGTTGGACCTCACCTTCTCGGTCGCTGGGTCAGTGCCGGGGAGGCGCTTGAGCTCCTCGACCAGAGCTTCCACCTCGCCGACGGTCCTCGATGAGGACTCGATCTCGGCGGTCTGCGAGTTGCTCTGGACGCCGTAGAGGCTCTGGGCGGCCGCGCCGAGCTTGTTCTCGATCTTGGTGATGAGATTTGCGCGATCGCTGTCTTCATCCGCTGCGGCAACGGCGATGCACGCAGTGATTGCACCCAGCACGCCGAGAGCCAGGAACTGGCGAGGCTTCACGCGGTCATCGTATGCGACTTCTTACTTCAGCGACTGCTGCAAATTGCAGCGGTGGAGGCAATAAACCCACTGCTCTGCGCTCGAAGATTGATACGCCCAGCGAGACCTGGATATGTAAGAGCAGAATGAAAGCAACTCTGATATTGGCCGCTGCAATTCAATCCGCTTGCATCGTGAAGTCGGGGGCGATGGGCGGTGCGACCTCGAGCGGGCCGGGGGGCAACAGCTCCGGCAATGCGACGATGCCAGACCTGTTCAAGATGACCCGCGAACAAGCGGCGCAGGCGGTTCAGGAGGCGGGGTTCGCGAGAGAGTTGGAGATCGAGAGCGCCGAGTGCGGGAGCGTCGAGCGGGGCGTGATCGTCGAGCGAGGAGAGGTGTGCATGCAGCGCCCCTTTCCCGGCGTGACGCAGTCGGCGCGGCTGGCGGTGGCAGTCACGCTGCAGGACCAGGACCCTCGACGCGGAGGCAGCGGCGACCGCGAGTGGCGGCTCATGCCCAAGCTGGCCGGGCTGACGCTCGATCAAGCGCGTGCGGCCATGCGGGCGGCCGGCTTCGAAGGGGGCGCACGCGTGACGCTGTATCGAATCGACGAACCCGGGTGCAGACCGGACGTCATCTGCCGATCGAATCCGAGCGAGCTGTCGCGCGGCTACTTGTCGACGAACGTGCACGTGTACATGGGGCGCGACCCGGCCGCGTCGGCGCCCACACCGCGTCCGGACGTCGAGCCGTCGCCGCTTCCACCCGCGGACCTTCCGGCGGTGCCGCCGCCGCCGAAGGATGCGGTGCCGGAGCCCTTCTTCTGATGATCGGCGCTCAGCGCGCCGCGTAGTCGGTGAGGCCGCGGCGGAAGCGCTCGAGGATGAAGTAGTTGAGCGGGATGCGGGCCGGGCCGATGGCGAAGTAGGCCTTGCCGAGGAACAGGTCCGGGTTCTGCGGATCGACCTGCACGAGGTAGTCGCGGAGTTGCGCCATGGGATTGAGGCCGTTGCCGCCGAGGCCGTAGTGGAGGAGGGCCGAATGGAGGTACGCGTTGTCGCGGCTCGTCGGATCGGGGACGACGGTCTCGTAGAAGCCGAACTTCTTGGGCGCGGTGTCGTTGGGCTTCGTGCTCCAGCGGCCATCGCGCGCGTTCTGGACGACGCCCGCGTTGTAGCCCATCACCTTGCCGCGCTCGTCGCGGTGGAAGCCCTTCACGAACTTCTTGATGCCGGCGAGCTCGGCGAACGGGATGGCGTTCAGCTCGAGCATGTTGTTGTGGCCGCGGAACTCCCAGCCCGCGAGCGCGTTGATGTCGGGCATCGTGCCGTTTCGCATCGTGGCTTCGAGCTCACGGCGTGACGCTTGCTCGAGGGCGAGCGCCGCCTTCGACGGGAACGCACTCGGCAGCATGCGGATGTTGGAGCGGGCGTCTGCGGTTGCCATCACGTGAATCTCCGGTGGTTGTCGATGACGAAGCCGGCGTTGCGCGTGGACAGCGCCATGATCGTCTCCATGGGGTTGGTGCGAATCGGGGTGGGGAAGAGCGACGCGTCCGAGACCATGAGGCCGTCGGTGTCGTGCACGAAGCCGAACTGATCCACGACGGAGCGCGTGCGGTCCTTACCCATGCGCGCCGTGCCCATCATGTGGACGGTCACGACCTCCCACGAGCGGGCGGGGATGGGCGCGTCGAGGATGCGATTGATCTCGTCGGCGGTGCGCGCTTCCTTGGCGTGGTGGAGGGGGAGGGTGATTTCTTTGGCGCCCGCGGCGAAGAGGAGATCCGAGAGCAGGCGCAGGCCGCGCTTCATGTTCTCGATGTCCTGCGGGACGAGCTGGTAGAAGGCCTGCGGGCGGCCGCCGATGACGCGCACGCGTCCCGTCGAGGAATCCTCGATCAGCATGCCGGCGGTGATCGCGCGGTTGTAGCGGTCCATCAGCTGGCCGAGCTTCTCGCCGCGGTACGGCACGCCCATCGCCATGATGCCGGGCGGGATGTTGACGGCCGCGAACGTACCGATGCCGTCCTTCACGAACTCGCGCACCTGGAAGGCCTGGTGCACGCCCTTGTACGAATCGACGGTCTCGTCGAAGACGGCCGTGACCTTCACGTTCGGGTGGAGCGAGAGGTTGCCGCCGAGCTCCGACGGGGTGATGCCCGAGCGGGCGAGCAGGGCCGGCGTGTAGATCGCGCCGCACGCGACCACGACCAGCTTCGCCCGCACCTCCACGCGGTGGGAGCGCCCGGCGGTGTTCACGACCCGGCCCGAGACGCCCGTCGCCTTCTTGCCGTGCATGACGACCTTGTCGACGCTGACGTCGGCGTAGACGCGGGCGCCGAAGTGCAGGGCGCGGGGGATGTAGCTGACGAGCGCGGACTGCTTCGCGCCCGTCGGGCAGCCAAAGGCGCAGCGGTTCGAGCCGACGCAGTGCACCTGGTTGCGGAGGTTGTCGATGATCTCCCAGCCCTTGGCGTCGGCGCCCTTCTTCAAGAGCCAGTTGTCCTGGCCGATGGCGTCCTTGTCATTGACCGCGACGTGCATGCGCTTCTCGACGCGCTCGAAGTACGGCTCGAGCTCCTTCGGCGTGAGCGCGAGGCCCGATTCCTTTTGCCACTTCGCGAGGATGTCCTCGGGCGTGCGCCAGGACATGCCGCCGTTGATGACCGTCGAGCCGCCGACGGCGCGGCCTTCCTGGAACATGATCGGCGGCGAGCCCATGGCCATCGACGCGCCGCCATCGCGGTAGAGCTGGCGGACCATCGCCGACGTGTCCGCCGTGAAGTCGCGCGTGCTGTAGTAGCCGCCTTCCTCGAGGACGACCACGTCGAAGCCGGCCTCGGCCAGCTCGGCGGCCATCGGGGCGCCGCCGGCACCGGAGCCGACGATCACGACGTCGGCATCGAGCACCGTGTCGCCGTGAATATCGGCGCGCGTGAACACGTTGGTGGGCTTGTCACCCTCACTCACGGCGAGTCGTGCGACGGCCATTACGCGGTCCTCCGGCGAGCGGCCGACGTCACGCGCACACCCGGGCGCAGTGGGTCGGGCGCGATGATCTGCGCATCCTGCTGGCGAATCTCGTCGCGGAACACGGTCAGGCGTTTGCGCTTCACCTGCTCGATCCACGCCTCGACCTCGTAGCCGATCTGGTGCTTCACGAAGGGCTGCTCGTAGGTCGCCAGGCTCATGAGCTGGTTCAGGCCCCGCGCGAGCTGGAAGAAGGGACCCGGACCGTGCTCCCACTTCTCGAAGTAGTGATCGGCCGCGTCGCCGACGAGGTTCTGCGCCCGCTTGCGGTAGAGGGGCAGGGCGCCGAGGTCGTACGTGCGCAGGCCGAGCTCGAAGGCCGCGTGGAGCACCGGGCCCGACGGGGCGAGCGTGGACTGCACGTGATCGATGATGTCGCTCGCGAGGTGCTGGTACTTCGCGGGCGCGATCACCGGCACCAGGGAGCGCAGGACCGCGCGACTCGTGGAGTTGAACTGGAAGGACATGGTCACGCCACCGCCTGCAAGGCACCGACGAGCGAAGCGTCGTGCCGCTCGAGGTACTCGTTCATGACGGCGCACGCACCGTCGGGATCCCCGGCCTCGATGAGGTCGAAGAACTTGGTGTGAGAGGGCACGTAGTCGTCCGGTGCCCGGACAACAAAGCGCAACGAGCTGGCCGCATCGAGCCAGATGTCGGCGATGCGATTGAGGAGCCACAGGCCCGGCGTGAAGCGCGCCGCTTCGACGATCTGGCGCATCACCTCGAAGTCCTCCGCCGCGTACCCTGGCTGACCGCGGAGCGACCAGGCCCGGGCCATCGCCAGCCGTGCACCTGCCGTACCGCCCTTGGGAACGCGCGCCGCTGTCATTCGCACCACCTCGACGACGACCGCGCGCCGCATCGCGAACATGTCGATCACGATCCGTGGGATCGTCGGCTGACCCTCCTCGGGCTTCCCGTAGCGGAGGTAAGCGGCAATCACTTCGATCGACCAGTCGCGGTACGGACGGACGACGATGCCCGAGCCTCGGCGGGGTTCGACGAGGTTCCACTCGCCCAGGCGCCGCAGGGCCTCTCGCAGCGTCGGGCGCGAGGTTCCGAGCTGACGGGCGAGCTCGCGCTCCGCCGGCAGGCGGGTGCCGGACGGATGCACGCCCTTCACGATGTCCGCGAGCAGTCGCTCGAAGGCGGCGTCGATCGCGGTGACGTCCGGGACTGGTTCTTCGAGGTGAGTGGGGTCCATGTGTGCCGCCTGGTCGGTCAACATTGGTAAGACCAATTGGTAAGACCAATCGCGCATCGGCGTCAACCGCCAGGTGGGATCGATCCTACAACCCCCCGTCATTACAGGCAGGTCGGCTTGACGGTGTTGCTCGCGCCTCGCTAGGTTTCAGGTCATGACCAAAGCGAAGGCAGGAGGGGAGCAGCCGGTGGAGATACCGGACACGCTCCCCATCCTCCCACTGCGCAACAGCGTGCTCTTCCCTGGCGCGATCATTCCGATTGACGTCGGTCGCAGAAAGAGTGTTCGGCTCGTCGAGGATGCCATTGCCAAGGAACGCCCGGTCATCGGCATCCTGACGCAGAAGGACGCCCGCACCGAGGATCCGGGCTCCGGCGACCTCTACATGGTCGGCTGCGCCGCGCGAATCTTGAAGGTCATCAAGCTCGCGAAGGACAACTTCAGCGTCATCCTCCAGGGCGTCTCGCGCTTCGAGGTCTCGACGTTCGACGGGCAGGAGCCATTCCTCGCCGCGAAGGTCCGCAGCGTGCCCGACCCGACGAGCTCGGATGTCGAGCTCGATGCACTCGTGATGAACCTGAAGGACATCGCGAAGCGCGTCGTGAAGCTCATGCCCGAGCTCCCGAAGGAAGCCGGCGCGCTCGTCGACAGCGTGACCGAAGCGGGTCACCTCGCGGATCTCATCACGAGCCACCTCGAGCTCGAGGTCGGCGAGAAGCAGGACGTCCTCGAGACGTTCGATCTCAAGACCCGCGTCCGCAAGGTGCTGCAGTTCCTCTCCCGCCAGCTCGAGGTGTTGAAGGTGCGCGAGCGCATCAACACGCAGGTGCAGGAGGAGATGGGCCGCAACCAGCGCGAGTACGTGCTGCGTCAGCAGCTGAAGGCCATCAAGGAAGAGCTCGGCGAGCTCGACGACGGTGGCGGTGACCTCGACGAGTTTGGCGAGAAGATCACCAAGGCGAAGATGACCGAGGAGGCCGAGAAGGTCGCCCGGAAGCAGCTCGACCGCCTGAAGGGCATGCAGCCCTCCAGCGCCGAGTACACGGTCACGCGCACGTATCTCGAGTGGCTCGTCGAGCTCCCGTGGTCGGTCTCGACGGACGACCACATCGAGCTGGCCGAGGTCCGCAAGTGCCTCGACGAGGATCACTACGACCTCGACAAGGTGAAGAAGCGCATCGTCGAGTACATGGCCGTGCGCAAGCTGAAGAACGACAAGAAGGGACCCATCCTGTGTCTGGCGGGCCCCCCCGGCGTCGGTAAGACCTCGCTCGGCCGCTCCGTGGCGCGTGCGATCGGACGCAAGTTCGGTCGCATCTCGCTCGGTGGCGTGCGCGACGAGGCCGAGATCCGCGGTCACCGCCGCACGTACGTCGGATCGCTGCCGGGTCGGATCATCCAGGGCATCAAGAAGGCCGGGACCAACAACCCCGTCTTCGTCCTCGACGAGATCGACAAGCTCGGTCACGACTTCCGCGGCGATCCGGCGAGCGCGCTCCTCGAGGTCCTCGATCCCGAGCAGAACTCGACGTTCAGCGATCACTACCTCGAGGTGACGTTCGATCTCTCGAAGGTGCTGTTCATCGCGACGGCGAACCAGCTCGACCCGATCCCGTGGGCGCTCCGCGACCGTCTCGAGATCATCGAGCTCGCGGGCTACACGCGGCAGGACAAGAAGAACATCGCGCGGAAGTTCCTCGTGCCGAAGCAGCTCGACGACCATGGCCTCACGGCCGAGCGCGTCGAGATCACGGACGAGGCGATCTTCGACGTGGTCGACAGCTACACGCGCGAAGCCGGCGTTCGTAACCTCGAGCGCGAGCTGGGCAGCGTGTGCCGCGCGGTGGCCGTGAAGGTCGCCGAGGGCCAGGCGAAGGACCACGAGGTCATCACGGCCGCGACGGTCGAGGAGGTCCTCGGCCCGAAGAAGTTCGTCAGCGAAGTCGCGGAGCGCACGGCCGAGCCGGGCGTCGCCACGGGTCTCGCGTGGACGGCGGTTGGTGGCGACATCCTCTTCATCGAAGCGACGCAGATGCCCGGCAAGGGCAAGCTGACCCTCACCGGCCAGCTCGGCGACGTGATGAAGGAGTCGGTCACCGCGGCCCTGTCGTTCGTCCGTGGTCGCGCGGCGGCCCTGGGCCTCGACCCGGGGAACTTCCTCGAGAACAAGGACCTCCACGTCCACGTGCCCGCGGGCGCGGTTCCGAAGGACGGTCCGTCGGCCGGCGTCACGATGTACACGGCGCTGGTCTCGCTCCTCACCGGCGTCCCGGTGCGCCCGGACGTCGCGATGACGGGTGAGATCACGCTGCGCGGCAACGTGCTCCAGATCGGTGGCGTGAAGGAGAAGCTCCTCGCCGCTCACCGCGCCGGCATCAAGCGCGTGATCATCCCGGACCGCAACGTGAAGGACCTGATCGACGTTCCCGAGGACGTGAAGGCTGAGATGGAGATCTTCTCGGTGAAGCGCATGGACGAAGTCCTCGCGCTCGCCCTGTTGAACCCGCCGGCCTCGATCACGGATCTCGCGAAGGCCGCCCAGGCCGAGAACACCGCCCAGGCCTGAGCCATGGGCGCCTTCCGGGGCTCCGTCGTCACGTGTCCGCGATGCACCGACGAGCTCACGAACGTGCTCGAGGACCGCGGGGGACGCTGGTGCTGCCGGAGCTGTGATGGCCAGCTCGTCCCGTCCGCGGTGTTCGACGACCTCGTCGGAGAGATGGAGCGAACCCGCGAGGCGTCGAACCTCACGAGCACGTTCGACCCCGCCGGTCAGAACGAGCGGAAGCGTATCGGGCCCGATCCACCCTCGACGCTCATGCCCGGCACGCTGCCGTGCCCGCACTGCAAGGTGCTGATGTTCCGGCAGGTGTTCGCCGGTCAGGAGATCGACCGCTGCTCGACCCACGGCATCTGGTTCGACCGCGACGAGCTCGCGGCCGTGCTCGAGCGGACCGCTGGCGAGCTCGAGCCGGAGCGGTTTAGCTTCTGGCGTACGCTCCTCGGCGTGTTCACCGGCCTCTAGATCCCAGGGAGATCCCATGTATCGCGATGACCGTTACGTATGCCCTCGTTGTTCAGACTCGGTGGCGCTGGAGCGCGTGGGCCGGCGGTGGCGGTGTGGGGCGTGCGCTGGGGTGCTGGTTCCGACGGCCGACATCGAAGAGATGATTGCGGAGATGGTGGCGGTCTACGAAAACGCCACCCTGGCGAGCGCGTC
>JALHPV010000130.1 GCA_022842285.1 Kofleriaceae bacterium
CGGCGAGCTGTCCGTCGCGGAAGTTCGGGTGCGAGTACACCTCGGCGAGCTTCTCGGCGACATCGAGCGCCGTCGCGTCCATCTTCGCCGCTTCCTCGAGGTGCTTGGCCGCCTTGTCGAGGTCGCCGGTGCGGAGCATCAGCGAGCCGAGCTCGAAGCGGATGCGCGCGCGCCGGGCATTGCCGAGCGGCGAGCTGCCGAGCGAGTCGAGCTCGGCCTGTAGCAGCTTGCCTACCATCGCGTCGTCGCCGAGTGAGGTGTAGAGCTGACGGGCCGACTCGAGGGCCGACGTATCGCTCGGGTCGAGCTTCCACGCTTGCTGGTAGTGCCAGAGCGCGCGGTCGACGCGGCCGAGGTGGTCGTTCCAGAGTTCGGCGGCCCGCTTGTGCTGGGCCGCGCGCCGCGCGACCACCTCGGGGCGCGGCTTGGCATTTCCGCCCGGCCGGCGGCGCGCATCGTCCCCGGCCGCGAGCTCCGCCTCGATGATCTCGACGGCGTGCGCCGGATCGGTGGGCTCCACGATCTCGAGCAGCCGATCGGCCGCGCGGTCGTTCGTCGGATCCAGATCGAGGGCCGTGCGCAGGTACTCGACCGCGGTGGTGGTCTCGCCCAGAACCACCATCGCCTCGCCGGCCTCGGACCAGGCATCGGCCGCGCGGAGTGGATCTCGCTCGTGCGGGGCCCACGTCGCACAGACATCGGCCAGGAGCTCGCCGCGCCCGGCATCTCGCAGGGTCTGCCGCAGCTCCGCGAAGCTGCGCGCTTCCGGAGCCTGCCGGAACGCCATCACGCGGTCCTCCAGCGGGTCGAGAGACAGGTGTGGCGACGTGTCGTCCGACATCCCTAGCGAGGGCGCCACATTACCGCGAAATGCTGCGGATCGCTGGGAGTTGGGCCCGAACCTCCGGCGGCGTTGCTCGTGCCTGCGGGGTGGAAAAGTTGTTCGGCTGCACGGGCGCACGTATCCCTTATGGATGGGGCTCGACCGGAGGAACTTTCTGCGCCTGGCGGGGGCCGCTGCGGTTGCCCTGCCGCTCGGAGCGCGCGCCGACGAGAAGGCCAGCACCAAGCAGAAGCCAGCCACCAAGTCCGGCCTGCCGCCCAAGGACCCCTACAACCACACCAACGTCGCCGCGACCCTCCCGGCCTGGGACGGCTCGACCTCGTCGGACAGCAAGCCCGGCTCGATGCGGATGTTCCGCGGCACGCTCAAGCACGACTACTACGGCTCCGGCCCGCTCCCCGAGAACCCGAAGCTCCTCTGGAAGTTCCGCATGTGGGACTTCGCCACCCAGAAGCACGGCAAGCCGATCGTCTGGAAGGGCACCGGCTGGACCGGGCAGGCGCTCTATCACGCTGGCTATGTCTGGTTCGGCTCGACGGGGGGCCACTTCCACTGCATCGAGGCGGCCACGGGCAAGCTGGTCTGGGTCTACACGGCCGAGCGCATGTTCAAGGGCTCGCCCACGCTCTACAAGAACCGCATCTACGTCCCCAACGTCGACAATCATCTGCGCTGCCTCGACGCCGCGACGGGCGCAGAGATCTGGGACTGGCCGGGCCCGAACGACCTCGACAGCTCGCCACGGATCTACGAGGACAAGCTCTACGTCGGCGGTGAAGACGGCCGCGTGAAGTGCTTCGACCCCGAGACGGGCAAGCTGCTGTGGCACGAAGACTTCGGCGTCGGCGAGGGCGAGAAGCCCGGCTCGGGCGGCATCGAATCCTCGCTCGCGATCGCCGATGGCATCGCCTACTTCGGCCACCTCGACGGCCACATCCGCGCCTTCGATCTCAAGGCCCAGAAGCTCCTCTGGAAGGAGAAGCTCGGCAAGGACATCGACGCCTCGTGCCTCGTCATCGACGACAAGCTCTATGTCGGCGCCGAGGAGGGCAAGCCCACGTTCCATTGCCTCGCGCGCGACACCGGCAAGGCCGTCTGGACGAAGGACATCCCGACCGGCGTGTGGTCCACGGCCGCAAAGTCGTACGGCAACATCATCGTCGGCGGGAACAACGGCAAGCTGTACAGCCTCGACGCGGCGACCGGCGCCGAGACCTGGGTCTTCGACGCGGGCGCCGGCATCTGGGCGTCACCGTCGTGCACCGACGGCAAGGTCTGCTTCGGCGCCTACGATAACTACTACCGGATGGTGGACTCGAAGACGGGCCAGCTCATCTGGAAGTACGACATCGAGGATCGCAGCCACTCGGGCGCGGCCCTCGAGGACGGCAAGATCTTCGTCGGCGGCGCGAGCGGGTTCTTTTACTGCTTCGGCTAACTGCTTCGGCTTGGGGGCGAACACCAAGTGGCCCCCGACGCCAATTCGGGGGAGCCGCGGGATGGAGATCAGGCTTCGACGTCGGCGGGGGCGTCGCCCAGCTTGTACGGCCAGTTGTCGAGCTTCGGCGCGGACGCGAGCGGCTGTGCGGGCACGAGCGTCGGGGGAATCGTCGTCGCGCGCGGGCGCGGCTTGGGCGCGGCGTCCATCACGCCGCAGCGGGCGAGCACGAACTCGACGGCGCGGACGCGCTCCTGCATCGACACGCTCTCGATCGGCAGGTAGCTGATGCGGTGCTGCTCGAGCATGAGCTTCACCATGCCGTCGATGCGCAGCACCGAATCCCACGAGACGCCGGCGCGGACGCCGTCATCCTTCAGCAGCGACTGGTGCGGGCGGAGGAAGAAGACGATGCCCTCGCTCACCCACTTCATGTAGTCGTGGAAGCGCTGGTCGTTCATCATCGTCGCGGCATTGGTGGTGTGTTCGGCGACGTAGGCGAGGTTGTCGAAGGCGCGGTCGGAGACGAAGCGACCCTCGTGCATCTTCTCCACCATCACCTGGCGGGCGAAGACGCGCTCCTGGTACTCGGCCACCAGGTCCATGTCCGTGCGGAGGGCATCGAGGCCCGTCTCCATCTCGGCGAGGACGGCGCGGGCGACCTCGCTGATCATCGGCAGCCCGTAGCGGCGGCTGACGTAGCGGCACAGCGTGGTCTTCCCGGTCGCGTGGCTCCCCACGAAGTAGATCCGCATCGGCTACGTAGTTAGTCGATCGGTCTGACAAGGTCGGGCGTCACCGCCGAGACGTCCGCGCACCCGCAGAGGGCGAAGGCGAGATCGAGCTCCCTCCGGAGCATGTCGAGGACGGCCGCCACTCCCGGCTGGCCTCCGACGGCGAGGCCCCACAGGACCGGGCGGCCAATGAGGACGGCCTTGGCGCCGAAGGCGAGGGCCTTCACGACGTCGGTGCCGCGACGTACGCCACCATCGAGGAGGATCTCCGCCCGCCCACCGACGGCCTCGGCGATCCGCGGCAACACGGAGATCGTGGCCGGCGAGGCATCGAGCTGACGACCGCCATGGTTCGAGACAACGATGCCGGCCGCGCCGCGCTCCACCGCGCGCACCGCATCGTCGGGACGCACGATGCCCTTCACGAGCACGGGCAACGACGTGAGCGAGCGTAGCCATTCGATCGCGTCCCACGTCAGTGACGGATCGAGCAGGTCGGCGAAGTACGCCGCGAGCCCCGACTCCATGCGCGCCCCGGGCACCTCCGCGTAGCCCGCACCGTGCATGTTCTCGATCCGCAGGCCGGGCGGCAGCGCGAAGCCGTTGCGCACGTCGCGCTCGCGGCGGCCGAGCAGCGGCGCATCGACGGTGAGCACGAGGGCCTTCGCTCCGGCCGCTTCCACGCGCCGCACGAGCGCCTCGGTAGCGCCCCGATCCTTGTAGACGTAGAGCTGGAACCACACCGGGCTCGCGACCGCCGTCACCTGCTCGATGGCGGTGTTCGACAGCGTCGACAGCGTGAAGATCGTCCCCGCCTCGCTCGCGGCGCGCGCACTGGCCAGCTCGCCGTCGGGGTGCGCGAGCTTGTGGAAGGCCGTCGGCGCCACCATGACGGGCAGGGCGATCTTCTGCCCCAGCACCGTCGTCGACAGATCGCGCGTCGCGACATCGACGAGCACCCGGTAGTAGAGCGGGAAGCGCTCGAAGCCCTCGCGGTTCCTCACCACGCACCGCTCGTCGTCGGCGCCCGACGCGTAGTAGTCCCACGCCATCGTCGACAAGCGGGCGCGCGCGAGCTCCTCGAGGTCGGAGAGGTTCAGCGCGGTCATCGCTACACGAGCGTACGTGAACCAGGCCGGCCAGTGTCGTGCAGCGGCTGTTGAAGGCTCGGAGCGTACGTTAAGGTTGCCGGACATGATCAGAGCTGTGATGGTTCGCGGCCGGTCCGGTCAGTGGTGCACGGCGTTACTTGCAGCGAGTGTGACGATCGGGTGCGGCGCTCCACGCCCTCGCGATCCGACATCTGGTGCGGGCGCGCCTTCCGAGCACGAGGAAGCGCCCCCTCCGACAACTGCGCTCTCCGTGGCTGACGTGCTCGAGCTCTGCAAGCAGGCGCTCGACCCGATGGCGCACATGGCGTTGACGTACGCATGCACTGCGTTCGCCTGCAGTCACGGGCGAGGAGAGCAGGCCGAGGAGTTCGCCAGCGTGTTGACCAAGCCTGACCTCGCGGAGCGTGCGAACCAGCACTGCAAAGGACATGGGATCTTGCTGCCCATTGGCCAAGCTCGGTCCGGTGTGATCAGTACGCTCGGTAGCGGCGAGTCGGTGGAGAGCGGGTTCCGCGCCGACGAGCACTACGCGGACGTCGGGGGATTCTGCGACCAGGTGACCTCCGACCTCCAGACCATCGACCCAGTCATGCTGTTCGCATGTACGGACTGGTCGTGCCGACAAGTCGAGACTGCGAAGGCACAACACCGTGGCCGTGCGCTCAGGGATCGCGACCCCGAGCATTTCGCTATCGCGATGGAGGCGTGCGACGTCTACAACATCTCGATTCCCGCTTCGGACTAGCTACATTCCGGCGATCGAAACTTCATGACCCGATTCAGGGACACTGCCTGGTCTAGCTAAGCTAGGTCATACGGGCTCGACCGTGACGTCGACGGACAGGGTCTCTGCGCCGCCGCCGACGAAGATGGTGCCGCTCGTCGGCGTGGCATCGATGTAGTTGCGGCCGACGGCCACGCGCACGTGCTCGGTCTGCGTGAGGATGCCGTTCGTCGGATCGAAGCCCTTCCAGCCGACCTCGGGGAGGTAGAGCTGCACCCACGCGTGCGACGCCTCGCCCTGGCGTGCGGCCGCATCGATCGAACCGCGCCGCCCTTCGGCGCCGCTGCCGTCGAGCGTTCGCCCGACGTCGTCCCGACGCGTGTAGATGTAGCCGCAGGTGTAGCGAGCAGGCACGCCGAGGAGGCGGGCGAGACAGATGAACAGGTTCGCGAAGTCCTGACAGACGCCCTGGCGCGTCGTGTACGTCTCGAAGGCGGTCGTCGAGAGCGTGGTCGAGCCCTGCTTGTAGGCGTACTCGCGGAAGATCGTCTGGTTGATGTCGAGCAGCGTGTCGAGGAGGTCGCTCTCGTTGCGCTTCACGAAGCTCATCGCGTACTCGGCGAGATCGGCGAGTTGCGTCTCCGGTAGCTCGACCGGGAGGAGGTAGGGCTCGAGCACCTGGCGCTGCCAGGGCATCCACACGAGGGGGATGGTCGACTGCACGCGCAAGGGGCCGAAGCCGAGCGGGTCGACGTCGAGGAGCTCGACGACGCTCTTGCTCTCGATGACGAGCTCGGTGAACGGCGTATCGATCAGGAGACGCCGCACGCGGTTGCCGAAGACATCGGCGTAGTCGCGACTCTGCGAGGGGACCGACACCGTGAGCTGGTGTTCGAGCACGGACTGCAAGTGATCGTGGACGGGCGTCAGGCGGAGCTGGTGCTGCGAGCGCTCGACGGCCTTCGCGTATTTGTAGGCGGTGCGATGGGTGACGTGGTAGCGCCGCACGTCGGCGCGAGCGGGCCGCCAGCGCTGGCGCGGCGAATCGAGCGCACCGCCGGTCTGGCGCTCGGTGATGATCGCGCCCTCGCGAATGACGAGGAGCGCGCCGGGCGGGAGGACGCGCCACTGCAACGCCTTGGCGGCATCTCCTTCGCGCGGCTCGAGCGGCTGGGTACACACCACGATACCCTTGCGGCTCTTCGCTCCGCGGCGGGTGAGGTCGACGGTCAGGTCCTCGTCTCCGAACTCGATGCGATCGTACGGCGGCTTCAGCATGCCGACGTGGAGCGGGACTCCGCGGCGATCGGCGTACACGAGCAGGTCGCGCCCGTCGGCGAGACACATCGTGAGCTCGCCACTCTCGTTCAAGTAGCCGAGCCATTCGGTGAGCAGATCGAGATCGATGTCGGCGATGCACTTCCAGCTGTGCGCCTGGAAGCGATTCAGGAGGTGACAGAAGATCGCCTCGGTGTCGGTGGAGCCCACGGGCTCGAACGGGCCCGCCATCTCGACGGGCTTCCGGTCGAGGCTGCCCGCGTGCGCCATCATCCAGTCGCGACGGCCCCACGTGCGTGAGAACGGCTGCGTGTTGGCATCCGTCGTGGCGCCCCAGGTCGCGGCGCGGACGTGGAGCATGAAGACGTTCGACTCGACCTGCTCCCACGCGAGGGCGAGCTGGCTGCGGATCGACGCCTGCGGCGGCGCCGGCTCCTTGAGGATCGCGGCCGACGGTTCGCCCTCGGGGTAATAGCCCAGGCCCCAGCCGTCCGGCAGGGTGCGGCCCGCGTCGAGACAGTGGAGCGTGAACGATGGAGCGAGCTCGCCTTCGAACGACATGGCGAGGAGGTTCGGCACGCAGGGAGCTTAGCGTCGTTAGGGCTTCGCGTACGTGAGCTTGACCGAATCGACGGTGAGGCGGGACCAGCCGCCGGTCTCCATCACGATCCGATACTGCGAGCGATCACCAAACGGCGTTCCCGCGGGGACCATGCCATCGGCGCCCACTTCGACCCAGGGGGCGGCCTCGAGGTTGGTGCCGCTGCGCACGAACCCGCGGAGCCTGCCGTCTCGCGGATCGCCCGTGATCTCGAGCGAGACGAGGCCCGATGTCCCCGTGGTGTCGAGCTCGCGCGACTCGAAGACGGCCTGGTCAGCGTACGGCGGGCGGACTGGGCCGCCGTGGTAGCTCGTCACCAGACCGACCTCGAACACCCGGTAGGTGTCCAGGGAGGTGGCGATCTCGAGCGCCACCGGCACCGGGCGCTGGTCGCGGCACGACTCCCCGTTGTCGAAGAACTGCGCGACCTGGTTGCGGAGGGCGAACGCATGGGTCGTGCAATCCGTGGCCGTGACAGTGACCCCCGTCGTGGGGGCAGGTTCGATCTTCACGCCGACGTCCTGCCACTCCACGATGGCGTCGGGAGGCGTCATCGGCTGGAGGACCGCGGTCACGGCGTTGCCAACCATCAGCGTCGCGCTGAAGCTCCCGTTGTAGGTCAGCGTTTCGAGGCCGACGGCGGCGACGGGCCGCAGGTTCTCCGGCGAGATCGCCACGAAGTCCACATCGCCCGCGCGCCGCATGCCCACCCGCAGCGCGGCGTCGCCGGTTTCGTCCAAGAAGTCGACGAGCAGATCATGCCAGCCCGCGGAGAGATCGATCGGCGCCGGGGGATCGCTCTCCCCGAACCAGGTGCGCGCGACGAGGTCGCCGTCGATGCGCACGCGTGCGTTGTCGTGGGCCACGTCCTGCACCCCGGCCCGGAACTCGTAGGCCCCTGCCACGTCGATGAAGATCTGTCCCACGTAGCGCATGGCCCAGTAATCGGAACCCGTCTCGGGGAAGTTGGCCGGCGCGCCCCCGCCGAAGTTGTCGTCGAGACCGGGCACCACGGCCTCGCCGCGCGTGGTGAAGTTCGCGCTCCGGGCGCGGACATGAACGCCACGGTGCCCGTTCACGTGGGCGCGCAGCCGGTCCGGCGCGAGGAGCGCGCCGTCGATACGCAAGCTGGCGTGGGAGGCTCCGGTGTTGTCCTCGAGCGCGATGCGGATGGGGAGCCAGTCCGCGCCGTCGGGGACGGTGAACTGCGTCGCAACGGCATCCTGATCGATGTCGCAGAAGACGCTGTAGACGGGCGCGTCGGGCCCCCCGATCTCGAGGCGGAGCGCGTCGTCGGGGTCGATGGTGACGTCGTGCACACCAGGCGCGAGCTTCACCTCGCCGTCGAACACCAGCACATAGTCGTCTTGCCGGATCCCGAGGTTCGGCGCGGCATTGTCCCGATCGACCATGGGGACGTCGGGGAGGCGATAGTACGCGGTGCCCCGGTAGAAGGCCGCGAGTCGGGTCTCGAGCTGGTCCCAGCTCTCGGTCTCGATCATGAATCGAGGACGGCCCTCGCGGTCGAAGTCCTGGTAGCTCCGCGCGCGCAGCCCGCCCACCGCGTAGGCCGCCGGTTCCAGCACGCCCGGCGCCGCGAGGTCCGTCGAGAGCAACGTCCCCGCCTCGAAGTTGGTGTCCACGATCGTCTCCGGCGGCCCGTCTTCGGAATCGGACGTGCCGTCGCCGGTCGATCCGGAGAAGCCACAACTCGCGCACACCAGCACCAACAACAGCCGGCTCTGCATCGCAGGTGAGTTTAACGCGGAGCCTCGGCCCCGAGCAGCTCCGAACCGAGCGTGACGCAAATCTCGTGCACCTCGTCGACGACGTGGGTCAGGAGATCGTGAACCGCTCGCGGGGCGATTGGCTCGGCGCGACGCGCTGTTACCCACTTGTCGAGAACGCGGAGGCGTTCGAGGGCGCGTCCGCCGGGGAGGTCATGCGCATCGGGTGGGCGAATTCCGCACAGCCGATCGTAGGCCGAGCGGACGCAATACGCGATCGAGCGGGGGAAGGCCGGCTCGGCGATGAGGAAGCGCGCCACGCTCTCGGCGCTCACGCGTCCGGCCGCGCGCTTCATGTACGCCTCGCCTCCCGAGAGCGCCCGCAGCACCGACAGCCACACCGCGGTCTCCGTCACTTCGTGGCGATCGGGATGATTCGCCACCGCGTGGTGATGGACGTCGAGGATACGCGCCGTCTGGCTGACGCGCTCGAGGAGCACCCCGAGCCACAGAAAGTCGAGCGGCTCGTCGTGGAGCATCGTCGAGCGCGCGAGCCCGAGCGCGAGCTGCGTCGACCGCCGGATCGACTGGTAGAACGTCTCGCGATGCTGCGTGTAGCGAGCGAGCGTCGCGTCATCGCGCAGGTAGAGGTACAGCTCGTTGACCGCCTCCCACGCCTCCAGAGACAGGACCTCGCGGATCGAGCGGGCGTTGGACCGGGCGCCACTCGCGGATCGCAGGACGGACGTGCCGGTCGCCTCGTCCCAGACGAGGAAGCGCTGCACGACCTCACCATCGCCCCAGGCCTCGTGCGCGTCATCGCCGCCGCAGATGCGCTCGCGGAAGGCCGGCTCCTCCCCGGAGACGACCAGCACCGGGCGCCAGACCTGCGCCGACGGCAGCTCCGCATCGAGGGCCAGCGACCCGGCGGCGGCTAGCGCGCGGGCCGTGGACTCGGTGCGCTCGACATAGCGCCCGAACCAGAAGCAGTGATCGGCGACGCGCGAGATCATTCCTTCATCACCCAGGTGTCCTTGCTGCCACCACCCTGCGAGGAGTTCACGACGTAGCTACCGCGCGCCAGCGCGACGCGCGTGAGCCCACCGGGTAACACCCACGGCCCCTCGCGCGAGGTGAGGATGTAGGGTCGCAGATCCACGCGCCGCGGCTCGACCGTGCCGCGCTCGGCGATCCACGTGGGACAGCTCGACAGCTCGACGCGGTGCTGCGCGATGTAGCGCCGCGGCTCGGCGATGATGCGACGGCGGAACTCGTCGCGCTCCGCTTCGGTCGACTGCGGGCCCATGAGCATGCCGTAGCCCCCGGCCTCGTCGACCGCCTTGACCACGAGCTCGTGGAGATGCTCGAGTACGTACGAGCGATCCTCCTCGAACAGGCACACGTACGTCGGCACCTGCTCGAGGAGCGGTTCCTCCCCGAGATAGAACTCGATCATGTCGGGGACGAAGGGATAGACGGCCTTGTCATCCGCGACGCCGTTGCCGGGGGCATTCGCGAGGGCGACGTTGCCCTTCGCGTATGCCCGCATGAGGCCGGGGATCCCGAGCACGCTGTCGGGCCGAAACACCTCCGGATCGAGGAACGCCTCGTCGGTACGGCGGTAGATGACGTCCACGCGCGTCGGTCCCCGCGTCGTGCGGCAGTACACGTGGTCGCCATCGACGAACAGATCCGGCGCCTGCACCAGCTCGAGGCCCATCGTCCGCGCGAGGAAGCTGTGCTCGAAGTACGCCGAGTTGTACGGCCCCGGCGTGAGCGCCACGGCGCGTGCATCGTCACCCACCGGGGATACCGAGCGCAGCGTCTCGGCGAGTCGCGTCGGATAGTGATCGACGCGGTGGACGCGCGCCGCATCGAACAGCCGCGGGAACATCCGCTTGCTGATGAGCCGGTTCTCGACGACGTAGGACACGCCCGACGGCGTGCGCAGGTTGTCCTCGAGGACGCGCCACGTGCCATTCGCATCGCGGATCAGATCGACCCCGGAGATATGGATGCGGACGCCGCCCGGCGGCACGATCCCGCGGAGCATCGGGCGATACCCGGCCGCGCCGAGGACCATCTCCGCGGGGATCACGTTCGCGGCGAGGATCTTCTGCTCGCCGTAGAGATCGTCGAGGAACATCCCGAGCGCGCGCAGCCGCTGCTGCAAGCCCCGCTCGAGCCGCCGGAAGTCATCCGCCGCCACGAGGCGCGGCAGGAGACAGAACGGAAAGATCTTCTCCGTGCCGCGCGCGTCTCCGTAGACGGAGAACGTCACGCCCTGCTGCATGAGCGCTGCCTCGGCGAGATGCTGCGTCCGCGCGAGCTCGTCGGGCGTGATGGCCTCGAGGAGCCTGGCGATGCGCGCGAACGACGACCGCGCGGTCTCGCCGGCGAACATCTCGTCGTAGGTGCCGGGAAGTGCCGCCTCGGGATACCCGGCAAACAGCGCCATACCCGCCTATCGTGTCACGACCGGACGTCGCGGAGGGCGGTCCCGCGCGCTCACGAGCACAGATCGCACTCGAAGCTCTGCGTCGAGTCGCATCCGCGCCCATCGTCGCACGTCGGCAACCCGCAGGACGCGCCATTGCCACACGAGGTGTTGTCACACGTTGCATCGCACGCACACGAGAGCCCGCACCGCAGGCCGCCGCCACATGCGTCGTTGCGGCAGTCGACGTTGCAGGCGTCCGTCCCGCACGTGACCCCGCCACCGCACGCATCATCGCAGACCACGGTGCACGGTCCCCCGCCGCAGAGTACGCCGACCCCGCAGCCGCCGTTCGTACAGGTGATGTTGCACTCCGTCGCCCGGGTGCAGTCGACGCCGGCTCCGCACTGGCCGTTGCACTCGACCGTGCACGGCTGCCCCGGCGGACAGGAGACCAAGGAGCAGCTATTGGCATCGTCGCAGGTGAACTTGCAGCCGCCACCCTCGCAGATGCCGTCCGCGAGCACGCATGCATCGCACGCCGTGATGATGGAGGCGTCGGCCGGCGCGTCAACCCCGGCGTCACCCGCCGCGTCGGGCCCGGGGCCGTCACCCGACGGATCGGTCGGGCCGTCGAGGCGGGCGTCGCTCACCACGCCATCGGTACCCGACGAGCCACTGAACCCGCAGCCCGCGAGGATACAGATGACCAACCAGCGCACGATGACCAGCATACGCCGATCAGGGCGGGGGTGCTTTGGCGATCGGGCCGGCGCCGGGCTTGATGCGATCGCGGTGCTCGGGGGCGAGGATGCGGGTGAGAAGATCGAAGAGCGCGTCGACGAGGAGCTCGCGCACGGAGGCGCGATCCGCGCCGCCGGGGTTTCCGAGCCACTCGATCGAGACGGCCTCGACCATGCCGACCCAGCCGCGCACACCGAGCTTTGCCGTGGGGCGCGTGCGGAGGAAGGCAGCAATGGGCGCGCCGTGCATGAACTCGTCGACGACTCCGCGGCGGATGCCTTCGATCACGCCCGCGATCTCGGGGTCGGACCCGATACCACCGCGCACGAGCGCGACGTACGCCTGGCCCTCGGCCATGACGTGATCGAGATACGCATCGACGGCGGCGCCTGCGCGTTCGCGGGGCGGGAGGTCGCGCGGGACCGAAGTCAGCTTGCTGACGAGGTCCTTGGCCGTCTCGGATAGGCCGGCGACGTAGAGGTCGCGCTTCGTGGGGAAGTAGTAATAGAAGAGGCCCTTCGAGATCTTCGCCTTGCGTGCGAGCTCGTCGATCGAGACCTCGTCGAAGGCCATCGACGTGAAGGCCTTCTTGCCGAGCGCCAGGAGCTGGGCGCGGCGTTCGTCGTTGTCGAGCCGGACCAGCTTCTTCTTCTTCTTCGGCGGCGCCGACTTCTTTGCCACCTGGCGAACCATTGACCGCTAGGATACGGCGCATGCCGGGTCCCGTGGTCCCTTTCGTCGAGGTGATCGCAGGCCTGTCGACCCCCCTCGGGACCGACTATTACGACGGGCTCGTGCGCGGCACGGGCATCCTCGGCGCGCGCGGCGGCATGCAAGGACCCGGAGTGGGCGTCGATGCCGGGGCCGAGTGGCACCGCGCGCAGACCGAGACCGTCGCCGACGGCAGCATCGAGCTCGGTCGGGTGCGGGTGATGATGGGGGCCCGCGCCGGCCTGCAGGTCACACCTCGCCTCTGGGTCTACGGGCGCATCGCGGGCGGGGTCGACATCGTGAACTTGAAACGCATCTACTTCGCCGAGGGCGCGGAGAGCTTCCAGGGCCGCGACTATGGCGTGGCGCTCGAGCCGAGCGTCGGTCTCGCGATCAGGCTCGGCGCCGTCGCGGTCGGGGCGCAGCTCGCCGTGCCCATCGCGATCCACGCCGGGCGCAACCCCGACCTCGATTTCGACTACACGAGCTTCGATGCGGCCGTTCTCGCCACGGTGTCCCTCAACCTGGAATAGAGTCCAGCTCATGCGCGCAGTCCTCGGAGCGATCGTGATGGTGGCCGGCCTCGGGAGCGTGGCGCACGCCGACGGCTTCTTCGAGGTCGTCACGGGCCTCGCCATCCCCGTCGCCGATGACGACTACGAGGCCAGCGTCGACGAGACGTTCAAGCTCGGCGTGCGCGCCGGCAGCGCGGCGGGCAAGCGCGGGGGCCTCGAGCTCGGCCTCGACTGGACACCGTACGAGAACGACTCGAACGACATCCTGACGATCAGCCTCAACCGCTTTCGCGCGTTGATCGGTGGCCGCTTCAGCGCTCCGATCGGCCGGCGCGCCCGGGGCTTCGGCCGGGTCGCTGCCGGCGCCGACATCGTGCGGGGCACCGCCGAATTCATGCTCGCCGGGATCCAGAGCGAGTCGTCCGAGACGGACGTCGGCCTCGCGCTCGAGTTTGGCGGCGGCGTGGCGTTCGATGTCGGCAAGGTATCGCTGGGCTTCCAGCTCGCGATCCCGCTCGCGTTTCACTTCGACGAGAACGATCCCCTTGATTCCAGCGACATCCCGTTCGACTACACCGGCGTCGACATCGATCTGCTCGGCTTCGTCCAGTTCGCCCTCTGATGGCGAGCCAGCGCGCCGATTCGGCGTGAAGCGCCGTTACGGCGTTCTCGCCCCGGATAAACGCCCGAAAACGCTGCGTGGAGTGGTCGGCCCGCCGCGTGCTCTACGTCGGGTCCATGACCGCGCAAGCTTCGGACAGCGTCGAATCGGCGAGTGCCGCGTGGCCGCGCGTCCGCGCCTACATCCAGCAGCGCTTTCCCCTCGCGCGCGCCGAGTCGGCGTCGGCCGTCCGGTTCGTGGCGGTGGTGGGGGGCCAGCGGATCGGCCTGCGCCTGCGCTCGACGGTGGCGTACGACCGCGCCACGGTGGTCGTGACCGCCGAGCTTGGGGTCGCGGACTGCCTCGATCCGTCGCTGGCGCTGGTCGCCAATGGTCAGCTCGTGGCGGGCGCGCTCGCGATCGACCAGCACTGCCTCGTGCTGCGCTGCCTGGTCGACGACGAGGTGCAGCTCGCGGCCGCCCTGGACCTCTTCATCCGCGAGGCCGCCACGCTGCGCTCGCATCTGTTCATCCCCCCGCGCGGGGCCGACCTCTACACGCACTTCGCGGACTGACCACGTTTCGCAACTCAGGAACCAAGGAGCAACACGATGCCTTTCACGACGGATACGGATCAGGACGGCGCAGGCTGGGATAACGCCCTCGACAAGCTGGCGATCGTCGGCGGTGCTGGAACCGCCGCGCTCGGCACGGGGCTCGCGGCGCTCGGGGGATTGGGGGTCACGCTCGGGACGGTTGCGAACCCGGCGAGTCCCTTGCTAATCCCTGGAGGCCTGGCACTGGCCGGGATTGGTGGTGCCCTCGGCATCGGCGGCGCCATGCTCGGCGCGTCAGGCTCTCAAGGCATGGTCGGTGACACCGCGCAGGGGGCGCTCGGGCTCGGCGGCATGGCGATGGATGGCATCGCGGGCACTGCTGAGTGGGCGAATGACTTCTTGTTCCCTCCGAAGATGGCGCCGGGCACGTAGCGCACCTACGTCGTCGCGACGAACGGCGCGCGGCGAAGATCGATGGTGAACGGCCGCGCCTCGGGCCAGTGGCCAAAGGCCGCCGGGTCGCCGCTGCTCGTGGTGATCCGGATCCGGTCGTTGCGCCGCGCGAGCGCGTCCATCGCATCGGCGGGGGCAGCGGGGTAGGCGCCCCCGTCGGGAGACCACGCCCACAGCTCGATGCGCTGCGTGCGGCCGCCCCACGCCCACTCGATCACCAGCGGATCGAGGACGGGCAGGTCAGGGTGAAAGCCGGGCGACGGCTGGAACACGCGCCGGCGAATCCCGATCGCTCTGACGCCATCGCCGAGGGCACGCAGATGCGCCCAGCGCCCGGCGACCGCGATGCGTTCGGGCCCGGCCCCGTCGAGCGAGAGCTCCACGCGCGCCGTCGATGCGTCGACGATGCGCGACGTCGCCCGCTCCTGCGAGGCGACGTCACCCACGAGCGGCCAGAACTCGAGCGCGGGGCGGATCGTGAGCACGGCATCGCCGAGGCGACACGTGACGCCCGGCGCGCGCCACGCCTCGAGCTCGCGCCGGAGCTGCGCCGGCAGGCCGAGGCCGTGCTCGTCGAGATCACCCAGGACGAAGCGCAGGTCGCGCGACAGCGCCGCCGGCAAGGCGAAGCGATCGTGGAGGTCGTCGTGCCAGTCGACGAGGGGCTCGCGGTAGCTCGAGACGGCCAGGCGCGCGATGACCGATCGCATCAGCGCCGCGAGCGCGGCGAGCATGCCCGGGCGCTCGGGCATCCGCACGGACCGCATCTCGACGAGGCCCATCGTGCCGTGCCGCGGCCCGTGCTGGCCGAGGTACGGATTCCAGAGCTTCTCGATGTTCAGCTCGGCGCGATGCGTGTTGCCGGCCCCGTCGACGAGCAAGGGCGCGAGCGCGGCCCAGAGCTGTTCGGGCGCGAGCTCACCTTGGTCCGCCCGCGACTCCACCCACGCGAGCGCGACGCCGAGCTCGTCCCAGCGTTCGCGGGTGCCTTCATCGGGGCGAGGCCCCTGCGAGGCCGACCCCGTGCACTCGCTCGCGAACCAGTACGACAGCGACGGGTGGTTGTTGACGTACCGGACCAGCGCCGGGAGCACGTGCGGGTAGCGCACGAACGGGCTCGCCGTCGGCCGCGAGCCACCGATCGAGAGCTGACCGCCACCGCCGGAGTCGGCGACCTCACCGTTGAAGCGAAACCGCAGCGGCGAGAGCCCGGCGGCCTCGGCGGCCTGCCAGACGCGTCGCGACTGGGTGTAGAGCGCGCCCGCCGTGCCGCACGGGGCGAGGTTGACCTCGACGACGCCGGGATCCGGCGTGACCGTGGCCCAGTGATCGCCGGCGAGCTCCTCGAACGTGGGCGGCTTGCCCCCGACCACGTCGACCGCGCGTGCGTCCGACCAGCGCACGCCGAGCGCGAAGCGCGGCTCGGCCTCGCCCTCGAAGTGGCGTCCGAGCACGCGGCCCGTGCGCGCGCCGGGCGTCAGCGCCGTGAGCGCATCGGCCAGGCGCTGGGCGCGCTCGAGCTTGTCTCCACCTTCTGCATCACCCAGCCAGGCTGGCTCGTGCGAATCCACCCGCGTGAACGTCGGCTCCGCGCCGACCCAGACCTCTACCCCGCGCCGGGAGACGAGCTCGTCATGGGCAGCGAGGGCTGCATCGAGCTCGTCATCCATGCCCCATTCTACGCGGCGCGGCTGTAGTGAGCGGGCTGCGCGAGGTGCTTGTTGCGCTCGAGCCACGAGTTCAGGTCGCGGGCGACCACGGAGGGCAGGTGGGCGAGGTCGCCGGTCATGAGCTGATACACGGTCGCGAGCGCCGTCTCGATCTCGATCCGGAGGCCCTGCTCGTGCGGCGAGCAGTCTGCCAGCGCCATCTCGAGCTCGTCCTTGCGAGCGAGCACGCGGTCGGCCAGCGGCTGACCACGGGTGGCATCGACAGAGTTTTCGATCTTGGTGTTCATCGTCGCGCTCATGATGGGTACTCCTCGCGTTGCCCTACGTCAGCAACGCTCGCTCGCTACTGGATCGTCTTCCATTCCCGCATCGCCTGCTTGCCGGGACGGTCGATGTGGACCTTGTCGTCCACCGACGTCACCCAGGTGAGCGGGATGAGGTGGTGCTTGCCGTCCTTGTCCTTCGTCAGCTTGATCTGATCACTACCCTCGACGTGGTCGACGGTCGCGAACTGACCATGCTCCGAGCACACGACGGGCATGTGCGGCTTGATGAGCTCTTTCGCGGTTACTGAGTCCAGCATGACCGGAGCTGTTTCACGCTCCGTGCCACGCGGTAACCCGACGGAATGTGGGCTGCGCCGTAGCGCACACCTCGTGGGGCTACTGCTGAGCGTGCGTAGCGAGCACGTCTGCCACGCACAGCGTGAGGCGGCGCGCTGTCGGGATGTGCAGGAACTCGTTCGGGCCGTGAGCGTTCGAGCCCGGTCCGAGCACCCCGGTGATGCAGAACTGCGCCTTCGGGAACTTCTCGCCCAGCATGTACATGAACGGGATCGTTCCGCCCTCGCCCATGTACATCGACGGCTTGCCGAAGTGCCGCTGCGAGGCCGTGTCGAGCGCCTGCTCGAGCCACGGCGCCAGCTCGGGCGCATCCCAGCCCGCGCTCGCCGTGCCGGGCACGAACGTGACCTTCGCGCCGTAGGGCGGATCCTTCTCGAGGGCCGCCTTCACCGCGGCCTGCGCCGCCTTCGGGTCGACGCGCGGCGGGATGCGGATCGAGAGCTTCAGCGACGTGACCGGCCGCAGGACGTTGCCGGCGTTGCCGATCGGCGGCCAGCCGTCCGCGCCGGTGATGGCGAGGCCGGGGCGCCACGTGCGGTTCAGGATCAGCTCGACGTTGTTGTCGCTGACCGGCTTCACGCCCTTCACGACAGGGAACTTGTTCCAGGTCTCATCGCCGATGACGGCGGCCGTGCGCTCGGCCTGCAGCACGCGCTGGGCGGGGATCTTGGTCACGAGCTCGGGGAGCTTGATGACGCCGGTGTGGCTGTCGTCGATCCGATCGAGGAGCTGGCGGATCACGCGCTCGCTCGCCGCGATGACACCGGTGCCATCGCCCGAGTGCACCCCTTCATCGAGGAGCGAGACCGTGAGGTTGCCGATCACGAGGCCGCGCAGCGACGTCGTGGACCAGAGCTGGTCGTAGTTCGCGCAGCCGGAGTCGAGGCACACGACGAGCGAGAGGTCACCGATGCGCGGCGCGAGGTGCTCGATGTACGCCGGGAGGTCGTAGCTGCCCGACTCCTCGCAGGCCTCGATCAAGATCACGCAGCGCGCGTGGGGCTGCTTGTCCTTGCGGAGCGCGTTGATCGCGGTGAGCGAGGCGAAGATCGCGTAGCCGTCGTCGGCGCCTCCGCGGCCGTAGAGCTTGTCGCCTTCGATCACGGGCGTCCACGGACCGAGGCCCTCGCGCCAGCCGGTCATCTCCGGTTGCTTGTCGAGGTGCCCGTAGAGCATGACGGTGTCGCCGGCGCGACCACCGGTGCCCGGAATGTCGATGAAGATGACGGGCGTGCGTTCACCGAGGGTGACGACCTCGAGCGTGGCCCCCTCGGGAAGGTGCGCCTTGGCCCAGCCCGCGAGGAGCTCCACGGCCTTGGCCATGTGCCCGTTCTTGGCCCAGTCGGGATCGAACATCGCCGACTTGTTCGGAATCTTGATGTACTCGACGAGCGTCGGAACGATCGACGACTCGAACTGCTCATGTACCCACTTCGTGGTGCTGTCGGCGACGGGCATGCCTCGCACTCTAGTCTATGATCGGCGTGCATGGCAGCGCAGGGGCTCCTCGCCGGCACGACGCTCGGCGGCCGCTACGAGGTCCTCGATCTCGTCGGAGTCGGCGGCATGGGCGAGGTCTACCGGGCGCGAGACCGCGAGCTGGACGAGGTGGTCGCGGTCAAGGTGATCCGCGACGAGCTGGTGAGGCTGCCGGGGGTGCTCGACCAGTTCCGGAGCGAGGTGAAGCTCGCGCGGCGGGTCACCCATCGCAACGTCGCGCGCGCGTTCGAGCTCGGGCGCTCCGATGGTGCGACCTACTACACGATGGAGCTCGTCGACGGTACGTCCCTGTCGAAGCGACTCCACGGACGCGCCCTGCCGGTCGCAGAGGCCGCGGAGATCATCGCCGCGCTGTGCGATGCGCTCGACGCCGCGCACGGGGCGGGCGTGATCCATCGCGACCTCAAGCCCGACAATGTCCTCGTCGCGACCGATGGCCGCATCGTGCTCGCAGACTTTGGCATCGCGGCGGCGGTGCGGCTCGGAGGCGGGGCGCTCGCGGGCACGCCGAGGTACATGGCGCCCGAGCAGGCACGGGGCGAGGAGGCCACGACGCAGGCCGACATCTACTCGCTCGGCGTCATGCTGTACGAGCTCGTGTCGGGCCAGCCCGGCTTCAGCGGCTCGATCTATGAAGTGATCGCGGCGAAGGAAGAGGTCGATCACCTCGTCCTGTCCGATGCCGATCCGCGGCTCGTCGAGCTGGTGGCGCGCGCGACCAGCAAGGACCCGGCCCTGCGGCCGCGCAGCGCGCTCGCGATGCGCCGGGGGCTGCTCCCCTTCCTCCACGAGCAGCCGCGCGAGGTGGCCGAGCCCAGCTATGCGGTCGCGGCGGGCTTGCCGACGGTGATCGTGCGCTGGCCGACCCTCGAGGCTGGCGCCCGGCCCTACCTCGTCGAGGGCTTTCACCAGGCGCTCTTGCGGCGCCTCGCGACGTGGCCACGCCTGCGCGTCTCGGCGCGCGGGGCCGCCGCCCCCGGTGCCGTCGATGTCGCCATCACCGCGGGCGAGGAGACCCTCGAGCTGCGCGCCGATCTCGGGGACACGCAGCTCGTGCTGCGCGAGCAGTTCGACGCCGAGCTCCTGCCCGAGGCGGCTCACCGGGCCGCGGGCGTCATCGCGGCGGTGGCGGGCGCGACCACCGCCCCG
>JALHPV010000131.1:0-15333 GCA_022842285.1 Kofleriaceae bacterium
GTCGTCCTGTATCGCAATGACCGCGTCTACAACCTCGCCAACGAGATCACGGGCGAGTTGAAGAAGGTCACCTGGCCGACGGTGAAAGAGGTCCGCACGGCGACCATGGTCGTCATCACCATGGCGGTCGTGTCCGCGGTGATCCTGGCCCTCTTTGACTTCGTCTGGTCGAACCTCACGGAGCTTGTGTATGGCTAACCTGATGGGCGACGACGCCGATATGACCGGTGAAGGTCAGCCCGCTCAGGCCGATGGTGCGACGCCGCAGGCGCCCGCTCCGACGGCTGAGAAGAAGTGGTACATCGTCAACACGTACTCGGGTCACGAGAACAAGGCGAAGCTGACTCTGAAGGAGCGCGTCGACAACGCGGGCCTGCAGCAGTACTTCGGCGACATCCTGGTGCCCACCGAGAGCGTGATGGAGATGGTGAAGGGCCAGCGCCGCACCACCACCCGCAAGTTCTTCCCCGGCTACATGTTCGTGCAGATGGTCCTCGATGACCGCACGTTCCACCTCGTCAAAAACACCCCGAAGATCACGGGCTTCCTGGGCGGCACGAAGCCGACCCCGGTGCCCGAGCGCGAGATCACGGGCGTCCAGACCAACATCACTGAGGGCAAGGCCAAGCCGAAGGCCCGCGTGGTGTTCGAGGTTGGCGACGCCGTGCGCGTGATTGGCGGTCCGTTCGCGAACTTCTCGGCCAAGGTCGAGGACGTGAAGGCCGACAAGCAGAAGATCAAGGTCTCCCTCAATATGCTCGGCCGTACGACGTCAGTTGAGCTTGACTTCGACCACGTCGAGAAAGCATAAGACCCGCCGCTATGAAGAAGGTCACCGCCATCATCAAACTGCAGTGCCCTGCAGGTAAGGCGAACCCCGCGCCCCCCGTCGGTCCGGCGCTCGGACAGCACGGCTTGAACATCATGCAGTTCTGCAAGGAGTTCAACGCGCGCACGGCGAAGGACGGCGACCTCATCATCCCCGTGCTCATCACGGCGTATGCGGATCGCTCGTTTACCTTCATCACCAAGACCCCGCCGGCCTCGATCCTCCTGAAGAAGGCGGCGAAGATCGATAAGGGCTCGGGCGAGCCGAACAAGACCAAGGTCGGTTCGGTCTCCATGAAGCAGGTGAAGGAGATCGCGACGCTCAAGCTGCCCGATCTCAACACCACGAGCATCGAGGCCGCGACCCGCTCGGTCGCCGGCACCGCCCGCTCGATGGGCCTGAACGTCGTCGACTGATTTCTAGATTTCCCCAACCTTGGGAGGGCGGCTTCGGGCTGCCCGCTTGAACCAAGACGGAGTCACTATGGCTGGCAAGAAGTATCGCAAGGCAATCGAAGGCTGGGACCGCGCGAAGAAGTACACGGTGGCGGAAGCCGCCGCGATGATCGCGCGCACCAAGATCTCCGAGAAGTGGGACGAGACGGTCGACGCCTCCGTGCGCCTCGGCGTGAACCCGAAGTACGCCGACCAGATGGTCCGCGGCTCGGTCGTCATGCCGGCCGGTACGGGTAAGACCAAGCGCGTCCTCGTCATCGCCAAGCCCGACAAGGCCAAAGAGGCTCTCGATGCCGGCGCGGATTACGCGGGCAGCGACGAGTACATCAAGAAGATCGCCGACGAGAACTGGTTCGAGTTCGACACCCTCGTCGCGACGCCGGACATGATGGTCCAGGTCGGTAAGATCGGCCGTGTCCTCGGTCCGCGCGGCCTGATGCCGAACCCCAAGGTCGGTACGGTGACGGCCGACGTGAAGAAGGCGGTCTCCGAGCTCAAGGCCGGCCGCGTCGAGTTCCGCGTCGAGAAGGCGGGCATCATCCAGACCCCGATCGGCAAGGCCTCGTTCAAGCCCGAGGCGCTCGCGCAGAACCTCTCGGCGCTGCTCGAGATGCTGATGAAGCTCAAGCCGCAGACGGCGAAGGGCACGTACATGCGGTCGGTCACCATCTCGACCACGCATGGTCCCGGAATCAAGGTCGATACGGCCGCTTACGCTGCCGGCGGAGTGAACGACCAGCAGTAGCGTTTCGCATCAAGTCGTCAGTGAAGCCGGCCCGCTGCCTTGCAGCGATAAGTCCTGCGGAGACGAGTGGTTTCTCTTCGGCGTTTCGCCGATGAGCGCTCGCTCTCCGCCTCGAGGAGAACCACATGGACAAAGCACAAAAAGAAGTCGTACTCGGTGAGATCAAGGAGGCGTTCGCGAACGTCGCCTCGGTCATCGTCGCCGATTACCGCGGCATCACCGTCCCGGTCGTCACCGCCATGCGCGATGACTTCCGCAAGAACGGTTGCCATTACCGGGTCATCAAGAACTCGCTCGTCAAGATCGCGGTGAAGGGCTCCAAGATGGAGCCCATCAGCCAGCTCATGGTGGGCACGACCGCGGTCATCTGGACCACCGGCGAGCAGCCCCAGCCCCCCGCGCAGCTCGCGCTCAAGTGGGCGAAGGACGAGCCCAAGTTCAAGATCCTCGGTGGTTACTACGAGGGCCAGGTCCTCGACATGGCCGGCGTCGACGCGCTGTCGAAGATGCCGGGCAAGAACGAGATCCGGGCCTCGATGCTCATGACCTTCCTCGCGGGTCCGCAGAGCTTCGCCGCGCAGCTCATCGCCGGACCGCAGAACTTCGCTTACCTGCTGGACGCCCGCAAGCGCCAGCTCGAAACCGCCTAAGGGCGCCCAGCACTTCCGACAGAGAAAGAAAAGAGAACGAACATGGCTATCTCCAACGACGAAATCATCGAACACCTCTCCAAGCTCACGGTCATCGACCTCGTCAACCTGACGAAGGCGCTCGAGGACAAGTGGGGCGTCAAGGCGGCCCCGGTGGCCGTGGCGGCTGCTCCGGCGGCGGGCGGCGGCGGCGCGGCTGCCCCGGCGGCTGAGGAGAAGACCGAGTTCACTGTCGTCCTCAAGGCCGGCGGCGGCAACAAGATCGGCGTCATCAAGGTGGTCCGCGAGGTCACTGGCCTCGGTCTGAAGGACGCCAAGGACCTCGTCGACGGCGCCCCGAAGGAAGTCAAGGCGGGCGTGAACAAGGCCGAGGCCGAGGACATCCAGAAGAAGCTCAAGGAAGCCGGCGCCGAGGTCGAGCTCAAGTAATCCCGCGCCCCGGGCACATGCCGGGGCCGAGACCTTGTGCTGCGTCAGGGCAGTCGTCCTTCGGGATGGCTGCCCTTCGACTTTTTCGGACGTTCAGTGGCCTGCTCGCTCACGGCGTCATGCCCCTGAGTTTCAACGCGAAGACGCCATAGACGCCAAGGTCAGAAGGCTTCGGGCGCTTCGCGCCGAGCACACTCGTGCCCCGTCGGTGCCCCCGGCGCCCGTGCCCCCGCGTTCGGTCCCAGAGTTGGGACGCCAAGACGCCCCAGACGCCAAGCAGAAGGTGGGAGCCCTTCGGGCCGGAATGGTTCCTCGTCGTGTACGCAACCGGGAACATCCGCGAAGCGCCCCCTCTTCCTTGGCGTCCGGGGCGTCTTGGCGTCCAAATCTCTCTGCGCATGGGGGTCCGGCATGAGAATCGTCCTCCCCACAACCCCCTTGGCGTCTATGGCGGCTTGGCGTTGAAAACTCCGGGCTCACCCACGACCGGCCAGCGCGTGGGGATACGACCAACACCACGAACGGCCGGCCCGATCGGACGGCTGGCCGCGACAGGCGGCCGCGGTACAAAGCCCGACCTTGGGAGACGAATCGGGTTCGCACCGCACTGCGGCATGGGGGCAGATCGTGAGTGATCCTGGCACGATCACTTGCGCGGCCCTTTGCTCTTGTGTTGGCCGATGTCGTGCTATATGCAGCCCCGGTTTGCGTAGTACGACGACTCTCCGACGGGAAGTCTAATAAAGACGCCGAACCACGACAGTTCCCCGACGGTGCGGGGACGGCCGTGGTTTCGGTGGAGTTTCTTGTTTCGGCAAACAAGAGGATCAAAAACAGATGGCGTCACAGATCCAGAAGAACTTCCGGGCACGCAAGAGCTTTGCAAAGCTCGACTCGGTCATCGAGATCCCGAATCTCATCGATATCCAGAAGCGCAGCTACGACAAGTTCCTTCAGATCGACATCCCGCTCGACAAGCGGGAGGACATCGGGCTCCAGGGCGTCTTCAAGAGCGTCTTCCCGATCAAGGATTTCAGCGAGACCTCGTCGCTGGAGTTCGTCTCGTACAACCTCGAGAAGCCGAAGTACGACGTCGATGAGTGCCGCGCCCGCGGCATGACGTTCGCCGCCCCGATCAAGGTCGTCATCCGACTGGTCGTGTGGGACGTGAACGAAGAGACGGGCGTGCAGTCGATCCGCGACGTGAAGGAGCAGGAAGTCTACTTCGGCGAGATCCCGCTGATGACCGACTCCGGCACCTTCATAATCAACGGCACGGAGCGCGTCATCGTCTCGCAGCTCCACCGCTCGCCGGGCGTGTTCTTCGACCACGACAAGGGCAAGACCCACTCGAGTGGCAAGCTCCTGTACTCGGCCCGCGTGATCCCGTACCGCGGCTCGTGGCTCGACTTCGAGTTCGACCACAAGGATCTCCTCTTCGTTCGCATCGACCGCCGCCGCAAGCTGCACGCGACGGTGCTGCTGCGCGCCCTCGGTTACTCCACCGAAGAGCTGCTGAACTACTTCTATGACACCGAGACGATCCACTTCGAGCCGGGCAAGAAGTACGCGCGCCAGGTGAACTACGAGCTGCTCGTGGGTCAGCGCGCGACGCGTGACATCAAGCACCCGAAGACGAAGGAAGTCCTCGTCAAGAAGAACCGCAAGTTCACGAAGGGCGCGATCCGCAAGCTCCAGGAGAGCGGCGTCGAGATGCTGCCCATCGACATGGACGAGCTCGCGGGCAAGGTCTCCGCGCGCGACGTCATCGAGGACACCACCGGCGAAGTCCTCCTGCAGTGCAACGAGGAGCTGACCGAGGCCAAGCTCGACGAGCTGCGCGAGCGCGGCGTCGAGAAGGTCGAGGTCCTCTTCATCGACAACCTGAACGTCGGTCCGTACCTCCGCAACACGTTGCTCACCGACAAGCTCCAGGGCCCCGACGAGGCGGTCATGGAGATCTATCGCCGCCTCCGCCCGGGTGATCAGCCCGCGCTCGACTCGGCGCAGACGCTGTTCCAGAACCTGTTCTTCAACGCCGAGCGCTACGACCTCTCGAAGGTCGGCCGCCTCAAGCTGAACTACAAGTTCAAGATCGACGAAGCGATCGAGACGCAGATCCTCACGAAGCGCGACATCCTCGAGACGGTTCGCTACCTGATCGAGCTCCGCAACGGCCGTGGCGTCGTCGACGATATCGATCACCTCGGCAACCGCCGCGTTCGCGCGGTCGGTGAGCTGATGGAGAACCAGTACCGCATCGGTCTCGTCCGCATGGAGCGCGCCATCAAGGAGCGCATGTCCATGTCGCAGGAGATCGAGACGCTCATGCCGCACGACCTCATCAACGCGAAGCCGGTCTCCGCGGTGGTGAAGGAGTACTTCGGTAGCTCGCAGCTCTCGCAGTTCATGGACCAGACGAACCCGCTCTCCGAAGTGACGCACAAGCGTCGCCTCTCGGCGCTCGGCCCGGGTGGTCTGACCCGCGAGCGCGCAGGCTTCGAAGTCCGCGACGTGCACCCGACGCACTACGGCCGCATCTGCCCCATCGAGACGCCGGAAGGTCCGAACATCGGACTCATCGCGTCGCTGTCGACCTTCGCGCGCGTGAACGAGTACGGCTTCATCGAGACGCCGTACCGCGCCGTCGAGGGCGGCAAGATCTCCGAGGACGTGACGTTCTACTCGGCGCTCCAGGAGGAGGGCCAGATCATCACGCACGCCAACGCCGAGCAGAAGGCGTACAAGCTGACGGCGGACTACGTCTCGAGCCGCAAGGGCTCTGACGTCATCATGTCGCGCCCGGACGACGTGACGCTGATGGAGGTCTCGCCGAACCAGCTGGTGTCGGTGGCCGCGTCGCTGATCCCGTTCCTCGAGCACGACGACGCCAACCGCGCGCTCATGGGTTCGAACATGCAGCGCCAGGCGGTGCCGCTGATCCGCACCACGTCGCCGCTCATCGGCACGGGTATGGAGGGCATCGTCGCGCGTGACTCCGGCGTGACCATCGTCGCCAAGCGCGACGGTACGGTCGACTGGGTCGACGCGAACCGCATCGTCGTCCGTCCGAGCAAGGTCGATCCGAAGGATCCGAACTCGGTCCGCCCCGACATCTACACGCTGGTGAAGTTCCAGCGCTCCAACCAGAACACGTGCATGAACCAGCGCCCGATCGTCCAGCCGGGCGACAAGGTGAAGGCCGGCGACGTGATCGGTGACGGTCCGGCGACCGAGACGGGCGAGCTCGCGCTCGGCCAGAACGTCGTCGTCGCGTTCATGCCGTGGGGTGGCTACAACTTCGAGGACTCGATCCTCATCAACGAGAAGCTCGTCAAGAACGACGTCTTCACCTCGATCCACATCGAGGAGTTCGAGTGCGTCGCTCGCGACACCAAGCTCGGCAAGGAAGAGATCACGCGCGACATCCCGAACGTGGGTGAAGAAGCGCTCAAGGATCTCGACGAGTCGGGCATCGTGCGCATCGGCGCCGAGGTCAAGGCCGGCGACATCCTCGTCGGCAAGATCACGCCGAAGGGCGAGACCCAGCTGTCGCCCGAGGAGAAGCTGCTCCGCGCCATCTTCGGCGAGCGCGCCGGCGATGTCCGCGACACGTCGCTCCGCGTGCCGCCCGGCGTGACCGGTGTCGTCATCGGCGCCCGCGTGTTCGCGCGCAAGGGCACGGACAAGGACGAGCGCGCGCAGGCCATCGAGGACACCGAGAAGGAGCTCCTCATGGTCAACAAGCGCGACGAGGTGAAGATCATCTCGGAGGCCTACTACAACAAGATGCGCGAGCTCCTCGTCGGCAAGGTGACGGCCAGCCGTCTCGTAGACGACAAGGGCAAGATCCTCCTGCCCAAGGGCGAGAAGATCGTGCTCGAGCAGCTGAACGAGGTCCCGAACCGCTTCTGGCACGAGATCCAGCTCGACAGCGGCGACGGCAAGATCGAGGAGCAGCTCGAGCAGCTCGCCGCGAAGCGTGAAGAAGACGTCTTCAACATCGAGGCGCAGTACTCGGAGAAGATCAGCAAGCTCACCAAGGGTGACGAGCTGCCCCCGGGCGTCATCAAGCTCGTGAAGGTCTATCTCGCGATCAAGAGAAAGCTCTCGGTCGGCGACAAGATGGCCGGTCGCCACGGCAACAAGGGTGTCGTCTCGCGCCTCCTGCCCGAGGAGGACATGCCGTACCTCGAGGACGGTACGCCGGTCGACATCGTCCTGAACCCGCTGGGCGTGCCGAGCCGCATGAACATCGGCCAGATCCTCGAGGTCCACCTCGGCTGGGCGGCGAAGTCGCTCGGTAACCAGATCCAGGCGTATCTCGATACGAACTGGTCGGCGGACGTCCTCAAGGCCAAGCTCACGAAGCTGTTCCCGGCGCAGGCCGAGTTCATCGAGAAGCTGAACCAGGAGGACGTGGGTCGCTTCGCGAAGACGCTCACCAGCGGTGTGCACCTCGCGACGCCCGTGTTCGACGGCGCGGACGAGTCCGAGATCAAGGCTGCCCTCAAGATGGCCGGCCTCAACACCTCGGGGCAGTCCAAGCTCATCGACGGCAAGACCGGCGATGCGTTCGAGAACCCGGTGACGGTGGGCGTGATGTACATGCTCAAGCTGCACCACCTCGTCGACGACAAGATCCACGCGCGCTCGATCGGTCCGTACTCCCTCGTCACGCAGCAGCCGCTGGGTGGCAAGGCGCAGTTCGGTGGTCAGCGCCTCGGTGAGATGGAAGTCTGGGCGATGGAGGCCTACGGCGCCGCGTACGCACTGCAGGAGTTCCTGACGGTGAAGTCCGACGACGTCCTCGGCCGTACGCGCATGTACGAGTCGATCGTGAAGGGCGAGCACGTCCTCGAAGCCGGCCTGCCGGAGTCGTTCAACGTGCTCCTCAAGGAGCTCCAGGCGCTCTGCCTGGATGTCGAGCTGGTTGAAGATCCGACGATGCCGCGTCGTGCGGAGCAGCAGGCCCCGGGGATCCCGGCCGGCCTCGCCGCTCTCGCTCGCGAAGTCGCCGACAAGATGGGTAACGCGGGCTGATCCGCTAACGAACGAAAGACGAAGGAAGCACCATGAAGGATATTTTTAACTTCTTCGAGAAGCCGAAAGACCCTCGTTCGTTCAGCGCGATCCGCATCATGCTCGCCTCGCCGGAGAAGATCCGCGAGTGGAGCCACGGCGAGGTCAAGAAGCCGGAGACGATCAACTACCGCACGTTCAAGCCGGAGCGGGATGGTCTCTTCTGCGCCAAGATCTTTGGCCCGGTGAAGGACTACGAGTGCAACTGCGGCAAGTACAAGCGCATGAAGCACCGTGGCGTCGTGTGCGAGAAGTGCGGCGTCGAGGTCATCCAGGCCAAGGTGCGCCGCGAGCGCATGGGCCACATCTCGCTCGCCACCCCGGTCGCGCACATCTGGTTCCTGAAGAGCCTGCCGTCGCGCATCGGTAACCTCCTCGACATCCCGCTGAAGGATCTCGAGAAGGTCCTCTACTGCGAGGCGTACATCGTCACGAACCCGAAGCAGTCGGGTCTCGAGCCGGCCGAGCTCCTCACCGAGGAGCGCTACGGCAAGCTGCTCGACGAGGTCGGCATCGACGCGTTCGACGCCGGCATGGGCGCCGAGGCGATCATGCAGCTCCTCAAGGACCTCGACATCGTCGGCCTGGCGGAGACGCTGCGCGCCGAGATGCGCGAGGTCACCTCGGAGGCGAAGCGCAAGAAGATCGCGAAGCGCCTGAAGGTCGTCGAGGCGTTCCGCGAGAGCGGCAACAAGCCCGAGTGGATGATGCTCTCGATCATCCCCGTCATCCCGCCGGACCTGCGCCCGCTCGTCCCGCTCGATGGCGGTCGCTTCGCGACGTCGGATCTCAACGATCTCTATCGCCGCGTCATCAACCGCAACAACCGTCTGCGGCGCCTCCAGGAGCTCAACGCTCCGGAGATCATCATCCGCAACGAGAAGCGCATGCTGCAGGAGGCCGTCGACGCGCTGTTCGACAACGGCCGCCGCGGCAAGACGATCACGGGCCCGAACAAGCGCCCGCTGAAGTCGCTCTCCGACATGCTGAAGGGCAAGCAGGGCCGGTTCCGTCAGAACCTGCTCGGCAAGCGCGTCGACTACTCGGGTCGTTCGGTGATCGTCATCGGTCCCGAGCTCAAGCTGCACCAGTGCGGCCTGCCGAAGAAGATGGCGCTCGAGCTCTTCACGCCGTTCATCTACAACAAGCTCGAGGAGCGCCACCTCGTCACGACGATCAAGTCGGCGAAGAAGCTCGTCGAGAAGGAGCGTCCCGAGGTCTGGGACATCCTGGAAGAGGTCATCAAGGAGCACCCCGTGCTCCTGAACCGCGCGCCGACGCTGCACCGCCTCGGCATCCAGGCGTTCGAGCCGGTCCTCACCGAGGGCAAGGCGATCCAGCTGCACCCGCTCGTCTGCGCGGCGTTCAACGCCGACTTCGACGGTGACCAGATGGCCGTCCACGTCCCGCTGTCGATCGAGGCGCAGATGGAAGCGCGCGTGCTCATGATGAGCACGAACAACATCCTCTCGCCCGCGAACGGCAAGCCGATCATCGTCCCGTCGCAGGACATCGTGCTCGGTCTCTACAACCTCACCCGCGAGCGTCCGTACGCGAAGGGCGAGTACCGCGAGGACAAGAAGGGTCGCGTCGTCCGCGGCGTCTTCGCGTCGATCGACGAAGTCCGCATGGCGCACGACCACGGTCAGGTGCACCTGCAGGCGGCGATCAAGCTGCGCTGGCCCAAGGAGGGCGGCGGTACCGAGCTCGTCTCCACGACGGTCGGCCGCGCGCTCCTGAAGGACATCTGTCCGCCGGAAGTTCCGTTCGAGGCCATCAACAAGGTGATGGGCAAGAAGCAGCTCGCCGAGCTGATCGACCTCGTCTATCGCGAGGCTGGTCAGAAGTCGACGGTGCTCCTGGCCGACGCGCTCCGCACGACCGGCTACACGTTCGCGACGAAGGCCGGCATCTCGGTCTGCATCGACGACATGGTCATCCCGCCGTCCAAGGAAGTCCTCCTCGGCAAGGCGCAGAAGGAAGTCGGCGAGATCGAGGAGCAGTACACCGAAGGTTTGATCACCGACGGTGAGCGCTACAACAAGGTCGTCGACATCTGGGCGCAGGTCGCAGAGGCCATCGCCAAGGACATGATGAAGGAGATCTCGACCGACGAGTTCGAGGATCCCCAGGGCGAGCAGGGCAAGAAGAAGGCGCCCTCGTTCAACTCGATCTTCATCATGGCGGACTCGGGCGCCCGTGGCTCGCAGCAGCAGATGCGTCAGCTCGCCGGTATGCGTGGCCTCATGGCCAAGCCGTCCGGTGAGATCATCGAGACTCCCATCACGACGAACTTCCGCGAGGGACTGTCGGTTCACCAGTACTTCATCTCGACGCACGGCGCCCGCAAGGGTCTCGCCGATACGGCACTGAAGACGGCGAACTCCGGTTACCTCACCCGTCGCCTCGTCGACGTGTCGCAGGACACGATCATCAGCGAGTTCGACTGCGGTACCCGCCAGGGCATGGAGATGATGCCGCTCATCGAGGGCGGCGAGATCATCGAGCGCCTCGGTGACCGCATCCTTGGCCGCGTCGTCCTCGAGGACGTCGTGGATCCGTACACGGGCGAAGTGCTCGTGGCCCAGAACAAGGAGATCGACGAAGAGGACGTGAAGACGATCGACAACGCGGGCATCGACCGCGTCAAGATCCGCAGCGTCCTCGCGTGCGAGACCCGCCGCGGCATCTGCTCGCTGTGCTACGGCCGTGACCTCGCTCGCGGCCACATGGTGAACATCGGCGAAGCCGTCGGTGTCATCGCGGCCCAGTCGATCGGTGAGCCCGGTACGCAGCTCACGATGCGTACGTTCCACATCGGTGGCGTTGGTCAGATTCGCACCGAGCAGAGCTCGCTCGAGGCCCGCAACGAGGGCGTCGTGAAGCTCAACTCGATCCACACGGTCAAGAAGAAGGACCACTGGGTCGTCATGAACCGCCAGTCCGAGCTCGTCCTCGTGGACGACATCGGTCGCGAGCGTGAGCGCTACGGCCTGCAGTACGGCGCGCGCCTCATGGTCGCCGACGGCCAGCGCGTGAAGGCCGGCCAGGTCATGGCGGAGTGGGATCCGTTCTCGATGCCCATCGTGACCGAGGTCTCGGGCTACGTGAAGTACGGCGACATCATCGACGGCGTCACGATGCAGGACTCGCTCGACGAGGTCACCGGCCTCTCGCGCAAGACCATCACCGAGTCCAAGGACTCCGAGGCGCGCCCGCGCATCACGCTGAAGGACGCTGACGGCAACACCGTCATCATCCCCGGCGGCATGGGCGGCAGTGGCTCGGCGTCCGAGGCGCGGTACTTCCTGCCGGTCGGCTCGAACATCTACGTCAACGACGGTGACTACATCGAGGGTGGCGACGTCATCGCCAAGGTCTCTCGCGAGACCACGAAGACGAAGGACATCACCGGCGGTCTGCCGCGCGTCGCCGAGCTCTTCGAAGCCCGCAAGCCGAAGGATCACGCGGTCATCTGCGAGATCGACGGCGTCGTGCACTTCGGCAAGGACACGAAGGGCAAGCGCAAGGTCCTCGTCGTCCCCGAGGTCGGCGATCCGAGCGAGTACCTGATCCCGAAGGGCAAGCACCTGTCCGTCCGTGAAGGCGACCGCGTCCGCGCGGGCGAGGCCCTGATGGACGGTCCGGCGAACCCGCACGACATCCTCAAGGTCCTCGGCGAGCGTGCCCTCGCGAAGTACCTCGTCGACGAGATCCAGGAGGTCTATCGCCTCCAGGGTGTGCGCATCAACGACAAGCACATCGAAGCCATCGTTCGCCAGATGCTCCGCCGCGTCAGCGTCTCGGACCCGGGCGACACGAACTTCCTCGTGGACGAGCACGTCGAGAAGCACATCTTCGAGGAAGAGAACGAGCGCGTGATCGTCGCTGGCGGCCAGCCGGCGAAGGGTGACGCACTCCTCCTCGGCATCACGAAGGCGTCGCTCTCCACCGAGTCGTTCATCTCGGCGTCGAGCTTCCAGGAGACCACGAAGGTGCTCACCGAGGCGTCCATCAACGGCCGCGTCGACTACCTCCGCGGCCTCAAGGAGAACGTCATCATGGGTCGCCTCATCCCCGCGGGCACCGGCCTCGGCGCTTACAAGCGCCTGACGGTCGATGTCTCGGCCGAGGTCGACGAGAACGGCTACGGCGGTATGGACGACCTCGTCGGCGAGTCCGACGACGCGTCGGCCGCGCTGGTCGACTAGTCACCCCGCTCGCTCGCGAGCGCTCATGGCCGGTTGGGTTCGCCCAGCCGGCCGTTGTCGTTTCGGGCGTCCGGTGTCCGCCGGACAACGTCCGAGCTGCGGCCAGTTCGGACGATCAGCATCGCGATCTCGCGGTGTTGCGCGCGCACGCAAAGTGCTCGGTGCTCCCGCCGCCAGGAGATAGAGTCATGAGCACATCGGCGGACGACGGCATGACACCGATTACCCGCAGAGATCTGAACGAGAGCCTCTCGCATCTACTCGGTGCGATCACCGTCATGGTCACGGGGGCCATCCAGGCATCCGAGGGGCGGCTGCGCAGCGAGCTAAGCGGCGCGATCCAGGCGCTGCGCGGCGAGCTGCGCGGCGACATCCAGGCATCCGAGGAGCGGTTGCGCGGCGAGCTGCGCGGCGACATCCAGGCATCCGAGGAGCGGTTGCGCGGCGAGCTGCGCGGCGACATCCAGGCATCCGAGGAGCGGTTGCGCGGCGAGCTGGGCGGCGACATCCAGGCATCCGAGGAGCGGTTGCGCGTCGAGCTGCGCGGCGACATCCAGGCATCCGAGGCGCGGTTGATGCACGAGCTCGGGGCGCACACGCGTGCAAGCACCGAGGAGCTCACGGCCCGGATCCGCATACTCGACGACAAGTACGCCGACCTGCCGGCGCGTGTGACGCGCCTCGAGGAGCTGGCGGCTGCGCCAGTGCCGGGGCGGCGTCGTCGAAGGTCCTAGCCCTGACTGGACGCAGCGCGAGACGCGCTACCCATGCAGTAGCTCGATCCACGCCTCGTTGCGCCGCAGCGGCGACACGGTCGTCGGCGGATCGAACCCGGCGAACGCCGGCTCGCCCGTGACGGTGAACCCGGCGAACGCGGTCGAGCGGGCGAGCTCGCGCTCGTGCTGCTCGATCGCGTCCGCGTGGAAGCGCCCACGATACGTGAGTACGGCCATGCGTCGCGGCGCGACCTCGGCGAGCGTGACGTGGTGATCGGTAGGCGCCGGCAAGGAGGCGAGCGAGCGCCCCGCCGGCATGACGAACGAGACCGTCCAGGTGTCGCCGGTGCGCTGCGTGATCACGGGCGCCGTCATCGCGAGCTTCTCGCTCGTCGCGTTGCTGCCCCCGAGGTACGGAAACAGCAGGCCGAAGCCGGCCTGCGTCGCCGCATTCGCGTCGGGCGCGGTGAGCTCCGTCTGCGCGACGACGTACGCCGCGTACTGCCGCACCTCGATAGCGCCGAAGGTCTGCTCGACCGTGAAGGTCGGCTCGTCGCTCCACCAGCGCTGGAGCTGGAGGCGCACGAGGCCCATCCCGACGAGCGTCGTGCCCGCGGCGAGCGCCCCCGCACGCTTCGAGCGGGTGAGCGCACCGATGGCCGCGCCGACCGCCCCGGGCACGATCGCCATGGCCGTGTAGAAGAGCGTCTTGCGCAGCCGCTTGCGCGTGCGGGGCACCAGCGCGATGGGGGCGGTGGTGGCGGCGACGGACGCGCGGTGGGGCGGGGCGGACGTGGGCTCGGTGTCGGCGATCTGCATGGCCGGCAGCAGGAGCAAGCGATGTGCCGCGTGCTGATCGGGTCGAGCCGGCGGCTCGTGTCGGCCGGGACTCAGCGGGGAAGGAGCGCGAGGACCGCGTCGGCGTCACGGCGCGCCCAGAGGTCGCCGGGATAGCGGGACAGCACGCGGGCGGCGCTGTGAGCACGCGCGCGGGCCGCATCCGTTAGCCCCAGCCCGAGCTCGACGCGAGCGAGCGTGGCATCGATCATGGCGAGCGAGTTCTCGCGCTCCCGCACGGTGGTGGCGTCGGACCGAGCTCGTGCGAGCTCGGTCATGGCCTCCGCGTACTTACCGCGTGCGGCGAGGCTCCAGCCGAGAAAGTACCGGATCCGCCAGAGCGACTCCGGCGCGGCGCCGAGCTCGATCTGGGTCGCGAGCGCGCCCCGGGTGAGCTGCTCTGCTTCGTCGAACTGCTTCGAGGCGAGCGCGAAGGCGGCGCGAAACGTTCCCTGGAGCTCCGCGACTGATCGCTTGTCCGCGGTCTTCCCTCGCTTGCGATACGCCTTCTCGATGGCGTCGATGGCCTTCGCGGAGTCGCGGTAGCGTCCGACCTCGAGGAGCCGGTCCGCATACTGGATTCGAAAAATCAGTGTCTTTGAGTGATCGTAGCCCAGCACCGAGTTCGCATCGACGATCGCCTGTTCGTAGAGCTCGATGCCTTCGTCGTACTGGCCGAGCGCGAACGTCGCCTTGGCGAGCTGGGCGCGATAGACCGGGAGCCCCTTTCGCAGGGCCGCGTTGCTCTCGGCGGCCGCCACGACCTCGGCATAGACGCCACGGGCTTGCTCGACCTTGTTCAGGTAATAAAGAGTTTGCGCTAGCTCGGCGCGCTGGTTCGACACCTGCGACGGAGCCGTCCTCGGATCACGCAGCATGATCGCGAGTGCGGCGCGGCGATGCGGAAGCGCGGAGGCATCGTCCCGCAATGTCGAGTACACCTTGGCCACCTGGTTCTCCGCCACGGCGGTGTTCAGGGCATCCTCGCCCAGCAGCAGGCGAGACCGTTCGACCGTCTCCTTGGCCAGCGCGAGCGCCTCCTCGACCGTGCCGCCGCCAAAGAGCAGGGAGTCCGTGAGCTCGGTCCGGATCAAGATCTCCCACAAGGCGTAGCGCTCCGACGTGGTCGCGAGCCGCGCGACCACGGGGCGCAGGACGGCGACGGCCTCGGCGTACTCGCCGAGGTTCAGGTGGGCCCGGCCCTGGGCCCGTATGACTCTCAGCTCGAGCGCGAACGACACCCCGGGACGGTCCACGAGACCCTGGGCGAGCTGCGCGGTGCTCTTCGCCGCCTGGTGGTTGCCGGACCAGCCTTCGGTGGTGCTGCGCTCGGTGAGTGACATCAGCTGGCAGGTCGTGCATCCGACCGCGAGCGACAG
>JALHPV010000131.1:15343-19369 GCA_022842285.1 Kofleriaceae bacterium
ATCGAGCTGGCGGAGCTTGCTCCCCTGCAGGATCGCCGCGCGGGAGGCGAGCTCGGAATCACCGAGGGCCGCGGCCTCGCGCTCCACCGTGATCGCGTCGGCGAGACCCTCGGCGTCGGTGATGGTGTAGATGTGGTGAAAGCGATCGTAGGCCGCGAGCAGGCCGGCATGATCGCGGACCGGCGGGCTCGCGAGCTCGTCACAGGTCTCGCCCCACAGCGCGTGGAGTCGCAGCTCGGTGTCCGTCGAGTTGGGGCGCTCCGCGTGGATCCCCGAGCGAGCGATCGCGCCGAGCTCGATGGCGCGCCGGTCCACACAGCCCATGCGCTGCTCCGCCTGCTGGGGCGTGATCGCGCCGCGCACGCTCGCCTCGCACACCTGGTGGCGGTAGTCCGCCAGCGAGACGGCACGCGCGTCGAAGGCGGAGAGGAGCCGCGAGACGTCGGCGATGCGCGCGTCTCCGGTGGGGCCCGTCGTGCTGCGCGCGAGCGCGCCAGCGAGCTGCACCCGCAAGGCAGGTGTCCAGTGGCCCTCGACTGATGCGGGCTCGCTCGAGCACTGCGCGACGGGTGGCTTCTCGTGGGTGGTCACCGCGAGGATGACGCCGACGCCGCTCGCGGCGACGAGAGCGACCGCCGCGGCGCCGACGAGCAGGCCCCGACGCGGGGTGCGCCCTTCGAGCTCGGCGCCGATCTGGTCGAGACCCGGCCGCCGGGCGGGATCCTCCGTGACGCCCGCCACGAGAAGACCACGCAGTCGCGTCGCGATCCCACGAGCGCGCAGCTGCTGATCGCAGGCGGTGAGCTCGGCCTTGGGATCGGCACCGAGGGCCTCGATCAGGGCGACACAGAACGCGTAGACGTCGGTCGCCGGCGTCGCGGGGCTGCCGCGCCACAGCTCGGGCGCCATGTAGAATGGCGTGCCGCCCACATCGGCGACCCGCACCATGGACGCAGCGGGCGCGTGGAGCCGCGAGAGGCCGAAGTCGCTGACCCGGACGCGTCCATCGTCGCCGATGAGGACGTTGGCGGGCTTGAAGTCGCGGTGGATGATGCCGCGGGCGTGGGCGGCGGCGAGGCCGTGGCTGGCCTGGGCGAACACGGCCAGGATCTCGTCGTTCGTGCGGGGGGACGCGAGCCACGTGGCGAGATCGGTGCCCGCGATGTGCTCCATCACCACGAAGACCGCGGCGCCATCGAGGCCGACCTCGTAGACGGGCACCACGTTCGGGTGGGAGAGGCGCGCCATCATGCGCGCCTCCTGCAGCAGCGAGTCGGGGCTCGCGCTCGGCGGGCCGCCGTTCAGATCGAGGGTGTGATCGCTCGATAGCTCGCCGGCCACGCGCGCATCGCTGCCGTGGAGCACCTTGATCGCGACCACACGCTGGAGTTGCGGGTCGAAGGCCCGGAAGACCTGGCCCATGCCACCGACGCCGGCCTGGCTCTCGATCTGGAACCGCTGGATCGATGCTCGCTCCACCCCGCGCACCAGTGTAGCTGGTCTTACTCGGTGAAGTCAGCGCGCTCGATACCGTGGCGCTGCATCAGGAGCCGCAGATGGGAGCGGCTCGTGCACGCGAGCTTCGCGGCGAGGCTGAGATTTCCATTCGCGCGCTGGAGCAGACGCTCGACGAAGTCCTTCTCCCACGCGAAGAGGAGCGCGTCCTTCGCGGCGCTGTACTCCCACGTCTCGGGGGCGGTCGGGGCCGCGGGCCTCCACCCGACGAGGGCGGCGCGCTCGACGGCGTTGCGTAGCTCGCGGACGTTGCCCGGCCAGCTCGCCTTGCGCAGCGCGCTGGCGAGCTCGGAGGGGACAGGCGTGGCGCCGCGGAAGGCCGCCCAGAAGTCCGCGACCAGGAGATCGATGTCACCCGTGCGCTCGCGAAGCGGCGGCAGCTCGACCCCGATCACGTTCAGGCGGAAGAACAGGTCTGCGCGGAAGCGGCGCTGGTTGACCTCGGCGCGGAGGTCGCGATTCGTCGCGGCGATGATCCGGACGTCCACCTTGTGCTCGGTCGAGCCGCCGATCGACCGGAAGCGCCGCGACTCGAGGACGCGGAGCAGCACCGGCTGGAGCTCGAGCGGCAGCTCGCCGATCTCGTCGAGGAAGATCGTTCCGCCGTCGGCGGCCTGGAACGCGCCGACCCGTGGCACGTCTGCGCCGGTGAACGCACCGCGCTCGTGCCCGAACAGCTCGGACTCCATGAGCTCGCGGGGCAGGGCGCCGCAGTCCACGATCACGAACGGGTGGTCGCGGCGGTCGCTGCGAGCGTGAATCGCGTGCGCCGCGACCTCCTTGCCCGTGCCCGTCTCGCCCGAGAGCAGCACGGTCGCGGTGGTCGCCGCGCAGCGCTCGAGCACCGGATAGAGCCGGCGCATCGCGGGGCTCGTGCCTCGCAGCTCGCCGAAGCGATCCACGGGCGCGAGTGGCTGCTCGATCTCGTCATCGAGGACCTCGACCGCGATGATCGTCTGGCCGAGCTCGAGGTGCGCGCCGGCCCGCAGGACGCCGCGCCCCAGGCGGCAGTGCCCCACGTACGTGCCATTCGTGCTGTTCAAGTCGCGGACCTCGAGGCCGCGCTCCGTGGCCCGCAACATCGCGTGATGGCGCGAGACCGCCGCATCGGTGAGGCGGAGCTGGTTGCCCTCCTCGGTCCCGATCGTGAGCTCCTCGCTCGTGGACACGACCCGTGCCCCCACATCCGGGCCCTGCACCACGGTGGCCGCGAACCGGCGCACGAAGTAGCTCTGGTCGCGCAGCCCGAGGACGCGGGTCTGAGGCGGGCCAGCGTCGCGCACGGTCCGAGCGTATCGCCGGTGAACCACGCGAAGTCCACCCCCGGCGGGGACGGTCTCCTGGGGCCGAAGCGACCAGGCCCGGCGGGCATGTCAAGAATTCGTGGAGTTGCGGGTGCTTGCGAGCCTGCGGGGTGGTCGGGGCCGCGTCCAGGGGCGGCGCGGACCGACGGCGCCAGATGTGCTGAAGGACTGGAGCACACCAGCCATGGAGCCCCTCATGCGTACCTTCGTGCTCGCCACCCTCACCTCCGTGCTCGCCACCGCCTGCGTCGTCGGGGAGGAGGTGCCGGTCGATGACGGCCTCGACGAAGGCGCCGGCTCGATCGTCAACGCCACCAACGGTGACGACCATGCTCATACGCAGGTCGGAATGCTGCGGATGGCGAAGGGGACGATCTGCAGCTCGACGCTCATCACCCCGCGCGTGGCGGTGACCGCGGCGCACTGTCTCGCGGGCACGACCGTGCAGTCGTTCCAAAGCGAGACGTTCACGTCGCCGGTCATCGCCCAGGTGATGCACCCGGCATACGCCGGGGGCGTGGAGGACGACGACATCGCTCTCGTGTTGTTGCGGGACCCGGCCGCGGTCGCGCCGGCGACGATCGATCGGAACTCAGTGCCCGTCGGCCTCCGCGTGCTCGCGGTCGGATACGGCCTCACCAGCTACACGGCAAGTGACGCCGGGATTCGTCGGTCGGGGACGGTCAAGGTGGAACGCGTCGGCAATGTCAACGGGGACATGCTGTCGACCCTGCCGGATCCGTCGAACATCTGCAGCGGCGACTCGGGAGGTGCGCTCCTCGATGGGGGCCGGCTCGTCGCGGTCACGTCGGGGACGGCGCTCGTCGATGGCACCGGATGCACCGCGCGGGCGTTCTTCGCGCGCGTCGATCGGCACTACGACTTCCTCGCCAACCAGGTCGCGGCATGGGGCGAGCGCCTCGAGGCCCCCGCCACCGGCTGTGGTCTCTTCGACATCGACGAGCAACTCCTCCCGGGTCAGGTGAAGGCGTCGTGCAATGGGCGGTTCCAGCTCATCCACCAGGAAGACGGCAACGTGGTCCTGTACGAGCTCGCCGATGGTCTCGTGCCGCTGTGGGCGACGTGGACCCATGGGAAGGCGTCGTCGACGCTCGTCATGCAGGGCGACGGCAACCTGGTGCTGTACGGACCGACGCGCGCGCTCTTCAACTCGCGGACGGCAGGCCGCCCGGGCACGATCGGCTTC
>JALHPV010000132.1 GCA_022842285.1 Kofleriaceae bacterium
AGGATCTGCTGGACTTGATCGGGGTCGGTGCGCAGAGCCGCGGGCTCGTCGCCGGAGACCTCGAGCGTCACCTTGCGCTTCGCCGCCTGGGGCGCGAGGAGCTCGCGCACGGACCGTAGCGAGCGAACGAGGTCGACATCCATCACCGAGGCCGGCGTGGGTCGGACATAGTCGAGGAGCTGCTGGATGAGGCGGGTGACGCGATCGATCTGGTCGATCACGAGGGCGTGGTTCGCGGCCTCGGTGTGCTCCGGACCAAGCCGCGACATGGCGAGCTCGACGCGCCCACGGGCCACCGAGAGCGGCGTTCCGATCTCGTGCGCGATGCCGGCCGCGAGCTGGCCGGCGGTGACGAGCTTCTCGGAGTGGAGAAGCCGCTGTTCGTGCTTCACGCGTTCGCGGAGGGTGCGAGCCCGGAAGGTCGCGTAGAGAATGTAGCCGGCGGCGGCGCAGACGAGGACGAGCACGATGCCGCCTCCGACGAGGACGCGGCGCATGATCGTGGCCTGCTGGGTCTGGAGCGGCTCGGTCGAGGCGGCGGCAAGGAGCGTCCACGGCGGACCACCATCGACGACGAGCGGGGTCGTGACGACGACGGCATCGACCGCGGGCAAGCCGAGGCGCTGCGCGGTCGCGGCATCCAGCATCGGCTCCGGGTGAAGGGCCGCGAGTGCGGGGTCGCTGAGGGTGGCCGCCTCGCCACGACCGTCGAACACCGCGATCCGAGCGAGCGGATCGCGCACGAGCTTCATGCGCCCGAGGAGGATGGCGGTATCGATGGCGACGGCGACGGCCGGGCCACGTGGCCCCCGCCGCGCATAGACGCGGTACCAGGCTCCCGCAGATCCAGGGGGGGCGACCGGTCCGGATGCATGCAGCGTCCCGGGCTCGGCCTCGGCGCGAACGATGAGCTCCTCGAGGGTCGCGCTCACGATCGCATCTGCCCCCCGGGGGGCATCGAAGGCCGTGACCTTGACCGTCGCCGCGCCGGCGGTGGTGCGGGCGTGCATGACGAGGTACTCGCGCTTGATCGTGGCGATCGAGTGCAAGATGTTGTCGTCGTCGGTGGAGTCCGCCAGGAGGTTGGCAGCGAGATCGAGGTCGTCGGAGATGTCGCTGATCTCGGAGGCCATGCTCGCGGCCGCCTCGTCGATGGCACGCTGGCGAGCGGCGGCGAACTGCGAGACCAGCTCGGCGCGATCGTGCGCGAGCACGCGCGCTCCGACGCCCACCAGCACCGTCAAGGCGCCGACGAGCACCACGCTGACGACGAGGAGTGGTCTCCGCGTCACGAGCGGCGCGGGCGCGCTGCGGCTCAGCATCAGTTCACGTGCTCCGGCAGCGGGCACCACGGAATGGAGATAGCGGCACGCCAGGGGCGATGCGCGACGATGCCGGCGACGAGCACGACCAGGGGGATCCAGCCCGGCGGCTGCAACGCCGCGGCGAAGCGGCTCGATTCGCCGAGCACGTAGAGCGGCAGGCCCGAGCAGATCGTGAAGGTCGCGTTGGCGGCCGCGCTCGCGTAGATGCTGCGCGTGATGAGGCGGATCCAGCCGAGCACCACGCCGAGGAGCCCCACCGTGACGACAAGCTCGAGCGAGCGATGCACGCCCGCCCCCGTGACGACGAGCAGGGGCACGTATCCGAGCCCCCACCCGAGGCCGTGGAGGATCAGCCCCGGCCACTCGCCGAACATGCGCATGAGCCGCGGCAAGACGAGCCCGCGCCACGTGAGCTCCTCGAGGATCGATTGGATCCAGAGCAGGGCGGTGATGACCGCGAACGCCGCCACCACGTGCCCCACGTCGACGGCACCATCACGTGACGCGTGCGGCTCGGAGACGATCGACTCCACGCCCGCAGCGGCCCCGAGCACCAGCATCGCGGCGATGATCGACAGCAGCGAATGCCGTACCGCCGCCGGGCGGATCCCCTCGTCGTAGGGGCCACTTGCGTGGTCCTTGCGGCGCAGGACGGCAAGCGCGAGGACCGGCTGCCACGCGACCGCCGCCACGTAGATGAGCGAGGCGCGCAACATCAGTCGAGGATCTCCGGACGCGTGCGGTGACTCTCCTCCTCGATCGCTTCGAGATAGGACGCGAGGTTGGCGTTCAAGGCCGCGGAGATCGCCGGCAGGACCTGCATCGCGACCTCGTTCGACATCCGGAACACGTGGTCCGCACCGGCGGCTCGCACCGCGGCCACCTGCGAGTTGCGCGTGCAGTTTGCGATGATGGTGGCGTTCGGCGCGAGCTGGCGCACCGTGCGCACGATGGTTTCGTTGCTCGTGCCCTTCAGCAGCTCGTCGGGGACGCTCGAGACGATGACCTCCGCTTTGTCGACACCTGCATGCCGCAGCACCTCGGTGCTGGCGATGTCCCCATACACGACGTGCGGCCCGCGCTGCCGGATCTCGTCGTGGATCACCGCGTTCGTGTCGACGACGAGCGTGTGAGGCAAGAGGTTCTCGTGCAGCCGCTCGAGATCGCCGAGCATCGCCGACGCGACGCGGTGGAAGCCAAGAAACACGAGGCGCGGCGGCTCGGACGTCTCGTTCTCGGGCTGCGCGCCGCGCGAGCGAATGCCGACGACATCCAGGATCGGACGCAGTCTCCTGTAGAGGAGGTCCGAGGCGCCAAACAGGAGCGGGGTCGCAAGGGCGGTGATGACGAACGCGAAGATGACGACGCTGACCAGCGTGCCGCTGATGTGTCCGAGCTGGGCGCCGAGGTAGAGGATGACGAGGCAGAACTCCGAGACCTGCGCGAGCTTCGTCGAGACGGAGACCGAGTTCCGGCGATCGAGACCGGTCGCGTAGAGAACGGGCAGAAAGATCACGTAGCGCAGGACGATCGAGACGACCGCGGTGATCACGGCGAGGACGAGCACGTGGGCTCCCTCGGGCACGGGAATGCTCATGCCGAGACCGACGAAGAACAGCGTCACGAAGAAGTCGCGCAGGTGCACGACGCGCGAGACCACTTCGTAGGCGAACGGCGACGTCGCGATGGTCATGCCGGCGATGAGCGCGCCCATCTCCATCGAGACGTAGACCTTGGTACCCATGAGCCCCACCCCGAAGCACCAGCCGAGCGCGAGCGTGACGACGAGCTCGGGCGATCGCGCGACGATGTGGAAGGCGCGTGACAGGACCACGCGCGCCACGAGCACCGCGCCACCGGCGACGAGCAGCGTGCCGCCGAAGGTCTTGGCGATGGGAACGATCGACGGGTTCGCGAAGCTCGGCTGCAGCGCGAGAAACACGATCGCCCAGATGTCCTGGAAGATGAGGAGGCCCACCGCGAGCCGGCCGGCCGTCGTGTCGAGCTTGAGCTGTTCCTGGAGATACTTGACGACGAGCAACGTCGACGAGAACGCGCACGCGACGCCGAGGTACAGCGCCGGATAGATGCCGTCGAGCATCGCGAACCCGAACGCGCCGATGCCGAGGAAGATGCCGAAGCCGGCCGCGAGGGTGAGGGGCACCTGCACGAGGCCGGTCACGACGAGCGTGCGACCACTCGCGAGCAGGCTCTTCAGGTTCACCTCGAGGCCGATGACAAACAGGAGCAGCGTCAGACCGAGGTTCGCGATCGTGTCGATGCTCGCCTTGTCGCGGATCGCCTCGAGGCCGGCGGGACCGAGCAGGACGCCCGCGCCGAGCAACGCGGCGATCGCCGGGATGCGCAGCTTCACGAAGACGATGGCGAGAATGGCCGCCGCGACAAGGCACAGTCCGAGGTCGCCAACGAACGGCGAGACCGCACCACCAGCACCGAGCGAAAGAACAGGCACGGTCCCATAACCACGTGCCGTGCCACACGGAGTCATCGTCATTTCAGCGACTTGGGCCGGCCTCGGCGAGGCACTCATGCAAGTTGCAACAGCGCCGAGGCGGGGCGCCACACTCGACCTGGCTTGACTTGAAAATGAAAATGGTTTTCATTATCAGTCATGAGCCATGGCTGCACGCGCAGGACTCTCGCCGCTGGCGACTACATGCTGGTCGAGCAATGCACCTGCGGGTCGGTGCACGTGACGATCGGCGCGGTCACGCTGCGCCTCTCGCGGTCGGCCATCCCCTCGCTCGCCGAGACCCTCGGTGATGCGGCTCGCTCGATGGTGCTGCGCGATGCGCTCGCGCTGCCGCAGGTCGCTGACGAAGCGCTGTCGTAGTTGGTCATGCCCATCCCCCGCAATTCCGCATCCCAGTTCGGGTTCCTCCCAGGCGCGATCTGGCGCGGGTGGATGGGCGCTTTGTTGCTCGTCGGTACGGCGCATGCCGACGAGCCGTCCGACGTGGATCAGGAGCTCGCGGAGATGGCGCTCGAAGCCGAGGGCGAGACGATCGTGGTCACCGGTACGCGCAGCGAATCGGCGCGCGCGGCCTCGCCTGTCACCACCGAGGTGATCGATCGCGAGCGCCTGCAGGAAGCGGGGGTGCAGACCGCCGCCGAGGCGCTCGCCCTGCGACCGGGCCTGTGGCTCGAGCGCAGCGTCGCCGGCACGCAAGGCATCTCGATCCAGGGCCTCGGGCCTCAGTACACCCTGATCCTCGTCGACGGGATGCGCCAGGTAGGCCGCACGGACGGCACGCTCGATCTCGAACGCTTCGGCGTCGAGGACATCGAGCAGATCGAGGTCGTGCGCGGTCCGAGCTCGGTGCTCTACGGCAGCGATGCTCTCGGCGGCGTCGTCAACATCATCTCGCGCACGCCGCGGGATGGCGTGGCCGGCGACGCCCTCGCTCGCCTCGACGGCCGCATGGGCTGGGAGACGCGCGGTCGCATCGCCGGCGGCATGGCCGGCACCTCGGTCGCGCTCGTCGGGCAGCTCCGCCACGCCGAGGCGATCCTGCGTTCGCAGATCGACGACGCGGCCGATCCCGAGTCACCGGCCACGGCCTTCGACGCGTACGACGACGCGCACCTCACCGGCCGCGCCCTTCACGTTCGCGACGAGTCCCTGCGTGTCACCGCGAGCGCGGACTACCTCCGGCGCGACTTGCGGGGCGTCGATGCCCAGGGCATGGGCGCTATCGTGAATCGGCGCAAGCTCACCGAGACCGCGGCGTCCGCGGTGAGTGCGGTCTACACCACCGAACAGACCGCGCTGCGGCTCGAGCTCGGCGCCAGTGTGTACCGCGACCAGTTCCTGAACGATCAGCGCCAGTCGACCGCGCTCGACGTGTACACGGAGACGACGGAGAACCTCCTCGAAGCGCGTACGCAGGTCGCGCGCGACGTCGCGAACCACCGCGTCCTCGTTGGAGTGGAGGGTCTTCGCGAGGAGCTGTCGTCGGAGCGGCTCTCGAGGACGGGCGATCGGTATCGCGGAGCCATCTTCGCGCAGGACGAGTGGCGCCCCGGCGGCACCGATTCCCTCCTCGTCGTCCCCGCCGCCCGCGTCGATGCGGACACGCAGTTCGGCGTCAACGCCACGCCGCGCCTCGCCGCGCGCTGGCAGGCCGAGGCTGGCGTCGTGCTCCGCGGCAGTGCCGGCATGGGCTTCCGCGCCCCTAGCTTCCAGGAACAGCTCCTGCTGTTTGCGAACCCGGGCGTCGGCTACCTCGTCGAGGGCAACGCCGATCTGAAGCCCGAGACGAGCGTCAGCACCCAGCTCGGCAGCGAGTGGCGCGTCACGGACTGGCTGCAGCTCGGCGCGGACGCGTACGTGAACCAGCTGCGCAACATGATCTTCATCGTGCCCGGCGAGCCCTCGCCCGACGGCACGCTCCGCTTCTCGTACGGCAACATCGGCCGTGCGCGCACGCTCGGTGGTGAGGCCTCCGCGATGGCGGTCAAGGGACGTGCGGGCATCGAGGTCGGCTACGCGTACACGTATGCGCGGGATCTCGACGAGGATCGCGCGCTCGAGACCATCCCCCGCCACCGGCTCACGCTCACCGGCCGCTGGCGCGACCGCATGGCCGGTGTCGATGCGTTCGCCGCGCTCGTCGTGACCGGCCGCCGTCCGCTCTACCTCGGCCTGAATCCCGATGACCCCGAGATGGCCACGCTGACTCCACGGCGCTTCGACGTGCGCGTACGGGTCGCGAAGCGGTTCACCAGCGGGCTCGGTGGCTTCGTCGGGATCGACAACGCGCTGAACACGGGCGACCCCGTCCTCGATCGCACCCTGCCCCGCACCATCTACGCGGGCGTCGAGCTACACCGATGAAGTCCACGCTGCTCCTCCTCTCCCTCGCCGGCTGCGCCGACACGCTCGTCGCCACCGACAACCTGCGCCCGGATGCGGGGGCGGATACGAGCGGTCCATTCGCGACGACCGCCAACGAGGACGGCTCGTACACCACCATCGTCGACGCACAGGCGACGGATACCTGGCTCCACGGCGACTTCGAGACCCGCGCCGTGCTGGACGAGGCCGGACCCTGGGATCTCCGCTTCCAGCGCTTTCACCTCTCCACGAATGGCGGCGTGTCGGGATCGCGGGGCGTGGAGGTCGTTCCGCTCCGGGACGTCGAGTTCGACGAGATCGTGACGGCCCCTGCGACCGGCTGGATCGCCGACGCGGCCGATGGCCCGGACGAGAATACCGAGCCGGACTACGCCTTCGAGACCGAGGCGAACCGCTGGTACGACTACGACGCGAGCACGCACATCTTGACGCCGGCTCCCATCGTTTGGGTTGTCCGGACGGCGGACAGCTCGTCCGTCATCAAGCTCGAGATCGAGCGCTACTACGACGACGTCGGTACGGCGGCCGTCTTCACCCTGCATTGGGCCCCCCTATGAGCCAACCGAAACGCGCCCGTGACATCGCCCAGGACCTCGGTATCAGCGAGGCCGAATACGTCAACACCCGGCTCGCGCGCCCCGCGATCCGCCTCGACGCCGACTGGGCGTCCCTGCTGCACGGCCTCACCTCCGTCGGTACGTGCATGGCCCTGACGCGCAACGAGAGCTGCGTCATCGAGGTCACCGGCACGTACGGGGGCATCGAGCTCGGCTCGCATGCGGGCCAGGTGATCGGCGATCGCATCGACCTGCGCGTCTTTCTCGGCGCGTGGAGGTCCGCCTGGGCCCTCGACGAGGCGATCCAGGGCGACGAGGCCCGACGCCGTCGCAGCATCCAGGTCTTCGACAGCCTCGGGACCGCCGTGCACAAGGTCTATCTCCAGGACGATGGCAACCTCGACGCGTGGCACCAGCTCGTCGCGGCCCGTGCCGCACAGGCGCCGAACGAGCTCACCGTCGATCCCCCGACCGGACCGCGTCCCGAGCGACCCGATGGCGAGGTCGATCTCCCCGCTTTTCACGCTGCCTGGGATGCGATGCAGGACACACACGAGTTCTTCCCCCTTCTCATGGCCCACAAGGTGGGCCGCGTGCAGGCGTTGCGCCTCGCCGGGCCCACGCGCGCGCGGCTGGTCGCCAACACCGCGCTCGACACCGTCGCGAGTGATGCCGCGACCACCGGGGAGAAGGTCATGTTCTTCGTCGGCAACCGCGGCTGCATCGGCATTTACTCGGGTCCAATCCAGAGGATCGTCCGCATGGGCCCGTGGTGGAACGTGCTCGATCCCGGCTTCAACCTGCACCTCCGCGAGGACCGGATCGCGACGAGCTGGGTCGTCCGGAAGCCGACGCGCACGGGCGTCGTCTCCTCCCTCGAGCTCTACGACGCGGCGGGCGAGACGATCGCGCTCGTGTTCCGCAAGCGTGACGACCGCGAGCACGCCGAGGATCCGCAGTGGAGCGGTCGCCTCGAGTCGCTGGAGACGCGGGCATGATCCCGGATCCGCGCTCCGGTCGCTGGCTGCGCGCGTTCGCGCTCCTCGCGTTCATCGCCACCGTGATCCTCGCGTGCGCCGACAAGCGCGCGGGGGCACCGAAGGGTACGCGTCGCATCGTCACGATCGGCGGCCCCATCACCGAGACGGTGTACGCGCTCGGCGGCGGCGCAGACGTCGTCGCCACCGACACGTCGAGCATCTACCCTGCCGCGACGGCCACGCTCCCCAAGGTCGGCTATCAGCGCCTCTTGAGCGCGGAGGGCGTGCTCTCCCAGCGCCCCGATCTCGTCATCGCGTCCGACGACGCGGGGCCGCCCGCCGTGCTCCAGCAGATCCGCACCGCCGGCATCGCCGTCGAGATCATGCCGCCGGCCCGCACGATCGACGAAGCAGCGGCGCGCGTCCTCGCTGTCGGCAAGGCGATCGACCGCCCCGCGCAGCAACTGGCCGACCACGTCCAGACCTCGGCGAAGGCCGCGAAGCCGTCGACGAAGGGCACGCGCTTCATGCTCGTCTACGCCCGCGGCGGAGGGACGATGATGGTAGCGGGGGCGGACACGCCGGCGGCCGCGATGGTCGAGCTCGCGGGAGGCGTCAATGCCTTCACCGCGTTCCCTGGCTTCAAGACGCTCTCGCCCGAAGCGATGATCGCCGCCGCGCCCGAGGTCATCGTCATCCCGACGCGGGGCCTCGAGAGCATGGGCGGCGCGGCCGGGCTCCTCGCCTCCCCCGGGGTGGCCGAGACCCCCGCCGGCAAGGCCCGGCGCATCATCGCCATCGACGATCTCCTCCTCCTCGGCTTCGGGCCGCGCCTCGCGCTCGGCATCGAGGAACTGGCCGCGCAGCTGTGAGGCCCCACGCGCCGCGCATCCTCGGCCTCTTGGCCATCGCGCTCGTGCTCGGCGTGGTCATCTCGCTCGGCCGGGGCGCGGTCGCGCTCTCCCCGGTCGACGTCCTGCGCTCGCTCGGCGCCAAGGTCGGCCTCGCCGAGGCTTCGCCGCAAGACATCGCCATCATCTGGTCCGTACGCATGCCGCGCGTCGTGCTCGCGCTCCTCGTCGGGTCTGCCCTCGGCGCGTCGGGCGCGGCCCTCCAGGGCGTGGTCCGGAACTCGCTTGCCGATCCGACGCTCCTCGGCGTATCGGGTGGCGCCGCGCTCGGCGCGGTTGCGGCGATCGTCCTCGGTGCCCCCGTCCTCGCGCATCCGACGGCCGGCATCTGGATCGTGCCGGCGGCCGCGTTCACGGGCGCCCTCGCGACCACCCGCCTCGCACTCTCGCTCGCGCGCGTCGAAGGTGCCACCTCCGGCGTCACCATGCTGCTCGCCGGCATCGGCATCGCCGCACTCTGCAGCGCGGGCATCGGGGTCCTCCTCTACCTCGCCGACGACGCCGCGATCCGCTCCGTGACCTTCTGGAGCCTCGGCTCGCTCGGCGGCGCCACCTGGGCCGTCGTCGGCGTCGCCGCGCTGCCCATCGTGCTCGGGCTCGGCGTCCTCCCGCGCTACGCCCGTTCCCTCGATCAGCTCGCGCTCGGCGAGATGGAGGCGCGCCACGTCGGCGTGGATGTCGAGCGCGTCATCTCCCGCGTCGTCCTCGTCTCCGCCCTCGCCGTCGGCGCCGCCGTCGCCACCTGCGGCGTGATCGGGTTCGTCGGCCTCGTGGTCCCGTACCTCGGCCGCTCGCTCCTCGGTCCGAGCCACCGCGCCCTGCTACCGGCCTGCGCGCTCGGCGGCGCGCTCCTCCTCCTGCTGGGCGATGTCCTCGCCCGCACTGTCGTCGCACCGACGGAGCTCCCCATCGGCGTGCTCACCGCCCTCGCCGGTGCCCCGATCCTCCTCGCGATGGTGCGCAAGGGCCGCGCCCAGGCGGTGCTCGCGTGATCGTCGCGCGCGGCGTCACCGTTCGCGTGGGACCCACGACCCTCGTCGGTGGGATCGACCTCGATCTCTACGCGGGTGAGGTCACGGCCATCGTGGGGCCGAATGGCGCGGGCAAGTCGACGCTCCTCGGGGCCCTCGCGGGCGATCGCAAGCTCTCCGCTGGCACCGTCACCGTCCGCGGCCTGCCGGTGCACCTCATGTCGTTCGCCGAGCGCGCCCGCGCCCGCGCCGTCCTGCCGCAGCGCTCCGAGCTCTCCCTGGCCTTCACCGCGCGGGAGGTCGTGCAACTCGCGGGCGAGCACGTCACGCGCGAGCTCGCCGACGCCTACCTCGACACCGTGGAGATGCAGGCGTTCGCGGACCGCGAGTACCCGAGCCTCTCCGGCGGAGAGCGCCAGCGCATCCAGCTCGCGCGCGTGCTCGCACAACTCGCGGGCTCGCCGGGTGCCGCCCTCCTCCTCGACGAGCCCACCGCCGCCCTCGATCCCAAGCATCAGCGAATCGTCCTCGCGATCGCGCGCCGCGCCGCGGCCGAAGATCGGGCCGTCGCGGTCGTCCTCCACGATCTGACCCTCGCCGCTCGCTGGGCCGACCGCGTCGTCCTCATGTCCCAGGGCACCGTCCTCGCTGACGGCGAGCCCACTCTCGCGCTCGCGCCCGATCTCCTGGCGCGCGCGTACCACACGTCATTCGAGGTCCTCCGCGGTGTCGGTGGCCTCGTCATTGCCCACGACCGGGCTCACGAAAGGCCGTCATGAAGAAGTTCGTTTCCTTGGTCCTCCTCTCCCTCGCTGTCACCGCCTGCGGTGACGACGCCAGCTCCGACGACACCGCTGACGCCGATGACACCATCGCCCCCGATGCCACCATCGACACACCGATCGACGCGCCGACGGTTGGCTGTGACCCGGGTACGGTCCTCCCGACCGCCTACCGGCTGATCGCGGAGGTCTCCGCCGGTACGGTCAGCCTCACCGACACCGCCGGGGTGAAGTCCGGCCGCATCGACGCGACGGCTGGTGGGCTCGCGAGCTCACCCGACAACCCCATGATCTACGTGAACCTCGCGACCGGCGCGAAGGTCGACATCACGGATCTCGAGGCGCGCACCGACACGACCTGGGACATCGCGCTCAAGCGCTCGAGCCTTCGCACCAACGGTGGCGACTCCGGCGCGGGCGGGCGCACGCTCACCGTCGTGCCGGGCGATGATCTCGGCGACGTGACCACGGTGCCGACGTCGACGTTCATCGCCGACGACTTCGCCGACGAGAGCTGCGAGCTCGTGACGCTCATGGGCGGCGAGCCGATGAGCGCGTTCGGCGAGTGGTACGACTACGACCCGACGACACATGCGGTGTCTCCGAAGTCCGAGGTCTACGTGATCAAGCGCGCGGACGGTACGCACAGCGCGTTCCGCTTCACGACGTACTACGGCAACCCGGCCAGCCCGATGAGCGGCGCGAACTACATCATCGAGCTCAAGCAGCTGTGATCGTCGACCGTCCGGTCCTCGTCGACGAAGCGTCCTACGGCGAGCCCGCCGGTCAGGTGCTCGTGCACTACGCCACGAGCGGACCCGACGCCACGACCCTCACCTTCGCGACCCAGGTCGCGCAGGTCGCGGAGGCCGCGCTCGCGCACTACCTCGCGCTCGGGTTCCGGCGCCCGCTGTCCGACGGCACCGACGGGGGCGACGGGCGCATCGATATCTACCTGCAGGATCTCCAGTCGGCCGACGGCAACGTCACCGCCGATTCCTGCAACGGCGGAACCTGCGTCGGACACGCCATCGCCGAGAACGACTTCGTCGGGTACTCGTATCCCACGCTGACCGAGGCGATCACATCGGTGATCCCCCACGAGCCGTTCCACCTCGTCCAGTACGCCTACACCGACGATCAGCCGGCGGTCTGGAGCGAAGGCAGCGCGGTGTGGGCCGTCGAGAACTTCTACCGCGACGCCAACCGAGACTTCGAGCGCTTCCTGCCCGGCTTCGTGCCAAAGCAGTTCCGGCCGTTCGAGCGCGCCGCGGGCGGGTTCGGTGACAGCTACATCTACGGCGCGGGGCTCTGGGGTCACTTCCTCGTCCTCCGTCACGACGAGTCCGTGATGGTCGCGGCGTGGGAGCAGTCGGCGACCGAGCAGAACCTCGACGCGGTCGCCGCGGCCCTCACCGAACGTGACGACACGCTCGACGCCGCGTGGACGGACTTCACGCGCGCGAACTGGTTCACCGGCCATCGTCACGCGGGTGGCCTCTATGGCCCGAACGCGCTCGGCTGGCCCCAGGTCTCGCCGGAGCCGCTCGTCGACGCCGCCGCCTCCGTGTTCATCGAGGGCTTCTCCGCGCGGTACGTTCCGATCCGCGTCTCCGCCGCCGAGCAGCAGATCACTGTCACGCCACCGGCGGGCCTTCGCATCGCGGCGTGGATCGTCGCCGCCGATGGCGCCTACGCGAGTGGGATCGAGCTCGCTCCCCAGCCCACGGGGCTCGCCGCGCCAACGCCGCCGGGCGACTACACGCTCGTGGTGACCGGCCTCACGCGGAACACGCTACCAACGGAGGTCGCGATCGCGCTGACGGCGCTGCCCGAGGAACCAGCGCCGTCCGATGGCGATGGAACGATGGACGACGAGAGCGGCGGGTGCGCCGCCAGTCGGCCGCGGGGTGCGCTGCTGCTGCTGCTGCCGCTCCTGCGGCGGCGCCTCAGGCCACGAGGCCGACGAGGGGCACGCCCCAGATCACGCCGAGTACGATCGAGAAGACTCCTGCCACCAGCGTGAGAGACCGGCGCGACCGGCGCGACACCGCACCGAGGGAGGCGCCAGCGACGGCGGACGCCACCGCCATACCGACGACCGAGCCCACGCCGAAGCAGGCGATGTACGCGATGCGCTCGACGGTGCCGGGGAGTTGCGCGAACACGAGCGCCGTCAGCGCGCCGCTGCCCGCGAGCCCGTGCAACAGGCCGACCGCCAGGGGCCGCCATGCGAGCGCGACGGAGCCGAGGTGGATGTGCGCGACCTCGGCGGGGTGTTCGTGATGGAGGCCGCCGTGGGCATGCGCCATCACGTCACCGGTCGTGCCCTGGCGGAGCGCCCGCGTGAACGCACGCACGCCCAGCACCACGAGCATGCCGGCGACCGCGAGCTCGAAGCTCGCCGCGAGCCGCTCGGGCAGCACGCCGCCGATCGCGATGAGCGCGATGCCAACGACGACCAGCGAGATCGTGTGTCCCACGCCCCAGACCGCGCCGACGAGTGCCCCGCGCTTCAGATCGCGCGCCTCCGTCGACAGGGTGGCGACCGCCGTCAGGTGATCGGGTTCGAACGCGTGGCGCAATCCGACCAGGAGTCCGAGCAGGATGCCAGCCAGCGCGCTCATGCGGCGCGCACGCTAACACTTCTCTCAGAAGTAGAGGTGCAGGAACGCGCCCGCGGCGGCCGAGACCGCGACGATCGCGAGGATGACGAGCACCCAGGCGAGCTTGCTTGGTGCAGGCGGGGCAGGCGCGACAATGACGGAGGGCGGAGGCAGTGACACCACCTGCATCGGCAGCGGCATCACCGGCGGCGACCAGCCGTAATACGGGCTCTGGTCCATCTGCGCGACGGAGCCCCGAGCCGCTCGCGTCGGCGGCGCCATCGGCATCACCTGCGGATACCCCGTCGGGTGCATGTAGACCGGCGGCGCAGCATGCTGGTGCGGCGGCGGCGGCACGGCGGCGATGGTCGCCTTCTCGACGGCGTCGTAGCGCTGGTGCAGGGCGCGCTCGAACACCGGGGCCGGCGTATGACACCAGGTCGTCGCCTCGTCTTCTTCCACGGCCTCCGCGGGTAGGAGCAGTGCGAGCTGGGTGGCCAGTGCCTGCACGTCATCGAAGCGGTTCTTCGCCTCGCGACGCAGGCACTTCATGAGCACGCGCTCGAACGCGAGGGGCACCTCGATATGCTTCGACACCGGCTGCGCGGACGTCGTCAGCATCGCCGCGAGGAGCTGGGGGCCGGTGAGCGGGCCGTAGGGCCGCGTGCCGGAGACGAGCTCGTACAGGATCACGCCGAGGGCGTAGATATCGCTGCGCGCGTCGGTCTCGCGATCCATCACCTGCTCGGGCGACATGTAGTCGAGCGTCCCGACGGTCATGCCCGCGCGCGTGAGCTCCTCGCCATCGTCGACGGTGCTACCGCGAACCGCGACGATGCCGAAGTCGATGACCTTCACGAAGTCGGTACCCTGCGCCAGATGGATGTTGGCCGGCTTGAGATCGCGATGCACCACGCCGAGCGCATGCGCCTCCGCGAGCGACTCGCAGACGGCGATGCCGATGCGCACGGCCTCGATCCACGAGACGGTCTTCACCCGCTGCAGGCGCTCTTGCAGCATCTCGCCGACCAGGAGCTCCATCGCGATGTAGAGCGTGCCGTCGTCGGCTTCACCGACCTTCCGCGTCGTCACGGTGTGGCGATTGCGGAGACGCTCCATCGTGGCCGCCTCGCGCTGGAAGCGCGCCGTCATGTTGGGATCGCGCGCGAAGTGCGGATGCAGCACCTTGAGGGCACACACGTCACCCGTTGCGAGATGGGTCGCCCGGTAGACCGCCCCGAATCCACCCTCCGCGATCTTGGCGTCGATGCGATACCCATCGAGCGTGCTCGCCAGGAACGGATCTCTCCGCTGGCTCACCGTGTGCTCGATGTCGGCTCTTAGAACCGAGCGGTCCGTCATGTCCCTCCTGTACGAAACTCGGAGGCAGACGGTTCTATTCTCGGTTTCTCACCCCTAGGTGAGTGATTTCGATCGGTTAGATCACGAGGACTTACGGGCAGGTCGGCAGGCCGGCCGGCACCGCCACCGTGAACTTGGCCGGTGCGATCTGCGGGTTCAGGACCCGCTGCTTCCATTCCACGATCAGGTCTGCGCCCTGGCCCGGGGTCTGAAACCGGGTCTTGGCCGGCAGGTGGTCCTCGCCGAGGTCGGTGTGCTCGACCTTCCAGACGCTCTTGCCGTCCGGGCCGGTGAGCTCGCTGGCCGTGACATCGAAGGCCCCGTCGCGCGCGTCGACCACGATCGTCTGGGTGCCGCCCGGCACCGTCAGCTTCGCGTTCCACGCCCCCGCGTTGCCATCCCACGTCACGTCCCCTGTCGCGCTCGCCGGCAGCGGCGCACCACCGGTGGCGAGCGAGCGGAAGTCATCAGGCTCGAGCGTCACGCGCAAGAGCGTCGCGATCGACTGTCCGGTACACGGACCGGTGCGATAGCAGTTGTTCTGGAAGTCGACGTAGGTGAAGTCCGCCCCGTCGCACGCCATGTCCGCGAGCACGCCCCCACCTTGCGGCGAGAGGGCGTTGAAGCGCACCTGCCGCTGGGACGTGCCCATCACCATCACCGTGCCCTTCAGGCGCTGCTCGCCGACCCAGTAGTCCATGACACTCTCGCCGGTGAAGCTCGAGCGGCTGGCGTCCTGCTCGCGCAGCTTCGCGAGCAGCGAGTCGGCGGTCATGGTGCCGGCGGGTTGCGGGAACTTCGCGCCGCCGCCACTCGGGCACCCGGTGGCAACGAGCGCGGCGAACAGAAGTGCTTTCTTCATGAGGCTACCTACTTGAGTCGCGACCACAGGAACGCGAGCTGATCGGCGATCCGCTCGACTTGCTGCTTCACCATATCGGCGCCGCCATGGCCGGCATTCCGCTCGATGCGCAGAAGGATGGGGGCGTTGCCAGTCTGGTTGGCCTGGATCACGGCGGCGAGCTTGCGCGCGTGCATCGGGTCCACGCGGTCGTCATGATCGGCGGAGTCGAACATGATCGCGGGATAATCGCGTTCGCCCGCATCCACGGCCACGCGGTACGGCGAGTAGGCGTAGAGCGCCGCGAACTGCTCGGGATCCTCGGCGGAGCCGTACTCGGGGACCCACGTCTTGCCCGATCCGTAGAGGTGGAAGCGCAGCATGTCGAGGAGCGGCACGCCGCAGATGACCGCGCCGAACAGATCGGGACGCTGGGTCACGGCCGCGCCGACGAGAAGTCCGCCGTTGCTGCCGCCCCAGATCGCGAGGTGCTCCTTCGAGGTCCAGCCGTCCTTGATGAGCGTCTCGGCCGCCGCGATGAAGTCGTCGAACACGTTCTGCTTCTTGAGCAGCATGCCGGCGCGATGCCACTCCTCGCCGAACTCGCCACCGCCACGCAGATTCGCGACGACGTACACGCCGCCCGACTCGAGCCACAGCGCACGCGTCGACGAGAAGCTCGGCGTCTGGCTCACGTTGAAGCCGCCGTAGCCGTAGAGGATCGTCGGGTGCTTCCCCGTCTTCGCCAGATCCTTCTTGTGGATGATGAACATCGAGATCTGCGTACCGTCCTTCGACGGATAGGAGACCTGCTCGGCGACGACATCCGAGAGGTTCACCGGCAGCTTGATGCGCGCCCACTCCACGGACGTGCCCGTCTTCACCGACGTCTTGAAGATGACCTGCGGCTCCGTGAACGACGTGTACGCGAAGTACGCCGTGTCCTCGTCCTCGTTGCCGCCCAGGCCGCCCGACGAGCCGATGCCCGGAAGCTCGATCTTGCGAACGAACTTGCCGGAGAGGTCGTGGACAGCGAGCTCGCTCGTCGCGTTGCGCAGATACGTGAGCGAGAGGTGGTTGCCGACGACGTCGACCGCGGTCAGCGTGGCGTCGGACTGCGCCACGATCTCCTTCCAGGCCGCCCGCTGCGGCCGCTTCGGATCGACCTTGAAGACGCGGTACCTCGGCGCGCCGTCGTTGGTGTGGACGTAGAACTGGTCCTTCCACGCACGCACGTTGAAGTCCGCGTCGACCTTGGCGACGAGCGGCGTGAAGGCCGCCTTCGGCTTGCGCGCATCCTTGAAGTAGATGTCGGCGCTGTTCCAGCCGTGCGAGATGGTGACGAGCAGCCAGTGGCCGTCCGTCGAGAGGTTCGCGCCGATGAACGTGCCCGCGTCCTTCGTGGCCGGGTGGATCACCGGATCCGTCGCGACGTCCGTGCCAAGCTTGTGAAAGCGAATCTCGGCAAAGCCCGGGCGGTTCGCAACCGTCACGTCGCCGCCCACCGGCGGAATCCACGTGTAGTAGAAGCCCTTGCCATCGGGGGTCCACGACGCGCTGGAGTACTTCGTGCCCTCGATGACGTCGGGGCGATCCTTGCCGGTCGACACGTCCATGACGTGCATGACCGACTCGTCGGAGTTGTTCTCCTTGACCGCGTATGCGACGAGCTTGCCGTCGTGTGACGGGGTCCAGGCGCCGAGGCCCGTCGTGCCGTCGGTGCTCCAGGTGTTGGGGTCGAAGAGGACCTTCTCTGTGCCGGTCTCGCCCTGCTTCCAGTAGACGACGACCTTCTCCTTGTCCTTGTGCTTGCGAGAGTAGAAGAAGCGGCCCTTCTTTACCTGCGGGGCAGTGATCGAGTCGTAATAGAGGAGGTCCCTCATCCGCTGCGCGAGGTCGTCGCGGCCCGGCAGCTTCGCGAGCTCGGTGCGCGCGTACGTGTCTTGCTCCGTCATCCACGCCTGGACCTCGGCGGACTTCTCGTCCTCGAGCCAGCGGTAGGGATCGGCGACGGTCTTGCCGTGAATCTGGTCCGCAATGGACTCGACCTTCGTCATCGGCCAGGCGCGCGGGGGCTTCACCGGAGCGACCGGGTCGGGGCGGTACTCGACGGGCCGGTCGGTGTCGAGCTTGGGATCGGGATCCACGGGGACCTTTCCGCTCGTCGACGAACCACAGCCGACAAGGAGGGCAACGAGCAGGCAGCGCCGCATCGCGCGGTCGTAGCACGCGATCGAACCGCCTCGCCATCCGGCTCGGCTTCGGCCCGCCCTTCGGCGGACCTCGTTCAGCGGGCCGTGCCGTAACCGGGTAGTTCGATCCGCCAGTGCCCGTTCACCCGCACGAGCTCGACGCGCGAGCGCCCACTCGGCGAGACGACCTCGACGACGGCGTGATCGCCGCGCTCTTCGAGCACGGTCAAGTCGGTCGGCGCGGCCACCCCTTCGGAGCTACCAACGGAGACGAGATCCTTGGGCGAGAAGCGTGTCGAGGCGCCGACCAGGTCGGTGGCGCGCTTGGCCTCGCGAGACAGGGCCTCCTGGGTGGAGGGCGCGAGGAGCTCGTACACCGTGTCGCGATCGCCATTGCGGGCTGCCTGGAGCATCGCCCGGACGGACACCTCGGGGCCCGGCTGGGATACCCGACAGCTCCTACCTGCAACCGCCGCCGCCAATGCCATTGCTGCGAGAGCGGAGGCAATAGCCGCGACTGTCGAACGTCTACTGGTGAGGGCAAGAGCCATCTAAGTGCCTGAATCGGGCCCGGCGCAGTGGTTGCACTACGGTAGGGTCGAAACCTTGTACTACTATTCGGAGCAGGAGAACGTATGCGAATGCAAACCCTTGTGAAGCTGTTCGGCACGGTCGCGCTCGGCCTCGCCACGCAGGCGTGTGTCGTACGCGAGACGCGCCCTGTGAATAGCGGTTACGGCTACGGATACCAGCAGGGGTATGCCACCGCTGGCGTCTCCGTTGGTGCGCCGAGCATGTACCAGGTCAACAGCATGCCGCCGGAGCCGCTGTACGAGCAGATGACCGTGTCCCCTGGATACGGTCAGGTGTGGATTGACGGTTACTGGCACTGGAACGGCTACGAGTGGGTCTGGGTGGCCGGCCGCTGGGAACAGCAGCAGCAGGGCTACGTCTACGTCGAGCCGTATTACGACTTCAACCAGGGCGGCTTCTACCAGTACCAGCCCGGTTACTGGACGCCGCCGGACCGCGTCCCGCGCGGCTACCAGGTCCGTGATCACCGCGACGGTCGTCCGCCGAGCTATCGCCCACCCGTGCAGAACGGCGGCTATCGCCCGCCGGTGCAGAACGGCGGCAATCGCCCGCCGGTGCAGAACCCGCCGGACTGGGGCAACAACAACGGGGGCGGTCGTCCGCCCATCCAGAACCCGCCCACGGGTGGTGGTCGTCCGCCCGTTCAGGGTGGCGGCCCGCGCCCGCCGACGGCGAACCCGGGTCCGCGCATCGACGATCCGACGGGTGGTGGTCGCCCGCCGACGTCCAACCCGCCGACGACGGGTCCGCGCAATCCGCCGCCGCGTCCGCCCACGTCAACCCCGGGCCCGCGCGTCGACGATCCGACGTCCGGTGGTGGTCGTCCGCCGACGTCGAACCCGCCGCCCTCGACGGGTCCGCGCAATCCGCCGCCGCGTCCGCCCACGTCAACCCCGGGCCCGCGCGTCGACGATCCGACGAACGGTGGTGGACCGCCCCCGACGAACCCGAACCCGCCGCCCTCGACGGGTCCGCGTAATCCGCCCCCGCGTCCGCCCACGTCGACCCCGGGGCCGCGCGTCGATAATCCGACGTCACCGGACGGTGGCGGTCGTCCGCCCACGACTAACCCGAACCCGCCGCCCTCGACGGGTCCGCGCAACCCGCCGCCGCGTCCGCCCACGTCGACCCCGGGGCCGCGCGTCGACAACCCCAACGGTGGTGGACCGCAGTCGCCGCCGCGCTCGAACCCGCCGTCCGCGCCGCGCGGTCCTACCCAGGGCCCGCGCGCGACCCC
>JALHPV010000133.1:2500-19031 GCA_022842285.1 Kofleriaceae bacterium
AGGGGCTCGCCGATCAGGCTTCCGACGTCTGCAAACATCTTGAACAGACCCGGCGCATCGGGTGTGTGCTCGATCGCCGGAATCTCGGCCACGGTCAGGACGAGCTCCGCGAGCGCACTCGTGACCGTGAGGGTCGCCGACCAGCCGACCGAGGAGGCCGGGTACTCGTGGGTACCCGGGGTCCTGGTGTCCCCGGTGCCCCATCGGGTCGTCACGGCAGTCTCGAGCCAGGTTCCGTTCGCGGAGATCAGAGCGATCTCCTGGAGGCGGTTTCCTTCGTACGAGAGTCTCGCAAGCACGCCCGGGATCGGCGTCGAGTAGATCGGGTCGCCATGGTCCGCGAACATCCAGGCGGGCAAAAGTGCCTTCCGCTCGTCGAGCTCGCGCCGCTCGGTACCCGATGCCTCGCGAATCGACGCGCCGAGGGAGGCGAGCACGTCGCTGCGCTTCTGGTACCGGCGCAGCTTGTCGAACGGAGGTGGCGGTCCGATCTCGGCTGGCAGCGCGAGGGCAAGCCCGGCCGCGGCCGGATCTGCCGTGCCGGCGCTCGCTGCGGAGCCGCTGGTGGCACTCGATCCCTCGCTCGGGCTCGATCCAACGGCTCCCGCTCCGGTGCGATCCGCCCCCGAACCATCGGCAGCGAAGGCCGAGCCGTTCCGGAGCGGCGGGATCTGCTCCGAATCGGGGGGGCGGTACTTGTCCTTGCAGCCGAGCGCCGCCCCCGACGTACCCGCAAGCATGACCAGCAGGGCGGCTCGCATGCTCATCCCGCGAGCATCCCGCGTGACGGCCAGCCGCGCAAACGGTGACGCCCCCGCGCACAGGGCGGTCGTCGACGCCGGCGCCACCCGGTCAGACGATGCGGATGATGCGGTGGTCCTTCTTGCCGCCGCTCACGACGAGCATCGTCGTGGTCAGCGCATCGGACGCGGTCACCTTGTGATCGACGCTGGCGACCTTCACGCGGTTCACGTACGCACCGCCCTGGGTCACGAGCTGGCGCGCGTTGCTCTTCGACTTCCCGAGCACGCGGGCGAGCAGATCCACGATACCGAGGCCGGCCTCGAGCTCGGTGCGCGGGATCTCGACCGTCGGCACGATGCCCGCGGCGCGCGCGAGCTCCTCCTCGGTCAGCCCCTCGAGGTTCGTGCCGAACATCACCCGGTTCGCGACCTCGACGCCGAGAACGGCCGCATCGCCGTGGACCCACGATGTCATGGCGCGGGCGAGCTCGCGCTGAGCAAAGCGCTTGCTGCGATCGGCGTCGTGCTCGACGAGCAGGGCGTCGAGCTCGGCCAGCGGCTTCAGCGAGAACAGCTTGAGGAGGCGCGGCGCGTCGCTATCGGGGACGTTCAGCCAGTACTGGTAGAACTCGTACGGTGACGTGCGCTCGGGATCGAGCCAGATGCGCTCCCCCGTCGACGTCTTGCCCATCTTCTGGCCCGTCGAATCGAGGAGCAGGGGCGCCACGAGCCCGAAGAGCTGGGGGCCCCCCTGCTTGCGCGAGAGCTCGCAGCCGGCGGTGATGTTGCCGTACTGGTCCGAGCCGCCGACCTGCAGCCGACACGCGTGCGACTTCGAGAGGTGAACAAAGTCGGCCGCCTGCAGCAGCATGTACGAGAACTCGGTGTAGCTGATGCCGCTATCGCCCTCGAGGCGCGAGCGCACCGAGTCCTTCGCCATCATGTAGTTGATGGTCAGGTACTTGCCGGTGTCGCGCAGGAACTCGAGGAACGTGACGGGACGCGTCCAGTCCGCGTTGTTCACGATCGCGGCGCTCGTGGGCGAGTCGTCGAAGGCGAGCAAGCGCGAGAGCTGCGCCCGAATCCCCGCAAGATTTGCGGCCACCATGTCGTCGGTCTGCAAATTTCGCTCATCCGACTTGCCCGACGGATCGCCGATCATCCCGGTCGCCCCGCCCACCAGGATGATGGGCTTGTGACCCGCAAGCTGGAATCGCTTCAGGAGGATGGTCGGCACCAGGTTCCCCACGTGCAGCGACGACGAGGTCGGATCGTAGCCCGCGTAGACCGGCACGACCTCCGAGCTGAGCAGCTTCGTCAGGCCGTCCCGGTCGGTGACCTCCTGCAGGAGGTGCCGGGCAGCCAGCTCGTCGAGGAACGCGGCGGTCATATCGCCGCGAATCTACTACGTGGCGGTGTCGCCGCCGACAACGGCGACAGCCGACCGCCCGTCATGCCGGACGGTCCCATCCCGCACGATCCCGCAGGGGCCCACTGAGCCCGTGCGCGCAGTCGTCGCGGCACGCGACTCGCAACATGTCTGGACCATGCAGGTCCAAGTTCGTCACGACGCACACATCCACGGCGGCCAGAGCCTGATCGACATCATCACGGCGACCGTCGAAGGTGGTCTCCACGATCACGGCGACCGGATCACCACGGTCGAGGTCCACCTCGCCGACGAGAATGGCCCGAGACCCGGCGGCGATGCGATTCGCTGCACGGTCGAGGCGCGCTTCGCCGGCCGGCCCCCGACAGCGGTCACCCACAAGGGACCGAACGTCGAGATCGCGCTGGACGAGGCGTTGTCCAAGCTCAACCGGGTGCTCGAGCACGAGCTGGGTCGCTTGCGTCGGGCCGAGATCACGAGCTGAGCCCACACACCACAGCGGGCGGTCCCGCCCAGGAGGATTTATGAAAGCTTGCGTAGCCACTGTTGATTCCGCGCACGCGCGACTGTTCACGTACGACGATACGGGCGAGGAGGGCGCCACCCTGGGAGGCGAGCGCACCTTCGAGAGCCCTGGCCGCACCGAGCACGGGATGTTCACCGACCACCAGGGCATGAAGCCCGGCATCGTGGGCACCGCGGGCCATCCTGGCGCGTCACACCGCGGCGGTCACGGTTCCGTCGACGACCATCGCACCGGATATCTTGCCGCGCTCGATGCGCGCTTCGCGAAGCAGGTCGTCGAGGAGCTCACGACGTGGGTCCGCGACCAGGCCACATCGAACATCATCATCGTCGCTAGCCCGAAGATGCTCGGCACGCTGCGGGCCCACATGGGGCCGCTCGCCCGCGCCGGCGCATCGATCACGGAAGTCGACGAGAACATGAACAACCTCTCCGTCTCGCAGATCCAGGAGAAGCTGGCGCGGCTCGAGATCGTTCGACCGCGCATGCGCCCGGCGATGGCCCACGGAACCGGCGCCAGCACCCGTTAGAACCAATGCTGGTCAGTTGGCAGGTTCCGGGGGCGTACACGTGCACGTGCCACGTGCTCGTCCACGATCACCGGCAGAGCTTGCTCAGCGTGCCGACCACGCGGACCAAGAGCAGCTTGGCCGCAGCCAGGTCCGACTCCGGCACCACGCCGATCAGCCGGATGACGTCGATGATGACGAGCACGTGGCACGTGGCACGCGTGCACCAACGACCTTAACTGACCAGCATAGCCGTTAGAACAGCGACGGCTGTACGGCGCGCTGCTCGAGCGCGAGCAGGAACTGCTTCGCTGCCAGGCCGCCGCCGTACCCCGTGAGCGATCCGCCGGACCCGATCACCCGGTGGCAGGGCACGATGATCGCGATCGGGTTACTACCGTTGGCGGCGCCGACCGCGCGCGACGCGGTGGGCCGGCCCAGCTTTGCCGCCAGGGCGCCATACGTCGTGGTCGCGGCGTACGGGATCGCGAGCAACGCGGTCCACACCGAGCGCTGGAAGTCCGTACCGCTGAACGCGAGCGGCAGTTCGAACGTGGTGCGCATACCACCGAAGTACTCGGATAGCTGGCGGGCAGTGGCCGCGAGCACCGCCGTCGTGCGCGGGGTGCCGACGGGCGGCGGTTCCGAGGAGCCTGGGAGGTGCAACGCGACGAGCTCATCGCCCTGCGCGCCGAGGACGAGCCGACCGATTGGCGACTCGACGGTGTGCAGATCGAGGGGCACGCCACGGCGAGCCTACAGCGACGCCGGCTACCGGTGCGTGGGGCCGGGCTCCTCGATGCCCAGCTCCGCGAGCGGGTATCGCTAGTGAGCCCGCTCCCGCGACCGCGGGGCGCTCAGCGCGCGTAGTCGGAGGCGCGCGTCTCGCGCACCACGACGACGCGGACCTGACCGGGGTACGTCGCCTCGGATTCGATCGCGCGGGCGATCTCCTTCGACATGACGGTCGCGCGGGTGTCGTCGATCTGATCGTTCATGACCATGACGCGGATCTCGCGGCCGGCCTGGAGAGCGTAGGCACGCTCGACGCCGTCGAAGCGCTTGCAGATGGCTTCGAGATCGTCGAGGCGCTTGATGTAGCTGGCGAGCTGCTCGCGGCGAGCGCCAGGGCGCGCAGCGGAGAGCGAGTTCGCGGCGGCCACGATGTGGTCGAGCAACGCCATCGGCTGCGTGCCGGCGCCTTCGTCGCCGTGGTGCGCGGCGATGGCGGCGCAGACCTTGGGAGACTCGCCGTGCTTGCGGCAGAGCTCCGCGCCGACGCTGCCGTGCGGGCCCTCTTGCTCGTGGTCGACGGCCTTGCCGATGTCGTGGAGGAGACCGGCGCGGCGCGCGAGCTTCACGTTCGCGCCGAGCTCCGCGGCGATGAGGCCGGCCAGATACCCGACCTCGATCGAGTGCAGGAGGACATTCTGCGCGTAGGACTGGCGGAACTTGAGGCGACCGAGCTGCTTCACGAGCTCGGGGTGGACGCGGTGGAGACCGAGGTCGAAGACGGCCTGCTCGCCGGCTTCCTTGGAGACCTTGTCGACTTCCTTCTCGGCCTTGCGGACGAGCTCCTCGATGCGGGTCGGGTGGATGCGACCGTCGGCGACGAGGCCCGAGATGGCGAGGCGGGCGACTTCGCGGCGCACCGGGTTGAAGCACGAGATCGTGATCGACTCGGCGGTGTCGTCGATGATGAGGTCGATGCCGGTGGCGGCTTCGAGGGCGCGGGCGTTGCGGCCTTCGCGACCGATGAGGCGGCCCTTGAGGTCGTCGGAGGGGAGGGGGATGACGGCGACGGTGCGCTCGTGGACGAACTCGCTCGCGTAGCGCTGGATGGCGGAAGCGACGATCGTCTTCGCGCGGGCCTGGGCCTCGCGCTGGGCGTCGTCCTCGATGCGCTTGATGTCGGTGGCGGCCGCGGCATACGCCTGCGACTTCACCTCGTCCTCGAGCTTCTTGCGCGCGGCTTCCTCGGAGAGGCCCGCGATCTGCTCGAGCTTCTGCTTCGCGGCTTCCTGCGCGGCCTCGGCCTTGGAGACGGCCGAGTCGGCCTGCTTGATCTTGCCGTCGATCGACTTCTCTTTCTTGTCGAGCTCGCCGGCGCGGCGGTCGGTGTCGCGGCGCTGCTTCTCGAGGTCGCGCTCCTTCGCCGCCAGCGTCTCCTCGCGCTTGGCCAGCTCGGCCCGCCGGGCGCGCAGCTCCTCGTCGAGCTCCGCCTTGTGCTTGCGCGCCAGCTCCTTGCCGTCGACCTCGGCGCCCTTGCGGATCGCCTCGATCTCGGCTTGGGCCGCCTTCTTGATCCGCGCGGCCTCCTCTTCGGCGGCCTGCCGGGCGCCGTCGCCGCCGCCCTTGGCTTTACCCATGCGCGTGCCGAGCACGTATCCACCGCCGAGGCCCAGCGCCACGGCTCCGAGAACGATCAGCGCTTCCATTTACGTCGTCGCCTCGGTGATCACGCGGTCGAGCAACACGTCGTGTGCCTCTCGCGGGAGCTCGTTGATGATCTGGCACTCGAAGGCGAGGCCAAGGAGGAGCGGGCGATGGTCACCGAGCTGGGCGAGCGTCGCGTCGTAGTAGCCACGGCCCCAGCCGAGCCGGCCGCCGGTGCGATCGAAGGCGAGTCCGGGCACGCAGATCACCGAGATCTCGCTCAGCCCGACCTGCGGGGCCATGGCCGTGGGCTCGCGGAGTCCAAAGGTGGCGGCGACTAGCTCCGTCAGCGTCGCGACGTGGAACGACAAGGCGCGCTGGCCCGCGATCACGCGGGGATAGACGACCCGCCAGCCGCGACCGCGGGCAGCGACGTCGATCGGCGTCGTGTCGACCTCGCTCCCTTTCGCCGCGTACAGGGCGATCGTGCGCGCCGCCGGTGTCGTGGGGGCGGGCGCGACCCCCGTCAGCGTCTTCGACTGCGGTCGCGTCGGCGCCCGGACGGATGGCGCGGGCAGGGCCCCCATGAGCCGGTCGACCGTCGAGGCGATGCGCGTGCTCGCGCTGGCGCGGTACGACGGTGCCATCGCATCCCGGTGGGCGGAGAGCGTCTGGCGCGTATCGCGTTTGGCGCGGGGGCCGGTAGAGGTCGTCACGTGCGCAAGCAAGGTAAGGTGGGCGGCATCATAGCCGCTCGGTCGGTTCGATCAACCCCGCAAGCCCACGACTCTCATCAGGAAATCGCATGCCACACGGCCTTGGCGATCGACGCCTGGCCCCAGGCGCGATCCCAAGCGGCAGGCTCTGCAACTCGTCCGATGACGGGGGCTGACCCCGGGATGGCGGACGCCTTCAGCGCGGACGCTGCGTCGGCTCAGTCGGCTTGCCAGCAGACGGTGCATTCGTCGGGGTCACGGTGAACGTCGTGATCCACTGGTCGCGCGTCCCCTTGGTGAGAGTGCGGTCGACCAGCTCGATGCGATAGCCCTCCCATTCGTGGTCTGTCAGGGAGGCAATGCCGGGCGACTCGGGGGTGAACGTCAGCTCCTCGGTCTTGTGCCCGAGAGCTACGCGCACGCGGATCACGATCCGTGTCGTGCTCGGGCGCGAAACGCCCGGTTTCGGTGGTGGCTCACTGGCGATGTCGGCCCCGAGGACCTGCAGGGTCAGGCCGTGCGACGACGTTTGCGCAACGCGGTCGTCGAGGACGAGCTGCTCGGCGACGCCCATCTGCTGGGTGACATCCGACGAGCCTGGTCTACCGAGCTCGGCCTGCGCGGCCTCCCAGTCCTGCACGGCGTTGGCGCCAGAGCTCGGCCGAGCCTCGACCAGCTCCCACGGCCCGCTGGTCGACGCTCGGTGCGCGGCGATCAGGTAGTTGCGGCCGACCGTCATCAGCGGCGCGCCCTGTGCGTAGGTCCAAAGCTGCAGCTCCGCGCCGGCGGGCAGGACGGCCGCCGTACGCACGGTCGCGCGAATCTCCTGGCGTTCACTGCGGGTCCCAGGCGATCGGATCGACAACTCGTCGCACTGCACGATCGCGATCAGACGGTCGTGTTCCGCGTAGGGCTCGAGCTCCAGGTACGTGGTGTCTTTGAACATGCGTGCTCGTTCACCCGCACCCGTACCCGCAGGTCGCGGCGCGGGTGGCTGGGGTTCGGTGTCGCGGGGAACAGCGGTGGGCGCGCTGGCGCATCCGAAGGCCAAACAGAGGAGGCAGACCCGAATCATGAGCGAGACCAATGTTGCTCCCTTGCTGCTGTCGTCGAGCGTCGCCTCGATCTCGCTGTGGGGCCGCACGATCATTCGCGGCGCCGACCACCGTGGATGCGTTGATGCAGGCAACGGGACGTCAACGATCAGGGGGACGCGAGTATTCTGGAGGTCGACGCCTGGAGTCATGCCGCAGTGCGGCGCGCCGGTCGGACCGCAAATGTCAGCGGGAGCATGGCGAAAGAGTGGCGGGAGATTATTTCGGGGTGTCGATCGTGTGACGTAGATTGCAAAGCACATGGACAAGCGGGAAGCAGTACGAGTCCCGGTCAGCGTCCCCGCCTCGTTCCGCTCGTCGGGTGGCACCGTGATCGATGGCTTCGTCGAGGACGTGTCCCGCTCGGGCCTGTTCATGCGAGCGCCCGAGTGGCTCCGCCCGGGCTCCAATGCGGAGATCGAGCTCGATCTCCCCGGCGAACCGACCGTGCACCTGCACGCGGAGGTAGTCCGTGTCGAGCACAGCAGTGACCGCGCGGGGATGGGCCTGAAGATCGTCGAGGCGAACGGCGCAGCCCGTCCGCTCGCGAACTTCATCATGCGCCAGCACGCCGCTCGTTAGCGACCGGGCCTCGCCAGCCGATCGAGGACCGCGTGGATACGCGAGTCCAGCGCACACGTGGAGGCTGTCGCGACCGCAGCGAAGACGGCCGCATCGTCGGCCAGGCCGAGGGTCCGCACGTCGGCGTAGGCGGCCGGTCCGAGGCGCCATGGTGCGAGGACGACCAGCTCGGTGAGCGCGACGAGCGCACGATCGAGGTCATCGGACGGTGTGACGGCGGCGAGCGGGCGGGCATCACCGAGCCAGGTGGCGACGGTGGCGCGGACGAGCGCGCGGCGACGCCGATCGAGGTGATCGTCGCGATCGAGGACGTGGGCGAGCCAGCCCGCGAGGCGATCGGAGATGCCCTCGCGGAGGGCGAGCGTGATCGGGGCCGCTGCATGGCCGGTTGCGGCGGCGAGCTCCGAGAGCGGCGCAGGGTGGTACGCCGGCGTGGCGGCCTCGGGGCGCGGTGCGGCGAACCGGTCCGGGTAGTCGGCGTCGACGCCGACGGCATCGGCGATGCGGTTGTGGTGGCCGAACAGGGCGGCCTGCAGGAGCGCGTGCAGGATCGCGGCATCATCGAGACCGGCGGCGCGGAGGGCGGTGCGGTCGGCGCCCGAGACCGCCCACGGTCGCTCGGCGACGGTGATCGTGAAGGCGACGAGTGCGCGGGTCGGGGCATCGCCATGGCGCGTGAGGGCGTGGGGATCCACGACCACGACCCGCGCGAGGGCGTCATCAGCGAGAGCGGCACGCAGAAACTCTGCGTGAGCGACCAGTCAATAGAAGCACTGGTTGAGGCGCGACGTGAGCGCGGCGACGAGCTCGCGCTGTGACCACGTGAGCGGTCCCGTCTGATTCACGGCACTGGAGAACCCGAAGACGTGCGGGATGAGCGCGGCGTCGAGGCTGTGGGCGCGGAGGATGCCGGGCAGGCCCCCATGCGACGGCTGGTAGATCGGCGGCACCTTGCGCTGGGCCATCCGGGCGTACACCTCGGCCAGCGCGCCAGTCGCATGCGGAGGCTCGATGATGGCGAGGTGGGACATGGCGCGGGGCATCGTAACCGAGCCTCACACCCGGAGCGCGGCGGCGAGCAGGTAGAGCACGGCCGCGAGGAGGAGCGCGTGCGTCGACCCGCCGACGCGGAGGGCGAGCACGGCGACGATGCCGCCCGCCACCGCGGCGACGCCGTTGATCGCCCACAGGCTCGCGATGCGAGTCGTCGGGTCGCCGTGCTGTGCGAGCAGGAGCGGAAACGGGCCGCCCATCGCCAGTCCGGCCGGCGCGAGGACGAGGGCGACGAGGAGCAGCCGGGCGGCATCGCTGGAGATGTCCGCGACCCAGGCAGGGTCGACGAGCGCGGTGGCGGCGACGGCGAGGCCGGCGGTCAGGCACGCCCACGCGATGCGGCGCCTCGCGAAGAGCATGGCGCCGGCCGCGCTCCAGCCGAGCACGCAGAACAGGACGAACGAGACCGCGTAGAGCGTGCCGCCGGCGGCGAGAGTGAACTGCTGGATCAGGGCGAGCTCGACGGTGAGGAAGGCCGCGCCCAGGAGCATCGCGACGACCGCCGGTCGGAGGAACGCACGGGCGTCGCGGCGGCGCTCGACCACGAGGATCGTCACGAGGACGAGGGCACCCGCGAGGACGAGCAGGCGGCCGGGCTCGGCGCGCGCGGTGGCGACGAGGCCCTGCGTGTTCTGAAAGAAGTACGGGCGCGTATCGTGAACGGGGCTGAGGTCGTCGCGGCCCGTGGCGCCGAGCTGCGCGGGATCGAGGAGCGCGGCCCGGCGCTCGGGCGGATCCCCCGGGCCCCAGAGGAGCTCGGCGGGGGCGACGTCGAGGCTGTCGACGACCTCGAGGGGCATAGGCGACCTCCGGACGACGAGCAAATAGCGGTAGGCGGTGCCGGGGCGCGGATCGCGGAGTACGGCGATGCCATCGAGGGCGTCCTGCGTGCCGAGCGCTTCGATCACCGTGCGCAGCTGGCGAAAGGCGTTGCCGGGATCGCTGTGGATGAGCACGAGCGAGCCCGTCGGCGTGAGCCGGCTCAGGTACAGGCGTACGGCCTCGACGGTGTAGAGATGCGCCTCCATGCCGGAGGGCTGATCCGCGTGGAGGTTACCGGTCAGCGCGAGGGCAAGCTCGATGAGGTCGTAGCGCTCGCTCGTATCGGTGAGGTAGCGCCGTGCGTCGGCGGTGATGAGCTTCACGCCGGGCTGGTGGTAGACGTCGCCGGCGAAGCTCCGCCAGCGCGCGAGCACGGCGGGGATCGCGGGATTCACCTCGACGGCATCCACGCGCGCGGCGCCGTGCTGCTTCGCGAGCCAGACACTCGCCCCGGCCCCCGCTCCGAGGACCAGCACGGAAGCGGGGCGCAGCGCCTGGTAGGGCAGCGCCATCAGGAAGCCCCACGCATCCTCGAAGTTGCTGCCCGCCGCGACCATGTACGTCGGGCTCATGCCGTCGGTGAACACGCCGAGGCGCTGGTCGTCGGTGCGTTGCACGTCGAGGCGACCAAGAGGGGTCCACTCCGAGTCGATGATCGGGCGCTGGGCTTCGACGATCGCCTTCTCCGAGTCGGCGCCCTCACGCTGCATCACCGCGAGCGGGCCATCGGGGAGGGTGCCCGTGCGGCCGAGGACGATCAGCGCGACGAGCGGCGCGGCCATCATCGCCCCGACCTGCCAGCGGCTGACGCCGCAGGCGAGCACGCCGAGCGCGAACATGATCTCCGTCGGTGACAGTGGTCCGATGAGCCGCGGGGTGAGCAGGCACGCGCTCGCCGCTGCGACGAGATCGATCGCATACGTGGCCCGAGCGACCTCACCGCCGCGTGCCGCGTAGGCGTTCGCGAGGAGCACGCCGGCGAAGGCGAACGGCACGAGCGAGATGGCGACGAGGAGCGTGAGCCCGGCGCCGAGCGTCGCCGCGAGCGCCAGCACGGCGATGGCCACGGGGAGAGCCGGCGCGTACCGGGCGACCGCCGGCGCGCGGACCCGGAGCGCCGCCCCCACGCCCAGGCCGAGCAGCGCGATCGAGAGCGCCGCCGCCGTCGCATGCGAGCTGCCGATGTACGCATAGAGTCGCGTGGTGGCGAGCTCGAGGGCGAGCACGACGAACGCGACGATCGCGATGGTCGCTGCAGGGCGCCGGTTCACCGCGTCCGGTGTATCCCGTCCAGGCTCGACGCGCGACGGGCGCGGTGGGTTGTGAAGTTTCGTGACGTGATGCAACGAGTCTCGGGGGAGCCGCGCTCTGTTGCATCATGAAGCTACACGTCGCCGTCGGTCTCGTGGTCAGTGGTTGCGTTCATGTCCAGCATGCGCCGGGGCACGAGAACCGCGCCGGCATGGCCAAGCAGGAGCTGCGGGTGCAGCGGCAGCTCTGCCTCGCGGGCACCTGCGACAAGTCAGCGCCCAAGGGAACGGTCGAGTTCTCCGACGTCCACTTCTTCGCGACGAACGGCGCTCGCACCGAGACTCGGTTCACCGTGCAATACGACGGCGCGCGAGCCCGCTGTCGACAGGAGCAAGCCTCGTCGCAGGTCTTCACGTGCACCATCGCCGAGCGCGGCCGTACGTACGAGCTCGTCCTCGCGCGAGGCTGCACGATGGGCGGCGTGGGCAGCACGCCGGGCCTGGAGCCCGAATGGGGGATCGAGACGGACACGGTCTCGCTTGCGGGCTGGCGTGGACCGAGCCGCGAGGTTTCGCTCGTCGACGCGCAGGGCGTGCTCGCATTCGCCGAGGCGCATGCCGACGACAACCTCGACATCTTCACGCGGCCAGCGGCACAGCTCTCGAGCGGTCAGGTGTTGATGCTCGTGAGCGTGCAGGCGTTTCTGCAGATGGACGAGCGGCCGCGCGAGTGCCTCACGGCGACCTGAGGAGATCTTCGATCGCACTGAGCGTGTCGACGTCGTCGCCGATCATCTCTTTCATCGACTGGATGCGGCCAGCCACGACGTGCGCGATCTTCTCCTCGATGGTGCCGTCGGCGTAGGTCCAGTAGACCTGCGCGAAGCGGCCGTCGCGGTGGCAGCGACCTTCGATCTGGGCCATCTGGATCGCGGACCAGCGGAGGTCGTGGATGATCTCGGAACGCGGGGCGTCATCGTGCTCGCCCTGGTGGAGCGAGATGCCTTCCTCGACGGTGAAGAGCATCACGCGCGCCTTGCCGGTCTGGAACCGGAGCCGCTCCTGCTCGCGGTCCGTGGCGGAGAGGCCGCCGTGGATCGAGGCGCACGGAACCGCGCCGATGCCGGTCTCGAGGGCAGAGCGGAGGGCGCTGAGGGTCTCGATGAAGGCGACGGAGATCGCGACCTGGTGGCCGTTGTCGAGGAGCTCCCGGGCCAGCTCGATCGTGCCCGTCGACCGGATGAGCGAGCTCTTCTGGCGGAGGCGCAGGATCGCGGCGAGGACGGACTTCGGATCCTTGCCGCGTGGGGCAAGCTCGAGCTCGCGCCGGAACGCGGTCCAGGCTTCCTCGTAGAGCGCGCGCTCCTCGCCGGAGAGCGCCACGGGCATGAGGATGCGGTTGATCGCCGGCCAGCCCGCGATGTCCTCGGGGCGACGTCGCAGACCGGCGGGGCTGGTCACCGCGTGGGCATCGAACAGGAGGGTGCGGACCTTCTCGCAGTCCGCGCGATCTCCACGCCACTCCCACTTGCCGAAGTTGCCGCGCGTGACGCCCAGGCTCTGATCGAGGCACCACTGCTCGAAGTCCTTCAGATCCTTGGCGCGGGCGCCGGTCGCGGCGGCCAGCAGCGGGGCGAGGTACGACAGCTCGAGGGGGTTCTGGCCCGCGGTCGCCGAGAGCCAGAGGGTGAAGCCGGCGCTGGCGACGAGCTTCGCCGCGAGCTTCGAGCGAGCGGCCGTGGGGTTCTTGCACCGGTGGCTCTCGTCGAGGACCACGACATCGGTCTCGGGGGCGGTGCCGGCACGGGCCAGGCCCTTCTTCGTACGCACCTTCTTGCGAGCGGCGCTGCTGATCTCGAAGACCTTGCCGAGGCGATCGTAGTTGAGGACGACGACGTCCTTGCCGCCGTCGCCCATCGCTTCGATCGTGCGGCGCCAGTGCGGCACGACCGAGAGCGGGCACACGACGAGCACTGACCGGGCGTCGCGCATCTCGAGGATCGCGGCCCAGGCGCTGATGGTCTTGCCGAGACCAACGTCGTCAGCGAGAAGGAAGCCGGGGAGCTTGGCCTTGCGCGCGGCTGCGATCGCGGCCACCGCGGCGCGCTGGTGCGGTCGGAGCTCGATGGTGGAGGCGGCGCGGGCCGCGGGGAGGACCTCGCCGGTGAGGTCCTGTTGCACCCGCATCTCCCACGAGTAGGGCAGGGCGCGAAACGGCGCGAGCGCCGGCGGCAGCTGGCGACCTTCGTAGATGAACACGCCGGAGGCCGCGTCCCAGCGGGCGGCGGAGGCGGTGGCGACGCCTCGCATCGCGAACGGAACATCGAGGACGAATGCGGTCACGCCGATGCCGGATAGCACACTCATCGCGATGCGAAGATGGTGGCGACGCGCTATGAAGCGCCGCCCGTGACGAGTCCGCGCCGTGAGCTCGACCAGGTGATCGCTGCGATCGCTCATCGCAAACCCGCGATCGACCTCGGGCCTGTTGACATCTGCTTCCTGATCGCGCTGCACGTGCAGTCCGAAGGCGCGAACCTGACGTCGTTCACCGAACAACAGCTCGAGGATGTCTTCGCGAACGCGAGTGCGATCGTTCAGCCCGAGGCGGAGCAGGTACGGCGCCGCGCGACGCATGCCATCCAGCGGCTGCGCGAGCAGCGGTTCCTGGCGCGCGTGGACGGCCAGGGCGTCGTGCGTACGGGTGAGTTCGCGCTGTCGAGGCTCGCGATCGGCGTCGTCGAGTTCTTCCTCGAAGACGATGTGCTCACGCGGGCGAGCCTGCACGTGCTGCTCGCGAGTCTGCGGACGGCCATCACCGAGGTGCGAGAGGTTGCGCGCACGGCGACGGAGCCAGCGCAGTGGGCCGACGGGGTCGTCGGGCCGCTGCAGGTGACGATCGCCGAGCTGGTGGCCGGCATCGAGCGCCGGCAGCGCGGGCTGGATCTACAGCAGGAGAACTTCCAGGCGGAGATCCGGCGGCTCCTCGAGGCCGACTGGTTCGGGGCGCTGGACCGCTGCCAGCAACTCCTCGAGCAAACGAGCGCGACCTTGCACGAGCTCAACGAGGTCCTGCTCCGCGACAGCAGCCAGCTCCTCGTCCTCCTCCAGGACGTCGAGGATCTGGCGGTGGCGGCCGGGCAGACCGATGCCGAGGCGGTCGCGCACCGCCTGATGGATCAGATCGATCGCAGCGCCGCCTGGGGCACCACGCGACAGCGCGCCTGGTCCGAGTACTTTCAGTACGTGCATCGGTACCTGCGCGATGTGGTGCGACTCGATCCGACGCGCGCGCTGACCCAGCGGCTGCGCGAGCAGCTCGCCGAGAGCGGCGACAAGTTCGCGCTCACGTACGCCAGTGCAGCGCCGATGCGAATCCTGCGCACCGTCCCGCCCCCCCGCGATCAGCCCCCGGTGACACGACCGCGGGCCCCCCGCGATCGCGAACCGGTGACGGAACCAGCGGCGGACCCGCAGGCGGTGCTCGTGAGCAAGGTGAAGCAGGCGCTCGTCGACGGCGCGCGGACGCTGTCCACCGTGACCGCGCAGGTGACCGCGGACGTGGCGGCGAGCGAGCGTTTCATCGAGGCGGGCCGCATCGCGCACACGGTCGCGCAGGTCGCCCAGGTGCGGGCCGAGGTCGAGCGGCCGTGGGTCGCCGTCGGCGCGGATCTCGAAGTCGAGGAGTGGGACACGACGGCCCCGCGCGAGGAGAAGTCATGACGCCGCGTACCTTCACCGAGCTGCAAGAGGTCGTGCTGGATCCGAGCTTCCCCGACCTCGACCTCGCGCTGCGGCGTGGGCGCCACGTCGATCGCGAGGACTTCGCCTGGTACACGCTCCTCACCGACGCGCAGGATCTCCTCGAGGCGTTCTACCGGCGCTACGGCTGCGAGCTCGTCCACAAGGCGGACGGCTACTACTACCTGTTGCCAACGGGCGAGAAGCTGTCACGGCGACAGCTCGCCGTGGGCGACATGCTGGTGGGGCAGGCGCTCGCGCTGATGTACCTGGACCCGTCGACGATCGAACGCGGGGGGCGGGCGACGACGGAGGATGTGGTCGCGCAGCTCGCGGTGGTCATGGGGGCGGAGGCGCTCGTTCGGGCGTTCCACACCAAGAAGAAGAAGTACGACGAGCGCGTGGCACAGAAGGCGGTACGCACGAAGGTCGCGGACGGGATCCGGAGACTGGCGGCCCTGGGCTTCGTCGACGTCGGCGACGAATCGCTGAAGCTCCGACCGGCCCTCCTGCGCTTCGCCGAGCCGGTGCGGGCGGCGGGCCAACCGGCGGCGGCCCTCGCGAAGCTGGTCGCTGATGGCGAGATCGCGATGGTCACCGAGGACGCCGAGCCGGCCGAGGCCGATGTCGACGCGGAGACCGAGAGCGACGCCGGCGAAGAGTCGACGGACGACGACTCGGACCTGGAAGCGGAACTGCGCGCAGACGACGCGGAGCGGGCGGCGTCCGACGCCGCCGACGCCAGCGAGGACGACGAGGACACGTGAGTCGCGCCCGGATCGCCGCGCTCGCGCTCGTGAACTGGAAGGGCGTCTTCTACGAGCGCTACTTGCTCGACCGACACGTGACGGCGCTCGAGGGCATGAACGGCGCCGGCAAGACCACGGTGATGATCGCGGCGTACGTCGCGCTCCTGCCGGACATGACGAAGCTGCGGTTCACGAACCTCGGCGAGACGGCGGCGATCGGCGGTGACCGCGGGATCTGGGGCCGGCTCGGCGAGGTCGGGCGGCCCTCGTACACCGTGCTGGACATCGAGACAGCCGAGGGCGACGTGCCCCAGCGCGTGCTCGCGGGGGTTCGCCTGACGCGTACCACCGAGCCGACGGTCGAGCCCACGGCCTTCATCGCGACCGGGCTTCCGCCAGAGCAGCGACTATCCGAGCTCCTGCTCGTGCGGCAGCTCGACGGCGATCACGTGCCCGAGCTCGACGAGATCAAGCGTGCGATCGAGGCGGCGGGCGGGACGATGACGACGTTTCGCGCGATCAAGGACTACTTCGCGGAGCTATTCGAACGCGGCATCACGCCGATGCGCCTCGCGGCCGACGAGGAGCGCACGAAGCTGAACGACATGCTGCGCACGAGCATGACCGGCGGCATCTCGAAGGCGCTGACGAGCGAGCTCCGGGGCTTTCTCCTGAAGGAGGAGACGGGGCTCGCCGACACGTTGTCTCGCATGCGGGCGAATCTCGACGCGTGTGCGCGCACGCGCAGCGAGGTGTTCGAGTCGCGCCGGCTCGAGCGCGAGATCACGGCCATCTACGAGGCGGGGACCGAGATGTTCGCGGCGGCGGTCCAGGCGGCGCGGGCGGCGGCGGCGGAAGCGGAGCGCGACGTGAACGAGGCGCGGCCGCGGGTCGACGAGGCCCGTACGTCGACGCGCGACCTGGAGGAGCTCGGCCTGCGGCTCGAAGGGCGCGCGCGCGAGGTCGACAAGCAGTTCGCCA
>JALHPV010000134.1 GCA_022842285.1 Kofleriaceae bacterium
CGCCGCCGCGCGACACCGTCAGCGAGGAGCCCGCGCCGCCGGCGCCCCCCGAGGTTGCCCCCGAGCTCGTCGACTTTGCTCGCGAGATCGCTGCGCACAACGCTGCTGCCGACGACGACGTACCGCCGGGTCGCGACGAGTTCTAGCGAGGCCTCCACCATTGTCGCTGTCCCCCCTCGATGCCGCTGCGCGGCTCGCCGGCCTACGTGGTCGGATGCTCCTGCACTCCGCTCGCGACGACGACGGCCTCGGCCACTGGTCGTTCGCGACGGCCGCGCCGGTGGCGACCCTCATCGCGCGCGGGCACTCGATGGTCGAGCTCGATCGCGACGGTCATCCCGTCCGGCGCTTCACCGCCGACCCGATCGAGGCCGCCGATGCGTTCTTGCGCCTGCATGGGTGTGCCCTCGCCGCGCCCTGCCCCGCGCCCGTCCCGCGGGTCATCGGGTACTTCGGCTACGACCTCGCGCGCGTCATCGAGACGTTGCCCGGGGGCCCCACGCGTGGCGGCGATACCCCGGACCTCTGGCTCGGTGCATACGAGGCCGTCGCGCGGTGGGAGGGCAACGCCGACGAGCCGGAGCTGATCGGCGAGGCCGCCGCCGTGGCTGCGCTCCGGGCCCACTTCGACCGGCCCGCATCGCCCACGCTCGCCCCATCGTTCGGTCCCTTCGTCGCCGATGACGATGGCGCCCACCACCTCGCTCGCGTCGAGCGCATCCGCGACTACCTCGCCGCGGGGGACGTCTACCAGGTGAACCTCGCCCGGCGTCACGTCGCACGCATCACCGCCCCCGGCGACGCCCTCGCGGTCTATCGCGCGCTCGCCGAGACTGCGGGCGCGCCGTACGGGGCGCTCCTCGAATGCGATGGCGCGACGATCATCTCGGGCTCGCCCGAACGCTTCCTCGCCCTGGTCGGTGATCGCCTCGAGACGCGCCCCATCAAGGGCACGCGGCCGCGTGGCGGAGATCAGGCCCGCGAGCTGGCCGAGTCACCCAAGGATGCGGCCGAGCACCTCATGATCGTGGACCTCGAGCGCAACGACCTCGGGCGTATCGCCGACACGGGGAGTGTCATCGTCGACGAGCTGGGCTACGTGGTGGAGCTCCCCGGCCTCTATCACAAGGTCTCGCGCGTCAGTGCGCGCCCCCGCGCCGCCCTCACGTATGCCGAGCTCCTGCGTGCCACGTTTCCCGGCGGATCGATCACCGGGGCGCCGAAGGTTCGCGCGATGGAGATCATCGACGAGCTCGAGCCGGCGCGCCGTGGTCCGTACTGCGGTTCGTTCGGCTATCTGGGTGCGGGCTGCCTCGATCTCGCGATCGCGATCCGCATCGGGGTGATCGCGGCCCAGGAGCTCCGCGTTCACGTCGGCGGCGGCATCGTGACGGACAGCGATCCGGTGGCCGAGCTCGCCGAGACCGAGACGAAGGTCGCCGGCTGGCGCGCCGCCCTCGATCGCCTCATGGCAATTCGATCTGGTGGAACGTGATCGCGCCGTCTTCCACCGGCAGCACGACGTCCACCGGGTCGGCGCCGTTGGGAGGTAGGACGGTCACGATGTTGTCGCCGACGCCGGTCTGAGCGATCCACGCGAGCCCCTCTGCACCCGTGAGGCCGCTCGCCTCCCAGCTTGGATCGACCTGGATGTCGTAGAGGGTCCCGAGATCTGACTGGAGATCCGAGCGAACCAGCGCGCCCTCCACCGGCGTTAGACCATCGAGGATCTGCACCACGATGATGCCCTGCCCCGGCTGCGGCTCGACCGCGCCGGCCTGGTTCAACGTCTCGAGGTAGAGCGGGAGACTGGTCGCGAACAGGCGACTCGCGGCCGTCTGAGGCATGACGGTCGGCACGAGATCCGTCCCCGTCACCCGGAACACCGCATCCGCTGCGATCGGCGAGTCCAGCGCGATCGCGAATGCACCGTTCGCGGCCGTCGTGGTCGTGCGCCCGTCGATCTCCACCGTCGCGGCGACGTCCGCGTCCGCGCAGGTGCCACGGAACACCGTGCGGATCGGCGACCTCACGCAGACGCGCCCCGTGATGGTCTCGGCCCCATCCCCGCCCGCATCATCGATCGGAACGGTGTCGTCGGAGGTATCGCCGCCGCCGCCCTCGGCAGGCGTACCGCCGCCTGGCGCCGTCGGATAGTCGTTCGCGTCGTCGCCCGCGGGGCAGCCCGCGAGGCTCCAGAGGACGCCGAGCAGCCCGAGTCGCGACAGAGTCATGACGTGAGTGTACGAGCCCCCGTCGGGCCGAGCATCATTTTGGATGCCGCGGGCCGCGTCAGGTGGGCCGCGTCACAGGGAGACCTGGCGATACGTCACCTTGCCGGCCTCGACGGGCACGGTCACGGCGGTCACGGTGCTATCGGCCTCGGTGACGAACAGCGACAGGTTGCCGGCAGCCACCACCGAGATCCACACGAGCCCGAGCTCGCCTGTCGTCTCCGCAGCGCCCGCGACCCACGTGCTGGTGCCGGCGTCGTAGCGCGGCGTGATGGTCGCCGTCATCGAGGTGACCTTCGCGCCTTCGACTTCCTGCGCTCCGGTCACCAGCCGCAGGACCACGGCGCCCTCGCCGGCGCCGAAGTTCGGGGCGGCCGCGGTGGCGATCGCCTGGTCGTAGGTGGTCTGGCGCACGGCGTAGAGCGTGTTGCTCGTGCTCTGGGCCATCGTCGTGGAGACAAGGTCCGCACGCGTGACGTGCCAGAGCGCCGTGGTGTCGAACGTCCCGGCCACGGTGAACGAGCCATCCTCGGTCGTCAGGGTCGTGTTCCCATCGAGCTCGACCGTCGTGTCCAGGACTCCATTCGGCAGGCACAGCGTGGGCAAGAACACGTCCTGGAGGTCGGCGACCAGGCAGACGCGCCCCGTGCGATTGGGCGGCGGCGGCGCATCCGGGGGAAGCCGCGCGTCGGGCTCGGCATCCGGCGGTGCGTCGGGCTCGGCATCCGGCTCGGCATCCACCGCCGCGTCAGCGACCACGGCGTCGCCATCGTCGCCCGTCGTGTCGTTACCACCCGGATTGGTCGGATAGTCCTCGCCCGCATCGTCGCCACAACCGACCGCTGCACACAGGAGAACCAGCAGGCCCGTCCGCCAGGGAGTCATGCTGCCAGTCTAACGGTCCGTCTCCGCGTGATCACCATTTCTGCTACCAGGAGCACCGCCCCGACCAGGAGGGCCGCATCCGCCACGTTGAAGATGGGCCAGCGATGCTCTTCGACACGCCAGCGAACGAAGTCGGTGACGGCCCCCAGCCGCACGCGATCGACGAGGTTCCCGAGGGCGCCGCCGGCGATCAGCGCATAGGCGAGCCGCTTGAGCCGCTCCTCGGGCTGGGTCCGCTGGGCGAGCACGCCGAGCCCGATCAGGGCGCCGATCGCGACAAGGGTCAGCAGCACGCGCGAGCCCGAGAGCTGCGAGAAGGCCATGCCGTCGTTGTGCGCGAGCTCCCAGTCCCAGTAGTCCTCGACGACCGGCACGGGCTGACCGACGGTGAGCTCCGACCGCGCCCAGGCTTTGCTGCCCTGATCGCACGCGAGCGTGACGAGGAACACGAGCACCGCGACCCACGTGCGCATGCAGCGGCAGACCGCCGCCGCGCCACGAAAATTCCCGACCGGGGCGGGACCGAAGGACTACTCGACCAGGTCCTTGACGAGGCCACGCTTGCGAGCGGCGGCGGCGACGCGGTCCTTGCGCGCGGCCTTCAGCGCCTTCTCGCGCTGACCCTCTTTGTGGATGTCGATGAACATGAGGCCGACACCGATGACGAGCACCACGTCGGCCACGTTGAACACCGGCCAGCTGTGCGTCTTGTAGTGCCAGGACACCATGTCCGTCACGACGCCGAAGTAGATGCGATCGATCAAGTTGCCGACCGCACCGCCGGCCACGAAGGCGAGGGCCCAGTGCAGCGCCTTCTGGTCCGGGCGCGCCTTCTTGAGCATCCACACCATGCCGAACACGGCGCCGATGCCGACGATCGAGAGGAACACCCGGGCGCTCGTCTGCCCCGAGAACAGGCCGAACGCCGAGCCCGGGTTCATGGAGAGGCGCCAGTCCCAGAAGCCGCTGATGACCGACACGTCCTGGCCGCGGCAGGCCTCGGTGCGGATCGCCTCGACGACGTCGGCGTAGCAATCGAAGCCCTTGCCCCCCTTGTAGGGGAGGAGCGGCAGCGAGTGGCGCGCCCAGATCTTGGTGACCTGGTCCGCGACGAGCGACAGGATGCCGATGAGCCAGAAGATCTTCCACTTCGGCTGCCAGCCCGACGTCGGGGCGCCGCCCTTGGGCACGTCGGCATCGGTGACAGCGTCCACGGCGGCTTCGGCGACGTCAGGTACGTGTTCGTCAACGCTCACGAGGCTCCGTCTTTCCAGCCGCGGGCCGTCAGGGCGGCGGCACAACGTTCACACACATCATTCGGCGTCGTCGCCAGCTTGGCAAAGTGCTTCCAGCAGCGCTCGCAGCGCGGGCCGGGGTGCGACGTCACCTCCACGGTGCCCTCGCCCACCGCCCCGAGCACCACGTCCGAGACGATGAAGAGGTCGGCCAGCTCGGCCGCGTACTTCGCCAGGACAGGTTGGTCCGCCGCCGAGGGATGCAGCACGAGCTGCGCATCGACGGAGCGGTTCTTCGCCGCGCGGAACGGCTCGAGCGCCTTGGTCGCGCGCTCGCGCCACGCGAGGAGCACGGCGAAGTCGGCGATCACGGCCTGCCGGTCCCAGTCCTTCACGTCGGGGAATGCGGCGAGGTGCACGCTGCTCGGATCGCCCGCGCGCTTCGGCATGTGCGTCCAGATGTCCTCCGCCGTGAAGCAGAGGATCGGCGCGGCCAGGGTCGCGATGGCGCGCAGGCACTCGTAGAGCACGACCTGCGCGGCGCGCCGGGCGGGCGAGTCGCTCGCGTCCGAGTACAGCCGGTCCTTCGCGACGTCCGAGTAGAGCGCCGAGACATCGGTGGTGATGAACTCGACGAGCAGACGGTGCACGACGTGCAGCTCGTACGCCTCGTACGCCTGCTTCGCGCGCGCCACCACGTCGTCGACCCGCGCGAGCAGGTAGCGATCGATACCGAGCGTGACGATGTCGCGGCCGTGCTGGTCCGGGTCGAACGCGGGCGAACGCTCGCGTTCAGCAGCGCCGGATGGCGATGCGGTTCGATCGCCACCCGCGAGGTTGCCGAGGAGGAACCGCGCCGTGTTGCGGAGCTTGCGGTACCACTCCGAGAGGCCGTCGAGCATCGTCTGCGAGTACGGGATGTCCGAGCGGAACTCGACGGACGCGACCCACAGGCGGAACATCTCGGCGCCGTACTTCTGGATGACGGCCGACGGCTCGATGTAGTTCGTCTTCTTGCCGGCCGCCTTGGCCGCCGCGAGCGTGCTCTTCGAGTACGGCACGCCGTTCTCGTCGACCACGAAGCCGTGCGTGATGACCTGGCGGTACGGCGCGCGCCCCTTCACGCCGACGGCGGCGAGGAGCGAGCTGTGGAACCAGCCGCGGTGCTGATCGCTGCCCTCGAGGTAGAGGTCGATCTGCTCGTGGTCCTTGCCATCAGCAGCGCGCGCTTCCATCGCGAGCCACGACACGCCGGACTCGAACCAGACATCGACGATGTCCTTCTCGCGCTCGAACTTCGACGGCGGCGCGTTGCAGGCGGCACACGTGGTGCCCGCCGGCACGAGGTCCTCGACCGGGCGCTTCCACCACGCGTCGGCGCCCTCCTGGTCGAAGATCGCGGCGACGTGATCCATCGTGTCGGCGCTCGCGTGCGGCGCCTTGCACTCGCCGCAGTAGAACGTCGGGATGGGCGTGCCCCACAGGCGCTGGCGCGAGAGCACCCAGTCCGGGCGGTTCTCGACCATCGCGTAGATGCGCTCTTCGCCCCACGCCGGGACCCACGTCGTCTTGCGGATCTCGGCGAGCGCGCGCTGCCGGAACTCCTGATGGTCCATCGCGATGAACCATTGCGGCGTCGCGCGGAACACGATCGGCCCCTTGCAGCGCCAGCAGTGCGGATAGCTGTGCCTGATCGTGTCCGTCGTCGGGTTGAGCAGATAGCCCCCGGCCGCGAGGAACTCGACGATGATCGGGTTCGCCTCGACCGTGCTCTTGCCGGCGAGATCGACGAACGTTCCCGGCCCCTCGAGCGCGATGCCCGGGAGGTAGCGCGCGGCGTCGTCGATGGGCGCATACGTGTTGAGCTCGTGCGCGACGCCAGTGCGGAAGTCGTCCGCGCCGTGGCCGGGCGCGGTGTGCACGAGGCCCGTGCCGGTGTCGGCGGTGACGTAGTCGGCGAACCAGAGCTTGAAGTCGTTGTCGCGCGCCGGGGCCTTGATGAACGGGTGCTGATACCGCGCCCCCTCGAGCGCGCTCATCTCCTCGGGAGCAATCTCGATGGCGGCCGCGACATCGGCGCCCCCGATCGCGGTGGCGAACGCCTCCGCGAGATCCTTCGCGACGACGAGGAGCTCGCCCGGCTGCTTCGGGTTCGGGATGGCGACGTAGGTCAGCGCGGGGTGAGCGACGATGGCGAGGTTCGCCGGCAGGGTCCACGGCGTCGTCGTCCAGATGACGAGCGCGACGGACTTGCCCTCGAGCGCCTTCGGCAGCTTCGCGCCAGGCAGGAGCGGCATCCGCACGTAGATCGACGGCGACGTGTGGTCGTGGAACTCGATCTCGGCGACGGCGAGCGCGGTCTTGTCGCGCGGGCACCACTGGACGGGCTTGTTGCCGCGATAGACGTAGCCGTCGCGCGTGAACTTCGCGAGCGCGCGCACGATCGCCCCTTCATAGGAGGGATCGAGCGTCAGGTAGGGATGGGCCCAGTCCCCGAGCACGCCGAGGCGCTGGAACTCCTCGCGCTGGGTGTTCACCCACGTGAGCGCGAACTGCTTGCACTTCTCGCGGATCTCGGCGGCCGACAGCGCCGCGCGCTCGGCGGGCTTGAGGCCACGCTCGACGGCGAGCTCGATCGGCAGGCCGTGCGTGTCCCAGCCCGGAACGTACGGCGTGCGGAAGCCGGCCATCGTGTGGGACTTCACGACGATGTCCTTCAGGATCTTGTTGAGGATGTGGCCGTAGTGAATGTTGCCGTTGGAGTACGGCGGCCCATCGTGCAGCACGAACAGCGGCGCACCGGCCCGGGCCTCCTGGATGCGCCCGTAGAGATCACTGTCCTTCCACTGGGAAAGGATCTGCGGCTCGCGCGTCGCGAGATCTCCGCGCATGGGAAACGGCGTCTCGGGGAGACTGACCGTGTCCTTGTACTTCGACTTGGTGTCGGCGCCCGACATGGCCGCGGACCATACCCCATCGAGTAGGATGAACGCATGGCCGAGGACATCCGCCCGCGCGCGGCGTGGGACGACTACTTCATGAGCATCGCGCAGGTCGTCGCGACGCGTTCGACCTGCCCCCGGAAGTATGTCGGTGCGGTGCTCGTGCGGAACCGAACGATCCTGTCGACGGGCTACAACGGCTCGATCCGGGGGATGCCCCACTGCTCCGACGTGGGGCACATGATGGAGGACAACCACTGCGTGGCCACCATCCACGCCGAGGCGAACGCCATCATCCAGGCCGCCCGGAACGGCGTGAACATCGACGGGTCGACCAACTACGTCACCGCCTCGCCGTGCTGGTCCTGCTTCAAGCAGCTCGCGAACGCAGGCGTGACCCGTATCTGCTACGGCGAGTTCTACCGGGACAACCGCATCTTCGAGATCGCGGCGAAGATCGGGATCGAGCTGGTCCACGTCGGCCTGCCCGGCGTGAACCTGCCCGCATTACCGCCGCAGGGTCCGGGCTGACATTTCCCCGATTGGCCAGAAGGTCCGGCCAATTCCGGGAGTGTGGCGTTTCTGTGACCCACTTTGTTGTGATCGATCTCGATCACGGCCTAGCTTCGATGCCCATGCGACGGGTTGTACTCACCGTGCTCCTCGCTTTCGGACTGGTCGGCGCCGCGAACTTCGTGGCGCCTTCCGGGACTGGAGTGGCGGCGGCGAAGTCCAAATCTCGATCCAAGAAGCCGAAGGGCTCGGTCAAGGAGTGCTCGGGTAAGGGCAAGAAGAAGAAGTGCCGCCGGATCGCCATGTTCACGGGGCACAACGCGGCGAAGTCGTCGCTTCGCACCGAGCCCCTGGCCCCCGCGTCCGGTGACATCTGGGTGAAGTCCGAGAACGTCCAGTCCGAGGTGAAGCTGAACCTCTACAAGTCGGACGGCACCTTCGACGAGGCGTCCCTGGCCGCGCTGGATGACGTCTTCCGCTGCAAGCGCACCAACGGTGTCCGCGCCGTCCGCCCCGAGCTCTACGAGATGCTCTCACGCATCTACGACCACTTCGGCGGCAAGCGCATCAACCTCGTCTCCGGCTTCCGCGGCAGCGAACGGTCTTCATCGCGCCACTTCCACGCCTCGGCGATGGATATCCGGATCGAGGGCGTCTCCATCCGCGAGCTCTACGAGTTCGCCCAGACCCTCGACGCCGGTGGCATGGGCATCGGCATCTACCCCCGCAGCCAGTTCGTCCACGTGGACTACCGCGCGCCGGGAGACCCGTCGTACCGCTGGACCGATCGCTCGGGTCCCGATGGCGGCGGCAAGAAGAAGAAGTCGAAGAAGTCGAAGAAGAAGTCCGGCCGCACGCAGCCGGCCCGCAAGCCGGTCTCGTAGCTGCAAATTGCAGCAGGCCGGCCGAGCTGAGGTTCGATATGCTCCGGGCGTATGGGAGGTTTCACGCACCGCCCGCCCACGCCTGATCGGGCCCCGGACCGCACGGAGCCGCCTGCACCTCTCACCGAGGATGCTGTTGCGACCGCGCAGCCTGCGGCTACGGCCCCCACAACGGCCGCCACGAAACCGCCCGATCTTAGTGGTCTGTTTCACTGGGCGGAGCTGTTCCCTACCGCCGCCCTGCCAAAGGCGAGCGACGCAGACCTGATCGCCCGTGCGAACAAGGCGACCGCCGAGAAGCTCCTGACCACGGGCGAGCTACGCACGCCGCAGATGGCGACGCAGGCGATGCAGCTCCTCATCGACATCCCCGAGGAGGTCCGCGGCAAGACCATCGATCAAATGACCGACGAGACCTTCGCGCGGCTCTGCGACCAGGTCCCAGCCGACGAGCGGGAGCGCTTTAGCCAGCTCATCGGCAGCATGAGCAACCCCAAGCGCAAGCTCACGCTCTGGTCGGAGAGCCACAAGTCGCGCGCGCGCAACGACGCGCGTCGCTCCAAGGGTGACATCGGTCACGACGATCCGCAGCTCGAACAGCGTCTCGCGGAGCTGTCGGCGTTACCCACGCCACCCACGCCCGATGGCGAAGAATCGACCGAGGAGTCCGACTCCCCCGATCGGACCGCGGCGCAAGAGCAGAATCTCGCCCGCTACGAACAGCGCGTCACGATGGCCGCGAGTACGAACGACGAAGTGGATCGCGATCGCAGAAAATTAGCCAAGGGTGACGATCTGACGCTCGAGGACGTCGACGCACTCATCGAGCGCAAGGAGCTCGAATACAAGGTCGAGCAAGAGCACGGCGTGAACCTGACGAACGTCGGCACCAGCTATGCCGGCCACGACTACGCGGGCGGAGCGTGGAATGTCGGGGAGCTCGAGCAGGTGGACTGGACGCTCGATCGGCTGCCGACCGAGCACGTGCACGGCGAGGGCTCGTTCCACACAATCAACCGTGCCAAGTCGCACTGGCTTGATCCGCTCAACGGCTACCACGCGAACCGCGAGATCCATATGTTCGACGGTGCCTCGGTTCGGGGAGGCCGTCATGACGGAGATCGAAGAGACAGCGTGAAGCCCGAGTTCTGGGTCGAGCACGGTGACGAGATCAAGGCATTTGAGAACACCCTCGCCCACGAGATCGGCCACGACGTCGCGGATACGAACCAATCAGCGTTCGAGAAATTCAAGGTCGCCGGTGGGTGGCGTGCTGTCGATGAGGCTGACCTGATCAGGGATGGCATCGACGCCGACAAGATCGCAGCCATCTCTAATGGCGGACAGACGGTGAAGGACACGCCGCCTTCAAGCGACACCTCGTACTACGCGAAGAACAGCGACGACCCGAACCACGCCTTTTGGGCGCAAGACAGGACGGCCATCCCGGCGAACCTCGAAGAGAGTCAGCGCCAGAAGACGAGCGTCGAGTCCGTGAGCGATGACACCGGACGCGAGACGTGGGGCTACGCCAAGTCGAACCCGAGCGAGCACTTCGCCGACATCTATGCGAAAGCCGTGCACGTCCCCGCAAAGCTCCACGCGGATCTTGTCGAGCTGCCGCGGGCCGCGGTGCAGAGAGCGCAGGGCGAGCTGGCCGCTGCGCGGACCCGACTGCGGATGGCAGAAGGTCCAGGCGGTAGCGCCACCAACGACGACGTGCGTGCCGACGTGGCGGCAGCGGCGCAGCGCCTTGCCCACGCCGAAACGGCAGCGGCGCAGCGGAGAGAACAGTTCCGCATCATGCGAAACGACGTCTTCCACACCGACAAGGCCACCGCCGCCGCGCGCAGGCGGATCGCTTCCCTGTCCGGGCCGACGAAGTTGGAGGAATTCGACAAGCGCGCCGCCACACTCTCGACGCCCGAGCAGATCGAAGCACTCGAAGCGGAGCTCTCCTCGTGAATCGCCGGTCCTTCGTGTTGAGCATCGCGTTGTCGGCGTGCAGCGCCACCCCACCGGATCGCCGTCGCCGCAAGACGTCGCCGCCGGACGCTCGACCGTCGGTGGTGATCGGGGACTACGGGTTCATCCTCTACCCCGAACGCGAGTGGCGTGGGCACATGGACGTGCACGGCGACCGCCTCGCCAACGCGCATCAGGACGGCATCGCGATCTGGGACACGGTGGCCATGAAGCAGCTCGCCGTCTACGCTCATGACGAGCAGAGCTTCTGCTTCCTCCGCGACGGGACCCTTGCGATCTTCGTTGTCCCTGACGGCTCCGACCACTGCGTGATCTACCGGATCGACGCCGCCGGGAAGCTGCGCACGGTGTACGGGCCGTACTACATCGACGTTGGCGAGATCCTCGCGAGCCCGCGCGACGACGAGTACTACGTGCTTGACCGGCGTCAGGTCCGCATCTTCACCGAGACCCGCGGGCGCGCCGAAGGCACCGCGCGCATCCAGCTACCGCACGGAAGTGGGACCAATCAAAGTCTCGTACGAAGCCTCGGAGACGGACGGGTATTGGCTTCGGATGGTCAGTTCAGGTTGCTTTCGCGCGATGGGACGACCACGACCTACAAGGCGCGACGCTCGCCGGTACATGTGGCCATGATCTCGGACGCTCAGCTCTGGTACTCGTACGCCGAGCTCGGCGCCGAGCGCGTCGCACGGATCACGCGCTTCGATTTTGGAGCCCCGAGCGCTGCCGCACCGACCATCGAGCTCGACAAAGAGCACGTCCTGTACCTCGCGTGCGCGCCCAGCGGTTCCTTTGCGGCGCTGGTCTTCTGGGTGGACTACGAGGCGGAGCGGCAGCAAGGGCTGAACTGGGAGGTCATCGCGTACAGCCCCGACGGGACGGAGCGGTGGCGGAAGGCCGTGCTGCAATCGGGCGATATCGAGGCGCTCGAGCTCAACAAGACGCTCGACATCGCGATGACCGAGCAGCGCGTGATCTTCCGTGGGAAGCACGGGCAGCTCACCGCGTGGGAGGCCGCAACCGGCAACCTGGTGCCCCTTGGCTAGCTAGCTAGCTAGCTAGTTCTCCGACCCGGGCTTGCTGATCTCGTGGGCGCGCGATCCATCGCCGATGGCTTCGTTGCCGCGTCCTCGCGGTACGCCCGGTAGCGCGTCGGGGCGGCGCCGCGCCCTCGGCGCGCCTCGCGCCCCCGCCGAAATCATCAAGGCCCGGTCGGAGGACTAGACGCGGGGGTGAACGGGGGTACCGGCGATGGCTCGGGCGTTCACGCGATCACGAGGCCCCGGTCGGAGGACAAGCCCCGCTCTGATTCAGCGCGATGACGAGCGCGCCCGCGAAGCGGACCCCGCCCCCGCCGGCTTGTGCGCACCGGCGTGGTTGGTGGTCGTGGCGCGGGCCTCGGCGAGGAGCTCCGCCGCGTGAGCGCGGGCCTTGGTCGTGGCCGAGCCGCCGAGCATGCGGGCGAGCTCGTCCTTGCGAGCGGCGGCATCGAGGCGACGGACGTGGGTCTCCGTGCGGCCAGCCACCTCGGTCTTCTCGACGTGGAAGTGATGGTCGGCGAAGGCCGCGATCTGCGGGAGGTGCGTGACGCACAGGACCTGGCGGCCGGTGTCGCTCGCCGTGGCAGAGCCGGCCGGACCGTGACCCGATGCGACCGCGCGGATCTGCGAGCCCACGACCTGCGCGGTGGCACCGCCGATGCCCGTGTCCACCTCGTCGAAGACGTACGTGGCGACCTCGTCTGCGGAGCGCAGGGCGAGCTTCAGGGCGAGCATGATGCGTGAAAGCTCGCCGCCCGAGGCGACCTTGGCGAGCGGCCGGGTGTCCTCGCCCTTGTTGGAGGCGAGCATGAGCTCGATGCGATCCGCGCCCGTGGCGCCGAGGACGCGGGGCTCGACGACCACGGTCAGGCGGGCCGAGCCCATGCCGAGCTCCGCGAGCGCGGCGCCGACCTCCTTCTCGAGCTTCTTCGCGGCCTTCTTGCGGCCGGCCGACAGCGCCGCCGAGGCGCTGATCGCGGCTGCTTCTGCGCGGCTCCGGTCTTGGGCGAGCGCGGCGAGGCGCTCGTCGCGCGAGGCGAGACCGTCGAGCTCGACCCGGAGCTCGGTGGCCTTGGCGAGGACCTCGGCGAGGCCTCCGCCACCCACGGCATGCTTCCGGACGAGGCGGCGAATGAGGGCGAGGCGCTCGTCGAGGAACGCGAGGCGCTCGGGGTCGCCTTCGAGGCGGTCGGCGTAGGCGCGAAGCTGGTCCGCGACGTCGTCGATGAGCGTCTCGATCTCGGTGAGCTGACGCGCGAGGGGATCGAGGGTGGCGTCGATGCGCAGCGCCTTCTCGATGGAGCGCATCGCCAGGGCCACCCGGTCGCGCGCGCTGCCGTCGGCCGAGTAGAGCGCTTCCTCGGCGGAGCGGGCGGCCGACTGGAGCGTGTCGACGGAGGCGAGGCGAGCGCGCTCCTGATCGATCGTGGCGTCCTCGTTGGCGGCGAGCGAGGCGCCTTCGAGCTCCTCGAGCTGGAAGCGCAGGTAGTCGACGCGGGCTTCGCGCGCCCGCTCGTCGCCACCGAGGGCGGCCAGCTCGTCGTCGAGACGCTTCAGCTCGGACCACGCGACAGCCATCGCCGCCGCCCGGCCGGCGGCTTCTCCGCCCGTGGTGGCCACGAGCGCATCGATCAGCTCGAGGTGGCGCGACGGATCGACGAGCCCCTGGTGCTGATGCTGCCCGGAGAGGTCGATGAGAAGGGCCCCCAGCTCGGCGAGCCGGGCGGCGGTGGTGAGCGCGCCGTTCACGTAGGTACGGCTGCGTCCGCCGCGCTGGATCACGCGCCGGATGAAGACGCTGCCGTCGCCCTCGGGGAGCCCGGCGGCTTCGAGGACCGCCGCCACGCGCGCGGCGAGATCGGCGGGGACCTCCACCGTCGCCTCGACGACCGCCTCCTCGGCGCCGGTGCGCGGGATGTCGGCGGAGGCACGCCCGCCCCGCAGGAGATTGACCGCCTCGACGATGAGCGATTTCCCCGCGCCGGTCTCACCGGTGAGGACGTTCATGCCTGCGCCGAGCTCGATCTCGACGTCGGAGAGGATCGCGAAGTTCGTGACCCGTAGATGCCGCAACATGGGACCTACCCTTTCGTGCGCTCGTTGCGCGCGCCCCAGTGGAGCTTGTCGCGCATCACGTCAAAGAAGCTCTGAGGACCCGAGAAGAGGATCAGCGGGGTCGCCGCTGCCGTGATCTCGACCCGGTCCCCGGGAAGAAATGAATGCGCCCACTGCGCGTCGACGGTGAGCATGACGCCGCGGACATCGGCGCCCAGCGCGAGCCGGATCGTGCTCGTCGCCGGTACGACGAGCGGCCGGTTGGTGAGCGCATGGGCGCAGATCGGCGTGAGCGTCAATGCGGCCTGCCCCGGCAGCACGATCGGTCCGCCGGCGGCCATGTTGTAGGCCGTCGAGCCGGTGGGCGTGGCAACGATCAAGCCGTCGGCGCGGTACGCCGCGACGAAGTGCTCGTCGACGTGCGCGTCGATCTCGACGAGCCGCGCCATCGCCCCTTGATGGAGGACGGCGTCATTCAGCGCGTACCGCACGATCGGCTCCGCCTGGCCCCGCTGGAACCTGCAGGCGAGGCGCATGCGCTGCTCGCGCTTCAGCTTCCCCTCGAGGGCCGCCTCCAGCGATTCCTTGGCCGCATCGGCCGCGAAGCCGACCAAAAAGCCAAGCTGGCCCAGATTTACTCCGAGCACCGGGCGGCCCTGATCGGCCAGCACGCGGGACGCGCGGAGCATGGTTCCGTCCCCTCCCAGGACCACCGCGAGGTCCACGGAGGCCCCCAGCTCGGCCTCGGGCATGAGCTCGCAGCCGGGGGGCACCCCGAACGAGGCATCGACATCTTCTATCGTGACCACAGGTACATGGCCGCGCTCCCGCAGCCACGGAACCAGCTCGCCCAGCAGGGATCCCGCTTCGGTCTTATCGGGCTTCAGGATGAAACCAACTCGTGCCACACAGAGGTCGTATCACAGCCGGCTGACACTGAACGCACAGACAGTATGGGCTTGCCGTGTTGACAGGCTTTCCGCGAAGTTGTAGATCAGCCGCCTTTCCGGAACAGGCGCGAGAGTACAGATGAACACCCCGACGACGCAGAGAAGCTCCTGGCTGACCAAAGAGGCCGGCGAGGCCCAGCGCGAATGGTTCGTGATCGACGCGACGGGCAAGACGCTCGGCCGCCTCGCTTCGCGCATCGCGATGGTGCTTCGCGGCAAGCACAAGCCGAACTACACGCCCAATGTCGATATGGGCGACTTCGTCATCGTAACCAACGTGGGCGGCATCCGCCTCACGGGTACGAAGCCGGACAAGAAGCTCTACATCCACCACACGCTCTTCCCCGGTGGCATCAAGACGCGTCTCGCGAAGGACGTCCTCGCGACGGATCCCGAGCGCGCGATCCGCGAAGCGGTGTGGGGCATGCTGCCGAAGGGTCCCCTCGGCCGCCGCATCCTCAAGAAGCTGAAGCTGTACAAGACCGCGGAGCACGGCCACACGGCCCAGCAGCCCCGCGTGCTCGAGCTGTCGAACTAAGGAACGATGGACATGGCTACCACGCAGAAGAACTACGCGACCGGCCGCCGCAAGACCGCCATCGCGCGCGTCTGGATCACGGCTGGCGACGGCAAGATCGTCATCAACGACCGCAGCGACGAGGATTACTTCTCGCGCCCGACGGCCCGCATGGTCATCCGCCAGGCGCTCGAGGAGGTTGCTCTCCTCGACCAGTACAACGTCATCGCCACGGTTCGCGGCGGCGGCATCTCCTCGCAGGCCGGCGCCATCCGCCACGGCATCACCCGCGCGCTCATGAAGGCGGATGCGGGTCTCCGCCCGAAGCTCAAGGCCGCGGGGTACGTCACCCGTGACCCCCGCAAGAAGGAGCGCAAGAAGTACGGCCAGAAAGCCGCTCGCGCTCGCTTCCAGTTCTCGAAGCGCTAAGGCGTTTCCAGACCGATTCAGCGGCGTCCCGACCTGGGGCGCCGTTTGGCGTTTTCGGCGCGAGCAACGCGGCGGCGTCAGACCAACGTTGGGCTAGAGACGGCCGGTCAGGAGGAGCACCACGAGGATGATCCCGATGAGTGCGGCCGGCGACATGCCCGCGGCTCCGAACCGGCCGTAGCCAAGGCCACCACCGAGGAGCGCGATCACGAGAACGATGATGAGGATGGTAATCATGTTGATCGAGCGTGTTTCAACGGGCGTGCCGACCGCCTGACCGCCGAAATCGCCGCGCAGCGGGGTGAGCGGCGTGCGCACCCGCGCGCCGCGGGCGGTAGCAGCCCGGTGTACGCTGAGGCCTGTGCGGTTTCGCGCGACGATCCTCGTCAAGCTGCTGGCCGCGCTCGTCCTGCCGACCGTGGCGCTGTTCTCGCTGTTTGCCGTCGTCGCGTACGAGGTGAGCCGACGGGATCTCGATGCGGAGCTGGGGCGGCGCCTGGAGGCGGTGGCGGCAAGCGCGGCGACCCAGGTGCGGGGCAAGTACGTCGTCAACCTCGATCCCAACGTCGATGACCAGGACCGCGGGATCCTCTCCGTCCGCGCCAAGCTCGCGCTGGTCGCGAAGGCCACCGGGGCCACGCTCACGGCGCTCGACCAGCGCTTCGATACGCGCGGCGACTCCACCGGCACGATTCCGTTGGGCACCCACGACTATCGGGCGGAGATCGACCGCGCCGAGATCCAGCGCGTATTCGAGCGCGGCGGCACCGCATCGTCGATCTCGTTCGTCGGCGAGGACGGCGTGACCTACAAGGCCGGCTACGCCCCGGTATCCTACGACGACGACGATCCGAAGACGGTGCTCGTGATCCGCGCGCAGGCGCCCGCGAGCTACTTCGCCCGGCTCGCCGACCTGCGCTCGCGTTTGTTCACGTGGGGCGCGGGACTCGTGCTCGTGAGCATCGTGTCCGCGATCATCGCGACGCTCCTCATCACGCGCAACGTCCGCAAGCTGGAGGCCGCCGCCGAGCGCATCGGCGCGGGCAACCTGCAGGACCCCGTGGACGTGCGCTCGCGTGACGAGCTGGGCGTGCTGGGCCAGACCATGGATCGCATGCGCTCGCAGCTCGCGGAACGCGACGCCCGCATGCAGCAGATGCTCGCGGGCATCGCGCACGAGGTTCGCAATCCGCTCGCCGGCATGACGCTGTTCGCCGGCATCCTCAAGGACGAGCTCCCCGACGGCGACGAGCGCCGGGGCCATGTCGACAAGATCCAGCGCGAGCTCGGCTACCTCGAGCGGGTCGTGAACGAGTTCCTCGAGTTCGCCCGCCGGCCCAAGCCCCAGCTCGAGGAGGTCCCGCTCGCCGAGCTCCTGCCCGAGGTGGCCCAGCTCGCGTCAACCGACGACCTCACCATCGACGTGCCCTCGACCGAGCTCGTCGCGCGCGCCGACCGCGGGCAGCTACGCCGCGCGCTCTTGAACCTCGCCAAGAACGCTGTGCAGGCCGCCGCGGGCGCCGGCCATCGCGGCCCGGGCGCGGTCAGGCTGTCCGCGGTCCGGACAGCCGACCACGTCGCGATCTCGGTCTGGAACCGCGGCAAGGAGATCGCGCCGGAGACCTCGGGTAAGCTCTTCGAGCCCTTCTTCACGACCCGCGAGAAGGGGACCGGCCTCGGCCTCGCCTTCGTGCGCGAGATCGCAGTCGACCACGGCGGGGCCGTCGATGTTGCAAGTGCCGACGGCGAGACCACGTTTACGCTGTCGCTCCCGGCGTAAGATGCAGGCGGACCATGGCCACCATCCTGATCATTGACGACAACGAGACGATCCGCGAGGGACTCGCCCACACCGTCAAGAAGCTCGGCCATGCCCCCGTGATGGCACCGTCGGGGCGCGCGGGCATCGATGCCTTCAAGCAGAAGGCCGCCGACTTCGTCATCACCGATCTCAAGATGGACGGTGCGACGGGCGTCGACGTGCTGCGAGAGATCAGCGCGATCGACCCTGACGTGCCCATCATGATCATCACCGGCTTCGGCAGCGTCGAGACGGCGGTCGAGGCGATGAAGCTCGGCGCTTTCGACTTTCTGACCAAGCCGATCCAGCCCGAGGTGGTTCGCCTGAAGGTCGAGCGCGCCCTCGAGCTGGTCGCCACGCGACGCGGTCGCAAGAAGGCCGACGCGATGAACGACTACCTCCGCGCCGAGGCGGAGGGCCGCTTCCCCGAGCTCATCGGCGGCGGTGACAAGCTCGCGATCGTGCGGCGCACCATCGAGAAGATCGCGGCCACCGATACGACCGTCTTCATCGCCGGCGAATCGGGCACGGGCAAGGAGCTCGTGGCGCGTGCCATCCATCGCCTGTCGAAGCGCGCGAACGGTCCCTTCATCAAGGTGAACTGCGGCGCGATCACCGAGACGCTCCTCGAGAGCGAGCTGTTCGGCCACGAGAAGGGCGCGTTCACCGGCGCCATCAAGCAGAAGCTCGGACGCTTCGAGCTCGCCGATGGCGGCACGCTGTTCCTCGACGAGGTCGGCGACGTACCGGCGGCGATGCAGGTGAAGCTGCTCCGCGCGCTCCAGGAGCAAGAGTTCGAGCGGGTCGGCGGTGAGCACCCGATCAAGGTCGACGTGCGCATCGTCTCCGCGACCAACAAGGATCTCGAGGCCGAGGTGTCGTCGGGCCGCTTCCGCCAGGACCTCTTCTTCCGCCTCCACGTCTTGCCCGTGAAGCTGCCGCCCCTGCGCGAGCGTCGCGAGGACATCCCCCTGCTCTGCCAGCACTTCGTCGGCAAGCTCGGCCCCAAGACGAACCCGCGCGTACGCACCGTCGGCGACGCCGCCCTCGGCCGCATCATGGCCTATCACTGGCCCGGCAACGTCCGCGAGCTCGAGAACGCGATCGAGCAATCCCTCGTGTTCGCCGAGGGCGAGGAGATCCTGCCCGCCGCCCTGCCCCAGTTCCTCCAGGGGGGCGCCGAGGACGATCAGCTCGCGGTCCCGAAGGAGCTCTCCCTGCCCGAGATCCTCGACGACCTCGAGCGTCAGCTCATCCTGAAGGCGTACGCGAAGGCGAACGGCGTGAAGACCGAGACCGCGCGGCTCCTCGGCATCAAGACGTCGGCGCTCTACTACAAGCTCGAGAAGTACGGCATCGGCGGCGGCGCCGAGAGCTGAACCCGCCGAACGGGAGCGCGCTCGGCGGCAGCTGCGCGAACCTCTCGGCGCGATGTCAGCTGGTCGCCTGGCGGCGAGCAGTCACGCCGCCCTCGAGCCACCGTCGCC
>JALHPV010000135.1 GCA_022842285.1 Kofleriaceae bacterium
GCGGGCGTGGAATCCGGTCCAGCGCGTGCGGGTGATCGCCGGCCTCAGCGCGACGGGCGCTCCGGGGCGAGCCGTCGTCGCGCAGCGCGTCGCCGAGAACCTCGACGAGTACAGCGCGGGGCTCGCGGCGATGTACGGCGAGTCATGTCGCGCCACCCACGTCACGCAGACACAGTCGCCAGCCTCGCTCGATCTGCGCACGCAGTGCCTCGATCGCCGCGTAGGAGACCTCGGCGCGCTCGTGGACGTGCTCGCCGCGACCCGCGATCCCGCCATCGTGCTCGTCGCCGTGCAGGCGAGCCGGGCCCTGGGCTCGACGGCGCCCTGCGCGGACACGAAGGCGCTCGGCGAGGTCGTGCCGCTGCCGCAGGATCCGAGCGTGCGGGCGGAGCTGGACCGGCTCCAGCCCCGCCTGGCGCAACTCAAGGCGCGCCTGGTGGCCGGCCAGTTCAAGAGCTCGCTTCCCGACGCGGAGGCCCTCGCGGCCGCCGCCGAGACGGTGGCCTATCCGCCGTTCGCGGCCAGCGCGCTGTACATGCTCGCCGAGATCCAATCGCGCCTGAACCAGCCACAGGTAGCTGATGCGACCATGGAGCGCTCCATCGACGCTGCGGCGCGGGGGCGCGATCACCGCCAGGTGGCGTCTGGCTACGCCTGGCGGGTCACGAACCTGGGGATGAACCTCGGCAAGCACGCCGAGGCGCTCGCGCTCGCAGACGTGGCCGCACGCGCCAATGATCAAGCCGGTACCGATCCGCTGATCGCGGCCAAGATCCACTCGGCCCGCGCCATCATGTTGACGGCGCTCGGTCGCATGCCGGAGGCGATCGCCGAGGAGGCCGCAGCGTTCGCAGGCCGCGAGAAGATCGGGGAGCCCCTCGGGCTGGCCCGCGCTCACCTCTCGTACGCGACGGCGCTGCTCGGCGCGGGCGACGAGCAGGCCGCGGCTCCTCACTTCGCGGCGGCCAAGGACGGCCTCGAGAAGGCGCTCCACCCCGATCATCCCGAGCTCGTCGGACTCCTTCACAACTACGGCTCGTTGTTGCTGCACCAGGGCAAGCTCGCCGAGTCGCGGGCCGTGAACGAGCGCGCTGTCGCGATCGCGAAGGCAGCCTACGGCCCGGCGAGCACGCTCCTCGCGGCGCCGATGAACAACCTCGGCGAGCTCGCGATCGTCGAGGGGCGTTACGCCGACGCCGTGGCCATCTACCTCCAGCTCCACGAGGGGATGACGGGCGTACTCGACCCCACGCATCCCTTCTGGGGCATCATCGACACCGACCTCGGCCGGGCGTACTTGGGGCAGGGCGATGTCACGCACGCGCGGCCCGCATTCGAGCGTGCCCTCGCGCATCTCGAGCCCCTCCTCGGGCCCACGCACGACTCCCTCTCCGAGCCGCTCCTCGGCCTCGCGCAGATCCACGAGCGCGACGGTGATCACGATCGCGCCGACACGGAGTTCGCCCGCGCGATCGCGATCGACGGCACCCTCTACACCAATGCCAGCTCGGCCTACGGCGCCGCGCTCCTCGACCGCGGCGACGTGCAGGCCGCCCGCAAGGTCCTCGAGGCGGCTCAGGTCGTGAACGACCAGCGCGGCAAGCGGACGGCCCATGTTGCCCGGACCCAGCTCCGGCTCGCGCGCGCCCGCTGGGCGACGGCCACCCGGGATCCGGCGACGGTTGCGCTCGTCGAGGACGGGCTCGCGATGGTGCTCGCGCTGACGCCGCCCGACGAGGCCCTGGTGGGGGAGCTGCGCGCCTGGCTGGCCACGCACCGCCCGGAGTGAACGGGGGGCTGCGTAACCGGCGGCCGGGAGCTACGTAGTGGAAGCATGCTGAAGCACCTCATCGCCGCCGCCCTGCTTTGCGTCCTGGGCTGCACGCCATCGGACGCGGACACCAAGGGCCCGGCGCCCAAGGCGGCGGTCAAGGATGGGCCGCGCGAGGTAGCCATGCTGGGGGCCGGTTGCTTCTGGGGCGTGGAGACGTGGATGGAGAAGCTCCCCGGCATCGTCGATGTCGACGTGGGCTACGCGGGTGGCAAGTCCAAGACCGTCACCTACGAGGAGGTCTCCGATGGGGATACCGGGCACGCCGAGGCGGTCCGGATCGTGTTCGATCCGACCATCGTCTCGTACGAGCAGCTCGTGACCCACTTCTTCAAGATTCACGATCCGACGACGAAGAACCGGCAGGGCAACGACCAGGGCACACAGTACCGGTCCGCGATCTTCCCGCAGTCGAAGGAGCAGCAGGCCACGGCCGCGGTCGTGATGGCGAAGGTCGCGGCGAGTGGCGCGTGGAAGAAGCCACTCACGACCACCGTCGAGATGAACGCCACCTGGGTGAAGGCCGAGGAGTATCACCAGGACTACCTGGTCAAGCACCCCGGCGGATACGACAACCACTACCTGCGCGATCTGAAGTTCTAGTCCTCAGGGCGGATCGGAGGACGAGAGCCGGACGTCGGCGACGATCGGGTAGTGGTCGGAGCCCGGCACCCGGACCACGCCGCTCGCGCCGAAGGCCGCGCCGCGCTGGTACAGCCCGTCCAGGCGGGTCGACGCGAGCGAGGTCGTCGCCGTGGCGGCCGTCGCGGGGATCGCGATCGCGTAGCCGAGCGTGGCGAGGTAGTCGTCGACGACGACGGCCTGGTCCTGGCCGACGATGGCCGCGGTGGCGAGGAGCGGAATCGTCGCCTGGAGCCACGCCCACGGGTTCGAGTTGAGGTCCCCACCGAGCACGAGCCGACCGGCGAGGGTCTCGGCGGCGGGCGCGAGCTGCCGGATGCGGTCGACAGGCCCGAGGCGCACGTCGAGGTGGAGGTTCACCACGGTGAGAGTCTCCGCGCCGACCCGCACGTCGACGGCCAGAGCGATGCGCGGGCGCGAGCGAACGGGTTGCGCGAAGAAGGGGAGTGCGCGGATGTGGGCGTTGGAGAGCGGATAGCGGGCGAGGATCGCGAGGCCGTGCGTGCCGCCGTGGTCCTGCTCGCGAGCGGGGGCATAGACCCAGGTCATGCCGAGGCGCTCGGCGAGGACGGCCGTGCGCGTCTGCGGTTCGGCGGGGTGCGCGTCGATCTCCTGGACGAGCCAGACGTCCGTCTCGCGCAGGAGCGGGTCGCCGGTGATCGACGCGACGAGCTCGTCGGGGTTGTCACCGTAGTGGACGTTCCAGCTCCCGACGCGCAGCGTGTCCGTCGGCGCGCGCGGGGCGGGCGGTGGGCCGAGCTCGGGGGCGAGCGGGCCGGTGAGCGCGGCGGCCGGGACCCACGTGCCGGTATCGGGCTCGAGATCGACGCACGCGCCGACAAGCGCCACGACGACGAGCGGCCTCACGGCGCGACGCCGATCGCGAGGCCGCCCCAGGGCGCGACGCCACCTTCACCGGCGACGACGGAGAGGGCCGCGCGCGCGATGATCTTCGACCACCGATGCTCGTAGCCCAGGGACGCGAAGCCCCCCGCCCCGATGTCGGTCGCGCCGTCCCAGGACCCGACGGGCGAGGGGACATGCGTGCGCACGATCGTCGCGCCGACCTGGGCCACGAGCGCGTGGGCGCCTCGCTGCGCGAGGATGCCATGAACGTACGGTGCGAAGGTCGCGATCTGCTCGTCCCGGAGCTCGACGAACGAAGCGGTGATCCCCAGCGCCAGCGCTGGCGTGATCGGCTCCTCGAAGCCGACGCCGTACGCACCGCCCTTGCCCAGCGCCTCGACGTAGACCACGCGCTCCGTATCGGCATGCGCGGCGGAGGTGAGGGCGATCACGGCGAGACCGGCACGCATGCGTCGTCAGACCGCGCCCGGCCGTCGCGGGTTGGCGGCAGGATGCGGTAGCAGACGGTCTTCCCGGGCGCGTGCTAGAAGACGGCGTGTCCGCGAGCCTGTCGGTCAACCTCAACAAGGTGGCACTCCTGCGCAACTCGCGCGGCGGCGTGAATCCGTCACCGCGCGTGGCTGGCATCGCCTGCCTCGATCACGGCGCCTACGGCCTGACGCTGCACTGGCGCGCCGACAATCGGCACACGCGGCTCGAGGACGTCCGGGTCCTGCGGGCTCTCTGCGCCGAGCGCGGCGCCGAGTTCAACCTCGAGGGTGATGACCGCCCGGAGCTCGTCGATCTCGCGGCCGAGCTGAAGGTCACGCAGTTCACGCTCGTGCCCGTGAAGCCGGGCGAGGTGACGAGCGACCACGGGTGGGAGCTGCCGCGGCAGCACGCGATCGTCGCGCCGATCATCGCGCGCCTCTCGCCGCTTGGCATTCGCACCGCGATCTTTGTCGATCCGAACGCGGCCATGATCCCCGCGGTGAAGGCCACGGGGGTCGACCGCATCGAGATCTATACCGAGCCGTACGCGGCGAGCTGGGGCACTCCACGCTTTCCGACGGAGCTGGGGCGCTTGAAGGCGACGGCGCGGGCGGCGGTGGCGGCCGGGCTCGGGGTGAACGCCGGCCACGATCTGGACCTGCGCAACATGCCGCTCCTCATGAAAGAGGTGCCGGAGATCATGGAGGTGTCGATCGGCCACGCGCTGATCGCCGACGCGCTCTATCTCGGCTTCGCCGAGACGATCCAGCGCTACGTCCGCGTGTGCCGCGGCGAGATGGTCGATGTTCCGCTCACCAAGTAACGTGCTGTTGCTCGGCCTCGCGGCGTGTGGCGGTCCGCAGGCGACGGGCCGGACCGAGCCCACGTGCCCGCTCGACCGCACGGTGGTGCTGTCGAGCCAGCAAGACGTCGCGCGCGTAGCGGGCTGCACGGTGCTGTCCGGCCTCGCCATCCGCACGGGGCAGCGCCTGGATCTGGCGCCCCTCAAGGATCTCGAGACCGTCCAGGGTGACCTGGTGGTGGGACCCTCGGTCGGGCTCGAAACCGTGAGCTTCGCCGAGCTGAAGACCATCGGGGGGACGCTCCAGATCACGAGCAACAACAACCTCACGTCGGTCCTCTTGCCGCGCCTGGCCCGCGCCGGGCGGATCGAGATCGAGGCCAACGTGGAGCTTCGCTCGGTGGCGCTCACGCAACTCGTGACGGTCGACGGCTCGGTGGTGGTGGCGGGGGAGGGGAGCCTCCAGGTGCTCGACCTGGCCGGCCTGACCACGGTTGGCAAGGACCTGGTGATTGCGGATAACCCGTCGCTCACCATCCTCGAGCTCGCAAATCTGGCGTCCGCGGGGGAGATCCGGGTCTCGAACAACAAGTCCCTACCACTGGAGGTCGTCGACGGCATCGGCGCGAAGACAACCCCGCCCTGAGGGGGTATTCTTCGCGTCCCTATGTCACTCGACGTGCTCGAGCTCGGGGCATCCCTCGGATACCTCGACGAGCTAGATCAGCAGTACGCCGCTCAGCCCGATACGGTTGACCCCTCGTGGCACGAGCTTTTGGGCCCACGCCCGACCCATGGTCACCACGCGGCCACCAACGGTACCGCCGCCGCGGCCGCCACCAACGGGCACCCCGCGCCGGCTCCCACGAACGGGCACAGCGCGGAGGCCCACAACCCGATGACCGCCCAGCCGCGTCTCGGGCGCCCGGGGGCGGTCACCATGGCGCCCATCGCCGCCACGGCCGCTCAGGGTGCGCCCGCGGTCTGGCCCCTCGTGAACGCGTACCGGAGTCGCGGGCACTTTGCCGCGTCGCTCGATCCGCTCGGTCTCGTCGAGACCACGCGCATCGCCGAGCTCGACTACGCCACCTGGGGCTTCACCGAGAAGGACCTCGACGTCGTCATCGAGCCGACGGGCGTCCACGGCCTGCCGCGCGCCACGATGCGCGAGCTCCTCGCCGTGCTGCGCACCGTCTACAGCGGCTCGGCCGGCATCGAGTTCATGCACATCAATGCGCCGTCGCGCCGGTCGTGGCTCGCCGAGCGCATGGAGACGGCGTTCGCGCAGCCTCTGCCCGTGGAGGTGCGGACGCGGATCCTCTCGTACCTCATCAACGCCGAGCAGTTCGAGCGCTTCTGCCACACGAAGTACCCCGGCACGAAGCGGTTCTCCCTCGAGGGCAGCGAGTCGCTGATTCCCGCGCTCGACCTCGTCCTCACCCACGGCGCGCGCCTCGGCGCGATCGAGGCCGTCATCGGCATGGCGCACCGCGGCCGCCTGACGACGATCGAGCAGATCCTGCGGCGCCCGAGCCGCGACATGTTCGGCCAGTTCGAGGACATCGAGCCCGAGAAGTCGATGGGCGGCGGCGACGTGAAGTACCACATGGGCTTCTCGACGGACCGCACCGACCAGAACGGCAACTCGATGCACGTCTCGCTCGCGTTCAACCCGAGCCACCTCGAGGCCGTCGACCCCGTCGTCGTCGGTCGCGTGCGCGCCAAGCAGGTCCGCCATGGCGACGTCGAGCACCGCCGCGTCATGGGTGTGCTCGTCCACGGCGATGCGGCGTTCGCCGGCCAGGGGCTCGTACCCGAGACGCTCCAGCTCTCCGGGCTGCCCGGCTACCGCACCGGCGGCACCGTGCACCTGATCGTCAACAACCAGGTCGGCTTCACCGCGTCGCCGGCCGAGCAGCGCTCGACCCCGTACTGTACGGACGTCGCGAAGATGCTCGAATGCCCGATCTGGCACGTCAATGGCGAGGACCTCGATGCGCTGGCGAACGTCATCGCGATCGCGTGCGAGTACCGCGCGCAGTTCTCGTCGGACGTCGTGATCGACATGTACTGCTATCGCAAGTACGGCCACAACGAGAACGACGAGCCGAGCTTCACCCAGCCGCTCATGTACGACGTCATCAAGCAGAAGTCGTCGCCCGTCGAGATCTACTCGAAGCGGCTCGTCGACGAGGGCGTCCTGTCCGCGGACGAGGTCGTGGCGATGACGTCGCGTCGCGTCGCCGAGCTCGAGGCCGAGCTGGCGGCGGCCAAGCAGGCCACGTCACGCCCGTCGCTCCCGACGATGCAGGCGATGTGGCGCGGTTACCGCGGCGGGCTGCAGGATGTCCCCGACGAGACGGACACGAGGGTGCCGCTCCAGGTCCTCGAGCACGTCACCGCGTCGATGACGGAGCTGCCGCAGGGCTTCACCGCGCATCCGAAGATCGAGCGCCTCCTCGAGCAGCGCGCCCAGATGGGCAAGGGCGAGCGCCCGATCGACTGGGGCATGGCGGAGCTCCTCGCGTATGGCTCGCTCTTGCACCAGGGCGTCAACGTGCGGCTCACGGGACAGGACTGCGCGCGCGGCACCTTCAGCCACCGCCACGTCATCGTCACCGACATCAAGAACGGCCGGGAGCACATGCTCCTCGGCGGACTGCACCCCGATCAGGGGCAGTGCCGGGTGTTCGACTCGCCGCTGTCCGAGGCGGCGGTCCTCGGCTTCGAGTTCGGCTACTCGCTCGACCAGCCCGATGCGCTCGTCATGTGGGAAGCGCAGTTCGGTGACTTCGTGAATGGTGCGCAGGTCATCATCGACCAGTTCATCACGTCGTCCGAGGACAAATGGAAGCGCCTCTCGGGCCTCACGCTCCTCCTGCCGCATGGCTACGAGGGGCAGGGGCCGGAGCACTCCAGCGCGCGCCTCGAGCGATTCCTCGAGGCCTGCGCCGAGCAGAACATCCAGGTCTGCCAGCCCACCACGCCGGCCCAGATGTTCCACCTGCTGCGCGGGCAGGTCCTGCGGAACCACCGCAAGCCGCTCGTCATCATGACGCCGAAGAGCCTTCTGCGCTTGCCGGCGGCGACCTCGACGCTGGCGGACCTCGCCAACGGCAAGTTCCACCGCGTCCTCCACGACGAGATCGCGGACCCGAACCTCGTCACGCGAGTCCTGTTCTGCACGGGCAAGATCTATTACGAGCTCGCGGAGGAGCGTGCCCGGCGGGCCGACTCGACCACGGCCATCATCCGGATCGAGAAGCCGTACCCCTGGTGGCCCCACCTCATCGAGGAGTCCATCGCCAAGTACGGCAAGCTGGCCGAGGTGTTCTGGGTCCAGGACGAGCCCAGCAACATGGGAGCGGGCAACTTCGTCACCCCCCGCCTGCACAAGATCCTCGCCCCCCGGGGCGTGAAGTACGAGTTCATCGGCCGGGCCGAGTCGGCAAGCCCCGCCACGGGCTCTCACAAAGCTCACGTATTGGAGCAGCAGCAGATCCTGCGCACGGCGTTCGACCCGAGGTAGTCTCCGCGCATGGCAGATGTTGTCGTTCCGCAGCTCGGCGAATCCATCACCGAAGCGGTGGTCGCCAAGTGGCTCAAGCAAGTTGGTGACGCCGTCGCCGCCGACGAGCCCATTGCAGAGCTCGAGACGGACAAGATCACGGTGCAGCTCCCGGCGCCCACGGCCGGGGCGTTGACCGCCCAGTCCGCGGCCGTCGGCGCCACGGTCAAGGTCGGTCAGGTCATCGGCTCGATCGAGGCCGGTGCGGCTGGCAAGGAGGCGCCCAAGGCGGAGGCCAAGCCGGCCGTGAAGGAAGCCCCCAAGGCGCCCGAGGCCCCCAAACCCGCCGAACAGAAGTCGGCCGCGAAAGAGCCCACCCCCAAGGCAGAGGCCCCCGCCAAGGCTGGCAATGGCGCTGCGCTCGACCGGGATGCGCTCATGAAGCTCACGCCGTCCCAGCGCGCCACCGCTCGCGAGGTCGGCACGATCCCGAAGGTGGGTCCGGCCCCCGCGGCGCCGAGTGGCCCGTCGGAGGAGGCCCGCCTCGCCGCCGTCGACCCGCGCGACGAGATCGTCCCGATGTCGCCGCTGCGCAAGCGCGTCGCCGAGCGCCTCGTTCAGGCCCAGCAGGAGTCCGCATCCCTCACGACCTTCAACGAGGTCGACATGACGGCGATCATGGACCTCCGCGCGAAGTACAAGGACACCTTCGAGAAGGCGCACGGCGCCAAGCTCGGCTTCATGTCCTTCTTCGTGAAGGCCTGTGCCGCCGCCTGCAAGCTCTTCCCCGGTCTCAACGCCGAGGTCGTCGGCGGCAACATCGTCTACAAGAAGCACTACGACTTCGGCATCGCGGTCTCCGCGCCGAAGGGCCTCGTGGTCCCCGTCCTCCGCGACGTCGACTCCCTGTCGTTTGCCGGCGTCGAGAAGGGCATCGTCGAGCTCGCCGACAAGGCGCGCACCGGCAAGCTCGGGCTCCCCGATCTCGCGGGCGGCACGTTCTCGATCACCAACGGCGGCATCTACGGCTCGATGATGTCGACCCCGCTCCTGAACTTCCCGCAGACCGGCATCCTCGGGATGCACAACATCGTGAAGCGCGCGATGGTCATCGGTGACGAGATCAAGATCCGGCCGATGATGTACCTGGCGTTGACGTACGATCACCGCGTCGTCGACGGCCGCGAAGCCGTCTCGTTCCTCGTCGCGGTCAAGGACCGCCTCGAGGCGCCCGAGCGCATGCTCGTCGAGGTCTGATCTAGGTCCCCGACCACGCGACGACGTGTTGCGTCGCGGGCACCCTGAGGGGCATGGATACGCCTGACGGCCCGGGTGGCCGATCCGTCACGCTCGCTGTGCCCGGTGCCTACGACTTCACGAGCGGGATCATGCCGCTGCCCGTGATGCGCGGCATGGCGGCGGCGTCGTCGACGGTGTCGACGAGGGCGTCGAGCATCCGTTCGAGGGTGACGATGCCGACGAAGGCGCCGGCGTCGTCGATGCAGACCAGGGGATCCCAGCGGTGGCGCTCGGCGCGGGCGAGGGCACGGCGGGCGACGTCGGTGATGTGAGCGTCCCGCTTGACGCGCATCAGCTCGTGGCTGTGGCGCAAGCGTGAGCCCGCCTCGGTGATGATCTGGAGCATTGTCGGACGGCGGGCGTCGTCGAGGTGGATCGTGATGCGCGAGTCGGTCGGCCAGTCGTTCGAGCGGGTGGTGACCACGCAGGGGGCGACGAGGCGGTCGAGGTTGACGTGCCGGCGCGAGCGCTTGCTGGCCTTCGCCGTCGCCTCGACGAGGGTGGCCAGCTCGGCGGTGGTGGTGGCCCATGGGGGCGCCGGACGGCCGAGGAAGTAGCCCTGGCCGAGGGGGCACCCGAGCTTCATGATCGCGTCGCACTCCTCGGCGTTCTCGATGCCCTCGGCGAGGACCCAGGCGTCGAAGCGGCCGGCGAGCTCGCCGAGCATCTGGACGAGGGCGCGCTTGGCTTCGTTGTGGTTGATGCCGGAGATGAGGTCTCGGTCGAGCTTCACGATCTCGGGCTTGAGCTCGAGGAGCTGCTTGAGGCCGGAGTAGCCGGCCCCGGCGTCGTCGAGGGCGACGATGGCACCGCGGCGACGGAGCTCGTCGAGGTGCTGGCGGAGCCGGGCGAGATCGTCGAAGGCGTAGTGCTCGGTCAGCTCGAAGACGACGCCGTGAAGCGATTCGTCGCCGAGGGCGCGTTCGATCTCGGGGGTGCCGAGGTCGGTCGGGTCGACGTTGATGGCGATGAAGGTGTCGGGCGGCCGGCGCGCGGCGATCGCGAGGGCGCGCTCGACGACGAGGGCGGAGAGGGCGGGGCCGCGGCCGGCGCGCATGGCGGCCGCGAAGACGCGGTCCGGACCCACGGGGCGGCCAAGCGAGAACCGGGCGAGGAGCTCGTAACCGACGACGTGGCCGCGGGCAAGATCAACAACCGGTTGCGCGACGAGGCTGAGCGTGTCGGGATCGGCGAGGATGACCTCGACGTCGTGCTCGGGGACGAAGACGGCGGCGCCGCTGTCACGCATGGTGGCGGGGCTTCCGCTGCACGCGCTCGCCGACCGGCATCAGCCCGCTGGACGCGCCCTCGAAGGTCGCCCTGCTGCCGGGTACTACATCGCCGCAGGCGAAGCGCTTCATTCGTGTCGGTCCTCGTTGTCCCGACCTCTGAATCGACCGCGGCGGCCCTCCGTAAACGGGTAGCCGCCGGGTATCTCCGATCGCGGGCGCTAGCCGCCGGAGGCGCCGGCCGAGGCCGACACCGACGCGGACATCTCGATCGAGACCTCGAACCGCGCCTGGATCTGCGCGCTGGCCGCGACCACGGCCGCGAGCTGACCACCGACACAGATCGCCTGCTCGCCGATGTCCTGGAGGAGCTGGCCACCCGCCCGGACGAGATCGGCGCCTGTCCCGACCCACTGGCCGAGCGCCCTGCCCGCGAGCTCGAGCTTCGCGGTCGCCTGGAGGATGCGCGGCATGCCGGCTTCGATGGCGCGCAACGCGGCCTGGAACTTCGTGTCGTCGACGACGGTGACGTCCTCGCGCACGACGTAGACCTTGGGTTCGGTGCAGGTGGTGTGCGTGCTCGCGCGGATCTCCGCGGACGCCTTGCACTCGGCGGACGCGTTCACGTTCGCATAGCCGTCGCAGCCACCCGTGCAGCGTCCGCGGCAGGCGCCGTCACACGTGCCGTTGCACTGGCTGCCCGATGCGCCGCCGCTCGAGCAGGTGCCGTCGCACACGCCCGAGCAGGTGCCGCCACACGTGCCCTCGCAGCGCACGTCGACATCCGCGCTGACCGATGCCTCACATTCGGCGACCACGCCGGCCGTGAACTCGATGTCGGTCGTGCAGCGCGCGGGCTCGTGCCGGGTGACGAGGCGCGACTCGGTCTTCACGCTCACCTGGAGGTTGGCCTCGAGCTCTTTCGCGGCGCGCGTGCAGACCTCGCGAATGTCGCCGTCGGCGGAGACGCCGAGCTCCATCGCCATCTTCTTGCAGGCGCCATGAATCGACTGCTCGAGCTCGAGGCTTGCACGATCCAGCTCCGCCGAGGCGACGAGGAACGAGTAGAGCTTCCGGCCCGCCTTCGAGGTGTTGATCTTGCCGCATGCGTCGGGGCTGATCTGGGCCCCGGCGTTACCGCCGCCGCCGCCGCCACCACCACCACTGCCGCGACCACCACCGGGCGGAGGACAGCCGACGAGGAGCACCGATGCAATTGCCGCCAAGAGCAGACGCTTCATGGCGCGAGCCTACACGTCAGGGGTTGGTGATGAAGCCCATGACGGCGACATAGAGCAGCCCGCCAATCCCGAGGATCCAGATCACCCGCTTGGACCCGGACGACCGCTCGAGCCGAACGCGAGCCCCCGCACGACGACCGTGTCGCCGACCCGCGAGAAGCGTCGGACCTTGAAGGTTGCCGTGCGGTCCCCGCGCAGGAGCATCAGGGCCCGGCGGGGCGCACGACCATGCCGGTGCCCGCCGGCAGCGGGGCTCCGTCGAGCGTGATCGCGTCGGTCGTGGCCAGGCCCGCGACGAAGCCGGACGGCATCGCCCCGAGGGCGGTGACCTCCTCCCGGCCCTCGCCGGCGAGGTCCCACGCGGCCCGCGTACCTTGCGGATCAATGGCGGCGAGGAACGCACCGTCGCCCCCGCCCGCGACGAAGGTCGCGCCGCCGATCGTGATGCGTCCGCTGTAGAAGCCCGCGATCAGCACGCCATCGCCAAGCGTCGCGATGCCGGAGAGTCCGTCGATCTCGCGTCCGCCGACAAGCTGCACCGGACCGATGTCGCCCTTGGCGGTGAGCCACACGACGAGGCCGTCGGCGAGGCCCTGGGCGGAGTGCTCGACGCCGTCGATGCGCATCGACTCGCGAATCGAGCCGGCCACGGCGATGCGCCCCTGGGCGTCGATGGCGACCCCGGCGACAGCGTCTTCATTGCGCGAGCCGTAGGTCTCGGCCCACACCCGCTTGCCGGATGCGTCGAGCTCCGCGACGAAGATGTCCGAGAAGGGCAGGCGCTCGTCGTAGGCCGAGAGCAGTCGCCCCTGGAGGTCGGCGCCCGCGACGAACGTCCCCGTGATCGCGATGCGCTCGCCGGCCACGGCCACGCCCTGGATCGCGTCGGGCCCCGGTCCTCCCAGGCGGATCAGCCACGCGACCTGGCCCGCGGGTGTGATGCGCGCGAGGAACGCATCGGCGCGACCGCCGCTCGAGACCACGTGATCGGCCGCGCGCAACGTGCCGGCGAACGAGCCTCCGACGATCACGTCGGGGCCCATCGGCGCGAGTGCCGATACGAGCGACCACTCGGTCGAGCCGAAGCTCACGGTCCAGGCGATGCTGCCGCCCTCCTGGGAGAGCCCGACGACCTGGGCTCCCGGCTCGCCGCGCACGGCGGGTTCACCGGCGGTGATGGCGGCGACGATCTGCTCCTTCGTCCGTGCGAGCGGTCCGCCGTCTCCGGAGATGACGGTGCGCCATTCGACCTGCCCGCCGTGCCAGGCCTCGATCGTCGTCCGGCGTGCGGATCCATCCGAGAGGCTCGCGTACGCATGGGCGCGATCGGCGGCGACGCCACGTAGCTGGAGCCCCGGTCGCCCGACGGCCTGCGTGACCGAGCCGGGAGGCTCCTCGCGGGGGTGCTGTGGTCCCGGGCAGGCGCCTAGCAAGAGCGCCGAAACGGCAAAAGCCCGGGGCGCGATGCCCGAGCTTTGCAAACCAGCGGTCCTCGGCATGGAGCCCGAGGCCGGAGGGTTCAGATCTTCTCGCCGCGAGCGCGGAGCTCTGCGACCACGGCCGCGAGTCCGAGCTTGTCGATGCGACGCATGCCGCGCGCCGACACGCGGAGCGTGATCCAGCGCTTCTCGTCCTCGACCCAGAAGCGCTTGGTGCGGAGGTTGATCTCGAAGCGCCGACGCGTGTGGCGGTTCGAGTGCGAGACGTTCGACCCGTTGAGGGGCCGCTTACCGGTTACCTGACATACGCGAGACATGGCACGTATCCTTAAATCTTCGACTCTTTGAACTCGACGTGCTTGCGAACCACCGGGTCGTACTTCTTCAGCACGAGCTTGTCGGGGGTGCGCTTGCGGTTCTTCGAGGTCGTGTAGAAAAACCCGGTGTTCGCGGTGGAAACGAGCCGGATAAGCTCGCGGCCGCCTTTGCCCTTCTTCGCCATAGCAGTGCTTCTTTCCCGAGGGGGGAGCGAGCTTATGCCATGGTCGCGTCACGGAAGGCAAGGGGCCCGCAGGGTCCGCAGGATCACCCCCCCAAGTTCGCGGCCGGACATCTCGGAACCGGCGCGATTGCGATGGGTTAGGCGGGGCGTCGACCACGCAAATACCCGCTGCCAGGTGGCCCGCAGGCGCTAGCCGGTCGGTTCGGTCGCCTCGGCGGGCGGCTCGACGCCGGGAAACGTCGTCGTCTTCCGCCTCGCGCTGCGGGCGTCGATCGCCATCGCGACGATGGTCATGTCATCCGACTGGGCGGTACCGCCGGTGTGCGTGTCGACGTCGGCGAGGATCGCCTTGATGATGTCCTCCGCGCCCCCGCGGGCGGTCTTGATGCGACGCTGGAGGCGCAGCAGGCCGTACTCGTTGCCCTTGCCGTCGCGCGCTTCGATGATGCCGTCGGACACCATGATGAGCATGTCGCCGGTGTGGAGCTGCACCTTGGCTTCGCCCGCTTCCATGTCGGGGGTCACGCCGAGCGGCTGGACATGGGCCTTCTCGGCCTCGAGCGGGAAGACATGGTCGTCTCGGCGCAGCAGGGGCAAACAGTGCCCCGCGTTGGTGAACGTGATGGTCCGCTGCTCGAGGTCGTACATGCAGTAGACGAGGGTCGCGAACATGCCGTCGTCGCCGAGGCTGACCATCTCCTGGTTCACGCGGCGGAGCAGGCGGGCCGGCGTGCGGGCGATCGCGGCGCGCGACTTGAGCTCGGACGTGAGGCGCGCCATGTACAGCGCGGCGCTGATCGCCTTGCCCGAGACGTCACCCACACAGAGGCCCAGATGCGACGGGTCGTGCCAGATGAAGTCATAGAAGTCGCCGCCGATCTGATGCGCGGGCTCGTAGTGCACGGCGAAGTCGAGGCCCGTGACCTCGGGCGGCTTCGCGGGCAGCAGCGACCGCTGGATCTGACGGGCCATGCGCAGGTCACGCTCGATCTGGTCACGGCGTGCGAGCTGCGCCGCGACGCGGGCGGCGTGGATGGCGAGCCCGGCCTGCGTCGCGATCGACTGCAGCAAGTCCACGTCCTCCTGCCGGAAGCCGCTGTGCTTCGTCTCGACGTAGACCACGCCATAGTGCGCGCCGTGATAGACGAGCGGCGCGCCCATACGCCTGCCGATCGTCTCCTCACCGACAGTCGACTCCGAGAGCAGCACGCTGCGTGACTCCGAGACGACGTGAGAGACGATCGTGCCGGGGACGAGGAGGGGCTCATCGACGAGGCCCGTCCGGTGCTTCTGCACCTTGATCTGGAGCTCGCCGTGCTTCTCCTCGGAGACGAGCACCCCCACGTGCTGCGCCTGCGGGAAGACCTCGAGCAGCGCTCCGACGATCTTCTCGAGGAGCGCATCGGGCGTGTCGCTGGCCGCAGTCGCGTGGAGGATCTGCGTGAGCGCTTCGAGCTTGCGCTCGATCAGGCGCAGCTCGCGCTGGTCCCCGATCGACATCAGTCCGCTCGTCATGAGCGCCGCCCGCCCCGGATCGGTCTCGGCCCGGCTGTGGATCACCGACGTGCTGTGGCCAGGAATGATCGTCGCGCGCCGCATCGACTCGTAGGGCGCCGACGGCGTCGCCTTCACATCGATCTTGATGCGGTTGTTCGCGATGAGGATCTCGTCCTCGTGATGGAGCGCGATCGTGCCGGCGACGCGGTTGCCGTTCACGAACGTGCCGTTGTTCGAGCCGAGGTCGACCAGCTTCCAACCCTCACCGTCACTCACGATCTTCGCGTGTTGCCGCGACACGCGCATGTCGGGGACGAACACCTGGCTATCCGACCGCCGGCCGATGACATGCTCGCCCGCGGCGAGCTTGAACCGGCGTCCAGCGATCGGGCCGGCCAGAAACACTAATGATGCCATATGGATGCCGGTGCCTAGCGCGTCGACTTGACCCCTGTAGATCCGGGGGGTGTACTTCGCCCGTGCAAGCGCTCGGGAACTACATCGCTGGTGCATTCGTCGCGCCGACCGGCAAGGCCCTGGTTTCGAAGAATCCGGCCGCCGATGGCGCCGTCGTGTTCGAGACGGGGTTCACCACGAGCGCAGTGAGTGAGGCAGCGAGCGCTGCCGCCACAGCCTCTGCGAGCTGGGCGGCCCTCACGACCGCGCAGCGGTTCGCACACCTCGAGAAGTTCAAGGCGGAGATCGCGAAGCGTGCGGATGCGCTCGCCGAGGCCATCACCCTCGAGACCGGCAAGATCCGAAGCGAAGCCAAGGTCGAGATCACGACGCTCCTGAACCGGTTCGATCTGGTGAAGGGCGCGCTGGCGGGCGACCTCCACCCCGGGCAGGTCGCGCCGGGGGAGCACCTCCGCTACCAGGCCCTCGGCGTCGTCGGCGTGATCGGTCCGTACAACTTCCCTCTGCACCTCTGCCACGCCCACGTGATTCCCGCGCTGCTCGCCGGCAACACGGTCGTCGTCAAGCCGTCGGACATCTCGCCGCTGTGTGGCCAGCGCTACGCGGAGGCGGCCCATGCGGCCGGGTTCCCGGCCGGCGTGTTCAACCTTGTCGTCGGTGACGGCACGGTGGGCGCGGCGATGGTGAAGGAGAGCGCGATCCGCGGCCTGTGCTTCACCGGCAGCTGGCCTGTCGGGCGTCGCATCCTCGAGTCCGCGCTCGATCGCCCCGAGTTGCTCGTCGCGCTCGAGATGGGCGGCAAGAACATGTGCGTCGTCCTCGATGACTGCGCGCTGCGCCAGGCCGTGCACGAGGTCGCCGTTGGGGGCTATCTCTCCGCCGGCCAGCGCTGCACGGGTACGGATCGCGTGCTCGTGCACCGCAAGATCGCCGACCGCTTCATCGCGGCGATGGCCGAGGTCGCACGCGGCCTCAAGTACGGACACCCCGACGATCCGGCGGTGTTCGCCGGCCCCCTCGCCACGAAGGGCGCGCTCGACAAGCTGGAGCTCGCGCTCGAGGCGGCGAAGCAGGGCGGCGTGGAAGCCATCGTGCCCGGGCAGCACCTGCCGGGCGGCTACTACCGCACGCCGTCGCTGCACAAGCTGCCGCCGGGCGTGCATCACATCGCCGGCTACACCGATATCGAGGTGTTCGGGCCGGATCTCTGCGTGGAGGTCGTCGACTCCGACGAAGAGGCCATCGCGGTCATCAACGCCTCGCCGTACGGCTTCGCGAACGCCGTGTTCACCGGGTCGTCTGACCGCTTCGAGGCCTTCTTCAAGGGGACGCGGTCGGGCATCCTCAACCGCAACCGCTCGACGAACCTCGCGTCGCCGAAGCTGCCGTTCGGCGGCGTGGGCAAGAGTGGCAACTATCGGCCGGCCGGCGCGTGGGCGCATCGCAACGTCACCACACCCGTCGCCGTCCTCGAGAATCCGCTCGGCGCCGTCACGCCGCACCCGCACCTCGCGGCCTTGATCCCCGCGACGGACCTGGACCGGCTCGACGCGCAGCACACGGCCGAGGAGGCGGCGGAGGCGGCGCGCACACTCCTCGATCTGCCGCGCCCCATGAGCCCGCATCTGCCGAAGGGCGGGGCGCTGCCCGCCAGCGAAGCGTTGCTCGCGCGGCTCTACGCCGGTGACCGCGTGCCGAAGGAGAAGAAGCCGCCGGTGTTCGATCACCTGCGCAGCTCCGGTCCGTGGATGGTGTCGATCGACGCCGAGCCGATGGCCGTCCTCGACGGAATGAGCCAGACGGCGACGATCGTCGGTGGCTTCGCCGAGGACCCCGTGGTCCGCGCGTACGTCGAGGGCGAGTTCCGCGACACGCTCGTGAACAACGAGGACACCGCGATCACCGAGACGTTCGCCGCGACGGAGTACGCGAACACCCTCCGCCAGCTCGTCCCGGGCCTGCCGCACGTCACGTTCGTGGCGTCGGGCGCCGAGGCCAACGAGAAGGCGATGGCGCTCTGCCGCATCAACTGTGCGCGCAAGGACGCGACGAAGGTCCTCGCCTTCGATGGCAGCTTTCACGGTCGCGCGCTCCTCGCGCTGCATGCGACGCACTCGCCGAGCAAGCGCACGCCGTTCGAGCTCGACGGCTACCAGTGCCAGTTCGCGCCGTTTCCGCTCTGGGCGCAGCCCGGCGACGAGCCGCCCGCACCGAGTGGGTTCTACGCCGCCGCCGCCACCGGCGACATCGCCGAGCTGCAGGAGCGCTTCGGGCAGGCCAAGGATGACGCGCTCCTCGCGGCGGAGGTCGCATCGCTCGCCGCCGTGCATGCCGCGCTCTCCACCGGCGAGTACTTCTGCACGATCATCGAGCCGATGCAGAGCGAGGGTGGCGACCGCTACGCCACCGAGCGCTTCTTCCGCGCCCTGCGATTGCTCACGCGGCACCACCAGTGCTTCCTCGTGTTCGACGAGGTGCAGGTCGGCTTTGGTCTCGGTGGTCCGTTCGCGTGGCATTCGAAGTTCCGCCTCCTGAACCAGCGGGGCCAGCCGGACTACCCCGACGCGGTCACCTTCGCGAAGCGGGCGCAGGTCGGCGTCGTGATGTCGCGCTTCGCGGATCCCGAGCCCGCGAGCGCTCACGAGGCGTCGCTGGTGCGCGGCCGCATCCACGCCGACATGGTCTCGACGAGCCACAACGCCGAGCGTCTCGAGAAGCTCGTGGTGCCGCGCCTCGCGCAGATCGCGCGCGCGTATCCCCACCTCGTGCAGTTCCCGCGCGCGGCCGGCTACGCGTTCGCCTTCGATCTACCGACGGCGGCGCACCTCGACGCCTTCATCGGTCAGCGCTTCTGGCGCGGCGCCATCGTGTTCGCCGCCGGCACGCGCACCGCTCGCTACCGCCTCAGTGACTCGTTCCTCGCGCGCGAGATCGACATGCTGTTCGATGCCATCCGCCGCTCCTTGTCGTGGCTCGACGCGCACGAGGGCGAGAAGCCGCCGGCCTGGGCGAACGCCGCCGCCGGTCCTGCGACCGTGCCGGCGGCGCCGGCCGAAGTGACGTATCGCCTGGTGCCGCACCACGAGGCGATGAACCTCCTGCCCGCGATCCTCGACATCGAGTACCAGGTGTACGAGCCGGCGCGGCGGACGCCGCCCGCCGAGATCCGCGCCGCGATCG
>JALHPV010000136.1 GCA_022842285.1 Kofleriaceae bacterium
CTCGTGCGGCGTCTCCTCCATCGTGAGGACGGCGGGGTGGACGATGCCCTGGATCAGGCAGCGGTCCCACGCTTCGCGGAGCGCGGCCTCCGCCTCGGCCGCATCCTTGAAGCGCGAGTGCGCGGAGGCCTGGAGGGCGTGCATGGCGAGCGCGGAGAGCGGCTCGGGAATGGACGGATCGTGCTTCGTCGGCGGCGGAGCGTTGCCCTGCACGACGAAGCCGTTGGTGGTCTTCGTGTCGGGCCCCTCGTACGGGATGCGCCCCGACAGGAGCTCGTAGAAGCAGGCGCCCCAGGCGAAGACGTCGGCCTGCGGGGTGTAGCGCCCCTCGCGGATCGCCTCGGGCGGCGAGTAGCCCGGCGTGCCCATGAAGATGCCGACCTGGGTGAGGTCCGAGTCGGGCATACGCGCGATGCCGAAGTCGGCCAGCTTCCAGCGGCTGTCGCCCGCGTGGAGGACGTTCGCCGGCTTCACGTCGCGGTGGACGATGCGCTGACGGTGGGCGAAGGCGAGCGCGGAGGCGAGGTCGAGCGCGATCGACACGCAGCGCTGCAGCGGGATGCGCACGCGGTCGAGGCGATCGGCGAGCGTCTCGCCGGGCAGGTACTCGAGCACCATGAACGGCGCGCCGAGGTCTTCATCGACGCCGACGTCGAAGATCGTGACGATCGCCGGGTGCTGCATCTTCGCCGCGGCCTTGGCCTCGCGCTGGAAGCGCTCGAGGAAGGCAGAGCGAACGCGACGCCCCTGCCCCTGCGGCGAGCTGATCGTCTTCACCGCGACGATGCGATCGAGCAACGGATCGCGGGCCTTGTAGACCACGCCCATCGCGCCCTTGCCGATGGTCTTGATGACCTCGTAGCGCCCGATCCGCTGGCGGCCTTCTTCTCCCGAAGGAGCAAAGCCCGCAGGTGCCTCCGCGCGCAGGCGCGTGGCGGTGCGAGGCCTGACTTGCTCTTCGGCCATGATGAGACCCGGAAATACTATCAGGACCGCTTGAAACCCGACACTTTCGCGCCCGGCTCCACGCTACCGGTCACGAAGGCATTGCCGCCGATCACCGCCCCCGCCCCGATGACCGTGTCGCCGCCGAGGATGGTGGCGTTCGCATAGATCACGACATCGTCCTCGATGGTCGGATGCCGGCGCTTCCCCGGGATGGGGCGCGCCTCCCCCTGCGGGACGCTGAGCGCCCCGAGCGTCACCCCCTGGTAGATGCGGACCCGCTGCCCGATCAGGGTGGTTTCCCCGATGACGACGCCCGTGCCGTGATCGATGAAGAACGACTGCCCGATCTCCGCGCCCGGATGGATGTCGATGCCGGTCCGGCGATGGGCCAGCTCCGTCATCATGCGCGGTACGACCACCGAGCCTTCGGCGAGGAGCGCGTGGGCGATCCGGTACACGGTGATCGCATAGGTGCCGGGGTAGCACAGGAGGATCTCGTCGACGCCCGTGGCCGCCGGGTCGGCGATGTAGGCCGCGTTCAGATCGTGGCGCACCGCGGTCCGCAGCTCCGGCAGCCGGGCCAGGAAGCGGTCGGTCACCGAGTCCGCTCGCGACGAGCACTCGACGCACTCGAGGTCCGACTGCCCGAGAGACTGCTGCCGCTTGTGATGGAGCGCCCGGTACACCTGGCGGTGCAGCGCCCGCCGCAGCTCCTGCACGCGAGCTCGCACGAGCGCCCGGAGCTCCCCCTTCCCCGCGCGGGTCACGTCCGGGCCGAAGTACCCCGGGAACAGGAGGGCGCGGGCCAGGTCCACGATGTGCTCGACCTGCGCCTCGCTCGGCAGCTCGTAGCTCCCGATGTGCTGCATCTCGCGCGCTTCGGGCGCGTAGTACGCCTCGAGGAGATCGTCGGCGACCTCGTCGGCGCGGGACTTCTCTTCCCCTCTCACGGCGAGGGGGCGGCGCCCATCGCTAGTCGTGGTCATGGTCCTTACCTACCATCCGCGGCGTCGGGGCGGGCGCGTTGTTGATCGTCGCGATCGCGTCGTCGAGGGGCGATCCAACCGCGCCATTCGGCGGCGCTTCGCCCCGCGCCCGCGCGGAGCTCGCCTCCGGTATCGTCACCCGGGTCGGCATCCCGCCGCCGAGCTTGAAGAGCTCCACGAAGTCCCAGCCCGAGTCGAACGCAGCCGCGATCGTCAGCATCCCCGAGTCACGCACCATCGAGACGGGCGCCTTCGCCTGACCGGCCAGGAGCAGGTCCGTCTTGTCGAACTGTCCCGCCGCCCCCGCCGTGTCGACGACGGCCACGCGCCCGCGCAGCGTGAACCGGCCCGCGAGCTCCTGCGTCTTGGCATCCCGCCGCTCGAACTCCTCCGCGGCCTCGCGGATCAGCTCCTCGTGCGGCCCCTTCTGCAGCCCCCCGACCAGGTACTGCACGACGGCGCGCTTCAGCTGATCGTCGCGGAACTTCGCCCGCAACGCGCGATCGATCCGGGTGCCGATCGCCCCCGGCGTCCCGACGCGCGTGTCGACTGCCCGGGCGTCGTCGTCGGCGCCCTTGTAGGGCTCCTTGCCGCCGAGGATCCACTTCGCCGCCGCGTACAGCCCGTCGAGATCCACGTGCGTGCAGATGCAGTCGATGGGCCCCGTCTGGCGCACCAGCTCCGCGGTCACCATCTCGGGGCAGGCCCCGTGCTCGGCCTTCGTCGAGAGGACGAAGCGCGAGTCGTACTTGAACTGGGCGTGCTTCTCGTGGTCGTGGTGATCGACCCACGCCGCGAGCCGGTCCCCGAGCCCGTCGAGGAACGGCTTCGTGATGGCCTCGAACGAGATGCTCGTCCCCACCGTCGCCGCGAACGCGATATCGAGGACGACGACCCGGCCCTGCAGCTTCTCCGCCTTGGGGAGCACGCGCGGCGACGCAAACCAGAGCTGAGGCATTCCCATGAGTCACTTCGGACAGTACAGCGTCGTCGACCAGCCGTCGTGCAGGTACGCCTGTCGTACGGTGCCGCGCTCGCCGCACTGGGCCGCGCCGGGGATGATGAGGCACAGCGCACGCTCACCGCTGTCGGCCACGAGCGCACTCCGGCGACCGGGGGCGACCTGCCCGAGCAGCGTGCCGTCGATCCACACGTCGACCGGATCGGCGCACCGGGTGTTGTCGACGTAGAACGTCGCGCGCGGCTTGGGGCGCGGCGGCACCGACTCGGGCAACTCGATCAGTCGATCCTCCTCGACCACGCGGTAGCGCTCGGGATCGAGGACGGCAGCGGCGAGCAGCTTGTCGGTGCAGCCCGCGACCTTGAGCTCGGGGCCCAGGCCACGCGTCCACTCGGCGCGGAGCTCGGAGATGTCGGCGAGCGCGGTCTTCATCGCGGCCCGCGCCTCGAGTGCGTCGCGCTTCGCCCCCGGCAGGAGCCCGCCCGTCGCCCCGAGCTCGTCGTGGCGACCGATGAACTTGTAGGTTTGCTCGAGCTCCTCGCCAATCTTCTCGTAGCGCCTCAGCTCCTGCTGGGCTCGCGACCAGCGCGGCGCGATCGTCACGAGCGGGCAGCGCTTCACCGCCGGTAGCTTGACGGGGGCGTTGGGTCCCTTACCCAGCGCGCCGAGGATCGTCAGCACCTGCTGCTGGTACCCGACGCGGACCGCGGCGAGCGAGGTCTGGAGCTGCTCGTACCGGACGAGCGCCTCCGCGATGGCCACCGCATCGCCCCACGGCCGCACGAGCTCCAGCTGATAGTCGAGCGCCACCGTCCCGCCCGCATTCAGGGTCGCGAGCGCGCTCTTGGCCGCCACGAGGTATGGCGCCGCGTCGACGGCCTGCTGGAGCCGCTCGGCCGCCGCCACCCGGTTGCCCAGCATCGCGTGGGCGACGCCGGCGAGGTACAGGAGCTTGCCGTCGGTGGGCCATCCGCCGAGCGCCTGCTCGAGGGCGGTCAACGCCGCCGTCGGGTCCTTGCGCGTGAGCTCGGCGACCACGAGCGTGCGCCAGGAGAGGATGGTGCGAGGGCCCCCGCGGACCGCGCGGCGCGCATACCAGGCGGCCTCGTTGCTGTTGTTCTTCTTGAGCGCGATCACGGCAAGCGCCTGCTCCGACGCCGCGAGGTAGCTCTTGAACTTCTGCGCGATGGTGTACGCGCGGTGCGCTTCGTCGATCCGCCCCGCGTCGTAGAGCGCCTGGGCGGCCATGAAGCTCGGAAAGCTCGAATCCGGCGCGAGCCGCTGGGCACGGGTGTACCAGCCCACCGCCGTGTCCACCTCGCCGAGCTTCACGTATGCATCGCCGACGCGGGCGTGCAGCGGCATGTCGGTGGGGCGCGCGCCGACGATCTCCTCGAGGAGCTTCACCCCATCCCGCCAGCGATTCACCGCGCCGTAGGCGACGGCGAGGTCGTTCTTCACCGCGAGGTCCTCGGGCAGCTGCTTCGCGATCGCCTCGAGCTCGGTCACGAGCCGCGACGAGTCGCCCCGCGAGGCGTGGATCAACACGAGCACGCGCCGCGCCGGGAGGTTGTCGGGGGCCTTCGCCGTCACCTGCTCGAGCTGCTTCTCGGCAGCCTCCATCTCGCCGAGCTCCCACAGCGCCGCGCCGAGGTAGTAGCGAGCGTCGAGGTCCCACGGCTTCCTCGTGACGACCTTCGTCCACAGCTCGCGGGCGAGCTCGTGCTTGTCGTTGCGCCACGCCGCCACCGCCGCGCCCCGCGTCGACGCGATGTCGTTCGGCGCGAGGTCGTGGGCGTAGTTCAGCTTGCCGGCCGCGCGCTGCGCGAGCTTGGGGTCCGCCTTCGGATCGGTGACGACGAGGTAGTAGTAGAGCTCGCCGATCAGGCGCTGCGCCTCGTAGTTCTTCGGGTCGATGAACACGGCGCGCTCGAGATCGTGTTGCGCCGCCTTCGCGTTGATCGGCCCCAGCGCCCCGGTCAGGTGGCCGAGCCCACGGCCCATCAAGTTCACCGAGTACACGTCCGTCGCGAGCGCGCGGTCGAGCCGCGCCTGCTTGCCCGGGTCGATGACGAAGCCCGCCCCCTGCCACGCCTCCCCCAGCGCCTCGCCGAGGAGCCGGTGGTAGTCCTTCAGCTCGCCCGTGCGCTGCGTCTCGGCGGCGACGACCGCCGTCGGGCCGTTGATCGTCCAGAGCGTGATGCCGAGACGGAGCTGCCAGTTCGTGCGATCGAACCAGCCCGTGATCACCCATCGGGCGTCGCGCTTCTGCGCGAACGCCAGGACGGGCCCGGGCTCGTCCTCGACGACATCCGCGGTCACCGCGAGTACTCCGCCCGTCGGCTCGAGGCCAAACACGTCTTCCGTCTTCTCGACGATCTCGAACGGCGCGCCGGCGACGAGCCAATCGAACGCCCGCACGTCACCCTCGTTCCTGAACTTCGCGACGGCGAAGCGCGGCGGGGGCGCCCGCCAGGCAGGGATATCCGACGACTCGACCGGCGATATCCCGGCCGGCGTGACCACCGCGACCCCGGGGGCGGGGGGCGGGTCCATCTCCTCGTCCTCGGTCTCGTCCTCGAGGGGGGTCGGCTGCCCGTCGGCCACGCTGGCGGCCATGGCGATGATCGCCATCGCGTGCAGCCAGCGCGACATCCTCATACACTGAGCATACCGTGCCTTCCGAGGATCGCCCCGCGCAGGTTCGGTTCCCCGTACCGGAGCAACCCGCCAAGCCGCCCAAGCCCAAGCGCAGAAAGCGCCGGCTCAAGGCGTTCGGCTTCTTCCGGTTCGTGTTCCTCGGCCTCGTGTACGGCGTCTCGCTCGGCGCGGCGATGATCTACTTCGTCGTCCGCGAGGTGAACAAGGACCTGCCGCAGGACCTGTCGATGCTCCTCGAGTACCAGCCGAACCGAAAGAGCACGGTGCTCTCGTCGGACGGCGAGGAGATCGGGACGTTCTCCATCGAGAACCGGCGCATCATCGCCCTCGAGCGCATGCCGCCCCACGTGCCGGCCGCGTTCCTCTCCGCCGAGGACCGCCGCTTCTACCGCCACGGCGGCTTCGATCTCATCGGGATCGCGCGCGCGGCGGGCAAGAACTTCCGCGCTGACGGCGACATCAAGCAGGGCGGCTCGACGATCACCCAGCAGATCATCAAGCAGACGCTGCTCGTCGGCGAGGAGACGATGGGCGCCCTCGGGCTCTCCGACACCGATCGCCAGTTCATGGCGAAGCTCCTCAAGTACCGCCGGAAGCTGAAGGAGGTGATCCTGTCCGTCCGCGTCGAGCGCGAGCTCACGAAGGCGGAGATCCTCACGATCTACCTGAACCACATCTATCTAGGGAACGGCGCGTACGGCGTCGCCGCCGCCGCCCGCACGTACTTCGGCAAGGAGGTCGAGGACCTCACGATCGCCGAGGCCGCCATGCTCGCGGGCGTGGTCTCGGGCCCGACGGAGAACGCACCGCACAACAGCATGGACAACGCGCGCGCCCGCCAGCGGTACGTGCTCGGCCACATGCGCGACGACAAGTACATCTCCGTCGCCGAATACGAACGGGCCCTCGCCGAGCCCATCGCGCTCATCGCGAAGAGCGACCTCAACCACCTCGCGTCGCCGTACTTCGTCGAGTACGTGCGGAAGCACGCCACGGCGAAGTACGGCAACAGCGACCTCTTTCGCGGCGGCCTCAAGTTCTTCTCGACGCTCGACACGCGCATGCAGGAGGCCGCCGAGGGGGCGCTGAAGAAGGGCCTCGAGAGCCTCGATCGCCGGCTCGGTTTCCGCGGCCCGATCGCCACCGTGCCCGAGGACAAGCGCGGCGCGTGGACGGGCGGCCCGGCGCACCCGATCGCGGGGGCCTCCAATGATGTCTCCGCGCTCGCCGACTCCGTCCTCCCCGATCAGACGTACGGCGCCATGATCGTCGAGCTCGGCAAGCGCAACACCGTGACCGTCGACCTCGGGCCGATGCGCCTGCCGCTCGTCGAGGCCGATGCGAAAGCGGTCCGCACCTGGAAGTACGAGCAGAAGAAGCCCCAGCCCGACAAGCCGCCGCCCCCCAGGCTCGCTCCGCTGCCGCCGGGGGTCGGGGAGGTGGCGCGGCTCGGTGATCTCGTTCCCGTCCGGCTCACCGCCGACGGCAAGGCCGTGACCCTCGCGCAGCGCCCCGTACTGCAGGGGGCGATGGTCGTGCTCGAGCCCTCGACCGGCCGCGTGGTGGCCCTCGTCGGTGGCTACGACTGGACCACGTCGCAGTTCGATCGCGTCACGCAGGCCCGGCGCCAGGTCGGCTCGTCCATCAAGCCCTTCATCTACGCCGCCGCGATCGAGGCCGGTCGCACACCGGTCGACCGCATGCACGATGGTCCGTACACGGTGCAGACCGCGACGGGCATGTGGACCCCCGCGAACTACGACAACCGGTACATGGGGTCGGTCACGCTCATGACCGCGCTTGCCTACTCGCTGAACACGATCAGCGTCCAGCTCTCGGTGCAGGTGGGCCTGGACCGCTTGATCGAGATCCTGCGCGGGTTCGGCATCCAGTCGCCCATCCCCCGCCACATCTCGATCAGCCTCGGCACCCCCGACCTCACCCCGCTCGAGATCGCGACCGGATATGCCGGCATCGCCAACGGTGGGCGGCGCGTCACCCCACGCTTCTATGACCTCGTGACCGACCAAGGCGGCCGCGTCGTCAACGACTTCCGCAACCCGGAACCGGGCACGCAGGTCCTCTCCCCGGAGGTCGCCTACGTCACCGTCAACATGATGAAGGGCGTCGTCGCGCGCGGCACCGCCAAGTTCGCCCAGCGGCTCGGCCGTCCCATCGCCGGGAAGACGGGCACGTCCGCGAACTACCGCGACGTGTGGTTCACCGGCTTCACCCCGGACCTGCTCGCCACCGTCTGGGTCGGCCGCGACGACTCCACGCCCATCGGCGACGAGATCACGGGCGGCGGCATCGCCGTCCCCATCTGGCTCGACTTCATGCAGAAGGCGCATCCGCGGACGCCCGTCCGCGATTTCCCCGTGCCGGCCGGGGTGACCTTCGCCCGCGTCGAACCGTGGGGAGGAGGCCCCGCGGGGCCGCGCACCGAGGGCGCGACATGGATGCCATTTGTCCGCGGCACCCTGCCCCGCGGGTTCTTCGGGGCGGCCCCGGTCCGCTCGTTCGACGACCTCGTGGACGCGCCCGTGCTCCCCAAGGAGGTCAAGTGCGCCTCCCTGTCGTGCCTCTAGTCACGGCCGCGATCACATCGTCTGATCGGTCACGCGGCTCCTACGTGAGTGCGTGATAACGTCCACCTCGATGTTGCGCCTCGCCCTCGCCGCCTGCTTGCTCGCCTCCGTCGGCTGCCGCACGAGCCTCGACGATGACGATGACGGAATCTCGGACGACACCGACGGCATGCCCATCGACGCCCCCATCAGTGCGTCGTGCATGGAAGCGACGACCTACCAGAACCTCGCCAACATCGAGGCGAAGATCTTCAAGCAGTCGTGTGTGTTCAGTGGGTGCCACAACGGCGCGAACACGGATGCCGGCCGCCTGGACCTCCGAGAAGGCATGGCGTTTGCCGATCTCGTGGGGGTCGACTCGGCCATCTCGCCAGCCCACAAGATGGTGGCCGCGGGCGACCCCAAGGCGAGCTACCTGCTCGTGATCATGCAGCACGTGCCCCTCGCCGAGGCGACCCCGCCCGCCGAGGAGCCGCCAGCCTCGGTGGGCTACATGCCCCAGGGGACGGGTGGAGCGCCTCTTTGCGTCGAGAAGCGGGCAGCGATCGAGCGCTGGATCATGGCCGGCGCCCTGAACGACTAGGGAGTTGCAAGGCCGATTGCGCCGGCCCTGCACCGACGTCTCGCACATAAGATCCCGATTTATTTGCGACTCTCACGGGTCGCTCGCTTGACGCGACAAGCCGCCTCTCGCTACAACTGCGGCCGTGAGCTGGCTAAGTGAACTGTTCCAAAAGGGCGGTCCTCTCCTCATCGTCAACATCTTCTTCTTGGCGATCGTGATCGGGGTGATCGTCGAGCGCGCCATCTACTTCCTGGGGCGGGGCCACTTGAACGCCAAGGCGTTCCTCGAGCAGCTGCGCAAGCTCCTCTCGGCGAACAACGTCGATCGGGCGAAGAAGCTGTGTGATGCGACGTCGGCGCCGGTGGCGCGCGTCGCCAAGGCGGGCCTCAATCGCCTGCATCGCGGTGAAGCCGCCGTCGCGCAGGCGATGGAAGAGACGATGACCGACGCTCTCCCCGAGGTGAAGACGCGCATCGGTGCCCTCTGGTCGCTCGCGAACATCACCACGCTGATCGGGCTCGTCGGCACCATCGTCGGTCTCATCAACACGTTCGCCGCCGTCGGCAACGCGAACCCGGCCGAGCGCCAGAAGCAGCTCTCCGACGGTATCGCGGAGGCCATGTACAACACCGCCGTTGGTCTCTTCATCGCCCTCATCTGCATGATCGGGCACCTCATCCTCTCCTCGGCCAGCAAGCGCGTGGTCTCGGATCTCGAGGCGTTCAACCTCCGCTTCGAGAACCTCCTCGCCGAGAGTGCGGCGGCTGGAACGGGTGCGCGTGCGCCCGCCGCCCCCACCGAGGACGAGACGCAGGGAGCGTAAGAGCGACCCGTGCTCTATTCAGCACAGAGAGTCCGCGCCAAGCAGCGCGCCGCGGTCAAGCGCCGCGAGGATGACGTCGAAGCCGAGGAGATGGAGAGCGGAGAGCTCAACCTCATCCCGTTCCTCGACATCGTCACGAACCTCATGCTGTTCCTGCTCGCCTCGGTGAGCTCGGGGCTCATCCTCGTCCAGATCGACACCACCCTGCCCGACAAGGGGCCGCCCCAGGCCAACGTCGCCAACCCGGCCACCAAGCCGGACGACCAGCCGCTGAAGCTGTTCCTCTCCGTGAAGCGCGACGAGATGATCCTCTGGTCCGCCACGGGCCTCGAGGGCACGCTCCTCCAGCCGAAGCCCGGCTACACGTTCAAGCGCGTCGGCCGCAATATGGACCCGTGCGACGGCGGGTACATGTGCGAGTCGAACTTCTGCGATCCCGCCACCCTCACCTGCGCGCCGGGCCCCGACGAGATCGGGCCGGTGTACGAGTACCGCCGCTTCAATGAAGTGCTCGTCGAGATTGCGGGTCGTCGCTATGGCAAGCGGCCGCGCAAGGCCGACACGTACACGATCGTGCTCCAGGCCGATGGCGCCATTCCGTATGGCACGATCGCCTCGATCATGTCGGCGATGCGCTGCAAGCTGCCGGAGATGGGTAAGCCGATCGAGGGCTGCAAGCTCCCCTCGTCCGACCCGGCGCTGAAGAAGGATCCCAACCCGATCGCCGAGAAGACGTACGATACGGAGCGCGCGCCGTACGATCAGAACACGATGGCGCTCTTCCACGACATCCAGTTCTCGACGGGGCTCGAATGAGCTTTACGCAGCGCGAAGCGCGGTCGCTCGTCCGCCGCAGCGTCTCTCGCGTCCCGGAGGGCGAGGAGATCCGACACCTCAACATCATGCCGATGATGGACATGATGACGATCCTCCTCGTCGCCTTCATCTATCAGGTGGCGAACAGCGCCAGCATCGAGGCGAACGGTGTCTCGCTGCCCCACACGCTGTCGGCGGACGACCTGCCCGAGGGTGCCGCGACGCTGATCATCACCAAGGAAGGCGTGGTCGTCGAGGGCCAGCCCATCGTGACGATCAACAACGGCAACATCGACCCGGCATCGAAGGACGGCGGCGCGAAGGGCATGAAGATCCCGCGCCTCACGACGTTCCTCGGCGCCCTCCGCACCGATCAGGTCGCGAAGAAGCGTGCCACCGACCCCTCGTTCGATCCCACGAAGGACATCCCCGAGCTGCTCGTGATCGCCGACCGCACGACCCCGTATCACACGCTGATCGAGGTCATGTATTCGGCGAAGCAGAAGGAAGCCGGCTACAAGCGCTTCCGGCTCATCGTCCAGAAGTCGTTCCCGACTACGAAGACGCCCTAGCGTATCGCGGACGAAAGTCGGGCTCGCCGGGCAGCGGGCGAGGGCTATACTCGACGCATGAAGCTCGTGGGTGAACGGAAGGCGCTGGCCGCCACCGTGTTCGCGTTCTGGACCCTCATCTACGCTCTCCTCGCGCTCTCCGCGCAGGTTCCCGAGCTGTCGCCCATGCTGGCGGGCATCGCCGGCTGCTACGGCCTGGCGTTCTTCGCGGTCGTGGCCGGGTACTTCTGGGCCCGCTGGTATGCGGTCGGGGTTGGTCTCTACGGCGTGATCACGGCCGCAGTGGGGATGTGGCAGATCGGCCCCGAGCCGATCGTGCTCTTCATCGGTGGTACGCACCTCGCGGCCACGCTCCTCCTCTGGGGCAACTCGATGAGCGGTCCCTTCGATGGCCGCCTCGAGTGGCGCGAGCGCTGGCACCTCGATGACAGCGCCGTGCAGCGCCTCGGTCGCTCGGTGATTCGCGCCGGGGTTTCCCTGCCCTTCGTGCTCGCCTACGCGCTCGCCCCCAAGGAGGACGCGGCGTCCACCGTCCTCGCGCTCGGCACGCTCGCGCTCGCCGGCTTCGGCCTTCGCGCGCTCGTGAAGCTTCGCACGTGGGGCGTCCTCGCCATGGGCGCGGCCGGCGCGGCCCTGATCGCCACGGCCTCGGTCGAGCTGGCCACCGGCTCGTCGATGATGTGCGCGCTGCGTCCGGGCGTCGCCGGTGCGCTGCTGCTTGCGGCGGCCGCTCCGTTCGTCCCCGCGATCCTGCGGTACGCGTCCCCCCGCTGGCAGTAGCGCCGCGGTCGCGATACCTTCGGGCCATGCGCAGAGGGTACCTGGTGCTCGTGTGGCTCGTGCTCGGCCTCATTGGCCTCAGCGGGATGACGGGCTGCAAGCCGCTCTACAGCGGGAGCCCCGAGAAGCAAAAGAATCCTCCCAAGGTCAAAAAGCCGGCCGAGGAAGAGGTCGCGACGGCGAGCCTGCCGAAGTATGTCGAGGACTGCCCGGTCAGTTTCCGCGAGGACGTGAAGATGTACCCGAAGGCCGATAACAAGGCCTCGAGCCAGGCCGCCGCGGACGGTGATGCGGCCGTCGTTCAGGGCGTGAAGGCGACCGACAAGCAGTCGAAGGCGGCCCTCTTCAAGGCCGCGATCGACAAGTACCGCACCGCCCTGATGAAGAATCCGTACGACGCCAACCTGACCCTGAAGCTCGCGACGGCCTACGACACCATGCTCCGCAAGGGTTGCGCGCTCGCCCTCCTGCGTCGTATCGGCGATCTCCGCAAGCACCCCAAGTTCGTGAAGCAGGCGGACAACGCCGCAAACGATGTCGCCGCGAACGGGAGCTGGTTCGCGGGTTATCGCAAGGACGCGAACGCCGCGGTCGGCAACTAACTCATGCGTACTCTAATCATCTCGCTTCTCCTGGCTGCTTGTGGTGGCGCCGAGCTCACCGCTGCTCCCCCGCCGCTCCGTCCCGAGCCCGCGCCCGAAGAGGCCAAGGTCGAGACGCGGACCGACTGCGAGCCGCTCGAGGAGGGGCCGTCGCTGAAGGCGATCTCCTACGACGAGCGCTCGATCCCCGAGTCCCAGCGCCTCGGCGAACAGGCCCGCGCGCAGCTCGCCGCCGCCGATGCGGCCGAGGTCGATCGCGTGCTGCGCGAGGACTACATCACGACCGCCGTGCGCGATCTGCTGACAGCCCTCGCCGCCGATCCCTACAACGTCTCGGCGACCTACACGCTGGCCGCGGCCTACGCCCGCATCCAGCGCCCGCAGTGCTCGATGAACCTCCTCGTGCGCCTCCTGCAGATGAAGGCGCATCCGACCAAGAAGGCCGACGTCGAGGCGCAGCTCAACAAGCTCCTGGGGCGTAACGGCCAGCCGCTCGATCAGTCGTTCGCCGACATGCGCCGGGACGAGCGCTTCCGCGGCCTCATCGCCCGGATGTGCGACGGGACGAACGATCCGAACTGCGTGCTCGGCGCGCAGCGCTAAGGCCGCGAGGCCGTCTGCCTCCGTACCGGCGAGGCTTCGAAGCCGATCGTCGAAGGAGGCCGCAGGCGTAGCGTTTCAGCGCGATGTCCCGCGGGCTCCACGCGACACTCCCTGAGGCCTCCGCGCGGCGGAGGTGTTAGCAGCATCAGGCTTTCTTTCGGCCGGCAGCGAGGTTATGACGTCCCCCATGCGTCTGCGCCTGCTCGTCGCCGCTCTCCTGTTCGTGGCCCCGACCGCATCGCTCTCGGCCCCGAAGGCCGGCAAGGGCGCGCCCCCTGCCTGCGGCATCAAGCTCGTCCCGTTCGTCACGGGCAACGTGTGGACGTACAAGCGCGTCCCCGCCCCGATCGAGACGCCGAAGTCGCTCGAGAAGCTCGCCCCGCGCCAGCCGGACCAGATCGTCGTCACGGTGACGAGCGTCGAGACCAAGGGCACGGACACCGTGATCGCCCTCGAAGAGAAGATGACCTACAACCTCTCGACGGACACGGCGAAGCCGAAGCCGTCGGAGCGCGTGGTCACGAGCTCGATCACCTGCTCGGCCAAGGGCCGCTTCGACATCTCGCCCTCCTCGTTCTTCTTTGCCGGTGAGCCGGGCGGCTACATCGGCATGACGATCGATAGCGTCGAGCGCAACAAGGGTCAGACGTCGATCGTCCTGACCGGCGGCGGCATCGGCGAGAACGAGTGGCTCGAGGAGATCAAGGGCAAGTGGACCCAGGTCCCGGCCCCCGACTCCAACGCGAAGCTCGGCTCCGGCACCTTCCAGCTCGAGCGCAAGTTCACGCCGCAGGAGAAGGAGACCGTCATGACGGGCATGGGCCAGTACTCGGCGGAGAAGCTCGCGATCCTCTCGTCGGGTCGCGTGTTCCTCGATGCGCCCAAGGGCAAGCCCGACCCGACGACCGGCCAGCACAAGCCGGTGGAGCTGCCGGCCGAGTGGGGGCAGTCGGGCTCGACGATCTGGATCGCGGATGGCGTCGGCATCGTGCAGACGCTGAACCCGTACATGCACCAGTACCAGCTCGTCGACGCCAATCTCAAGTGACGCTGCCGCGCTGGCGTCTCGCCAAGCCGCTACGCGAGCGCATCGTCGCCGGGCACCCATGGGTGTACGACCGCGCGCTCGCCGAGAAGCTGCCGGCGGCCACGCCCGGCGGGCTCGTGACGATCATCGACGCGGATGGTCCGATCTGCGTCGCGTTCGCGGATCCGGCGTCGCCGATCAAGGCGCGCGTCCTCGACCAGCCAGACGCCGTGCTCGATGCACGCTGGACGACGGCCCGCACGGAGGCAGCCGCGGCGCGGCGGGCGCGCGATCCATTGTTGCTCGGCTGTACGGGCCGACGCCTCGTCCACGGCGAAGCGGATCGCTGTCCGGGGCTCGTCGTCGATCAGTACGCCGACACGGGCGTGATCGTGTTCGACGGCCCCGCCGCGAGCGCGTTCTGGCGCCCTCGCCTGCCCCAGGTACTCGCCGGCCTCGAGCGCGGTGGGGCCGAGCTTCAACACGTCTGGATCAAGGGCGAGCGGCGCGATCGCACCGCCGGCGAGGCACTCCGCGGGGATCCACCGGCGCTGATCGCGATCAGCGAGGACGAGGCACGCTTCCACGTCGATGTGCGCGCCGGGCAGAAGACGGGCTTCTTCCTCGACCAGCGCGACAACCGTCGAACCGTGCGCCGCCACGCCGCGGGCGCGACAGTGCTGAACGTCTTCTCGTACACCGGCGGCTTCTCGCTCCACGCCGCGCTTGGCGGGGCGACCGCGGTGACCTCGGTCGACATCGCGGCGCCGGCCATCGCGGGCCTCAAGGCGAACGTCCTCCTCTCGGGCTTGCCGGTGGCGACCCACGAAGGTGTGGCCCAGGACGCCTTCGAATTCTTCACCCGCGCGCAGCGAGCGGGCCGGACCTGGGACCTGGTGATCGTCGATCCCCCGAGCTTTGCCCCCTCCGAGAAGGCCAAGGGCGCGGCCCTGGGGGCGTACCGGCGCCTGGCCGCCGCAGGGCTTGCCGTGACGGCCCCTGGAGGGCGCCTGGCTTTCGCCTCGTGCAGCAGCCACGTCACGGAGGCGGATCTCCTCGCTTGCGTGGCGTCGGCGGCGAACGGGCCAATCGTGATGCGGGCCACAGCCGGCGCCGCCTCCGATCATCCCGTACTTCCTGCCTTTCCCGAGGGCCGGTATCTGAAGTTCCTGCTATTCGACGCCAGCTAAGTCCGCTTGATCTCTGTCCCACATCTGGGTACAGAGGCGCGGACTTCGGAGGCAACTCATGCGCGTCGCTCGTTCGTTACTGTTTGCCGTCTGTGCCGTCTCGACGGCGTTGCTGTCCTGCGGCGGAGACAACTCGTCCGGCGACAGCTCGTCCGACCAGGACGACATGACCGACGACGGTCCGAAGATGCAATGCAACGACGGCATCGATAACGATGGCGACGGCAAGATCGACTACCCGGACGATCCGGGCTGCGACTTCACGACCGACGACAGCGAGGACACGGCGCCGAAGCCGCAGTGCAAGGACGGCCGCGACAACGACGGCGACGGCAAGATGGACTACCCGGACGATCCGGGCTGCATCGCGCCCGAGCACGACATCGAGATGGACGATTGCCCCGACGGCGTCCTCTGCCCTCAGTGCGGTAACGGCCGCGACGACGACATGAACGGCACGATGGACTTCCCGGGCGATCCGGGCTGTGACACCGCCGCCGACCCGACCGAGTTCGTCAGCATGCCCACCGCGTGCGGTCCGCTCACGAAGATCGAGCTGCTCCCCGGCGACGGCATCGTGATGGGGAACCTCGACCAGCAGAGCATCACGAACCTCGCGAGCGACTGCTCGAACTCCGCCGGCGCGCCCGCGATCGCGTACGTGTTCCAGCTGACCGAGTCCAAGGTGGTGGTCGCCTCCACCGACGACGCCGGCACGACCGTCGACACCGTGCTCTCGATCCGCCCCGCGACCTGCACCGACCCGGCGCTCGTGTGCAACGACAACATCACCACCGGCAACCTGAAGTCGAAGATCGAGGTGCCCCTCGATCCCGGGACGTACTACCTCATCGTCCAGGGCTACGACCCGGGTGACGTGGGCCCGTTCCGCTTGAACGTGCAGCGCTTCGCCGGCGAAGGCTCCGTCTGCACGATGCAGAACGACTGCGGTCCCGGCCTCACCTGCCGCGTGCCGGCCGGCGAGTCTCAGATGGTCTGCTCCGTGCCCATCTGCCGCGACGGACGCGACGATGACGGCGACGGCAAGGTCGACTTCCCCGCCGACCCGGGCTGCGCGACGCCGGATGGCACGAGCGAGACCGACGACTGCCCGGCCGGCCCGAACTGCCCCGAGTGCGCCGACGGCATGGACAACGACGGCGACACCCGGACCGACTACCCGATGGACACGACCTGTCAGGCCGCCAGCAACGACTCCGAGTCGTGCGACACGAGCGAAGGCGTCATCCCCGTCACCGGTCCGGTGATCATGGGCTCGTTCGCGTCGGCCATCGATGACGTCGACCACCCGCCCGCCTGCCTCGCCCCCGGCGCCATGGGTCGCGACCTCACCTACCGCATCGAGGTCCCGCAGCTCACCTCGCTGTCCTTCTCGTCGTCCTCGACGAACCTCATCCACACGCTGCTCGACTCCACGTGCGGCGGCACCGCGATCCAGTGCAGCGGCACGAGCCCGCTCACGCGCGCGAACGTCCCCGCGGGCACCTACTACTACGTCGTCGACGGCAAGACGACGGCGGCGACGGGTGCGTTCACCGTGAACGTGGCCGGCAGGATCGCCGACGGTCAGAGCTGCGAGAGCCCGCTCGCCCTCTCGGGCGCGCTCACCTGCGGCACCGGCCTCACATGCAAGGGCACGATGGGCTCGCGGACCTGCCAGCGTGCCCAGTGCTCGGACGGCATGGACAACAACGGCGCGGGCGGCATCGACTACCCCGCCGACCCCGGCTGTGACAGCGCGGCCGACGACGCCGAGACGACCGTCTGCCCGGGCGCCATGTGTCCGGTCTGCGCCGACGGCATCGACAACGACGGCGACACCCGGATCGACTACCCGATGGACACGAGCTGCTCGGCAGCCTCGGGTATGAACGAGTCCTGCAACACCTCGGAAGGCGTCATCCTCGTCACCCAGGGCGCGACGCCGGGCACCACCGTCGGCGCCTCCAACGATGCGCCCGGCACCTGCGGCAATAGCTCGGCGATGGCGAACGACCTCATGTACGAGCTCCGCCTCCCGGCCCTCACCACCCTGACCCTCAACGTGACTGGCTTCGACTCGGTCAACAGTCTCTATAACTCGACCTGCGGCGGCACGCCCATCTTCTGCACTGACACGCAGTCGAACACGCGGACCAACGTTGCGGCCGGTACCTACTATTTCCAGGTCGACGGCTACTTCGCGACGCCCGGTCCGTTCACACTTAATGTCAGCGGCCGGGTCGCCGACGGCGGCTCCTGCGAGAGCCCGCTCTTCACCTCGGGCGCCCTCACCTGCGCCTCCGCGGGCTTCGTCTGCGGCGGTACGCCCGGCTCGCGCACCTGCCGTGGCCCGCAGTGCTCCGACGGCATCGACAACAACGGCACCGGCGGCACCGACTTCCCCAACGACCCGGGCTGCACCTCGCCCCTCGACGCGACCGAAGAGACGGTCACGTGCCCCGGCGGCGGCTGCCCGCAGTGTGCGAACACGACCGACGACGACGCCGACACGCTCGTCGACTACCCGGCCGACTACGGCTGCGCCGGCCGCGGTTCGAACACCGAGGAGTTCTGCGACATCGATCCGGACTTCGGCGGCGTCATCGACAACCCGCTGGAGCAGAACACCCTCGCCGGCATCACCTCCGACTCGCCGACGACCTGTGGCACGGCCTCCTCCGGCAACGACCGCGTCTTCGCGCTCCAGCTCCCCGTGCCGGTCGCGACCCTGGTCATCGACACCAACAACTCGACCGTCGCCGACACCGTCCTCACGCTGCGTGATGCCGCGTGCGGCACCATCTTCGCGTGCGACGACGAGGGCGGCGACACCGCGCAGCACTCGAAGATCACGCTCACGAACGTCAACGCGGGTAACTACGCCGTCACGGTGAAGGCCTACTCGGCCTCGAGCAACGGCGGCTTCAACCTCAACACGCGGGGCACCGTTGCCCCGATGACCTCGTGCACCTCGCCGCTCTTCGCGGCCGGCGTCCTCGTCTGCCCGGCGGGCACGACGTGCTCCGGCGCACCCGGCGCTCAGCGGTGCCAGTAGCTTGTTCCGCGATGACTGGCTGCATCGGCAGATCGAGCAGCTAGCCGCCGCGATCGCACGGGCCCTCGGGCTCTCCCGCAAGGAGCAGCCCGAGGAGGCCCTGCGCGAGCTGGAGCGCGCGTGGACGGAGTTGCTGCCCGAGGTGCCGCGCGGGATGGCGGACACGGTCGAGGCAGGGACGCTGCGGGCGCTCTTGCGAACGCCGGAGCGGGTCAATGCGGTGGTGCAGCTGCTCGTGGCGGAGGGTCAGGTGCACGCGGCGGCGGGTGATGTCGAGCGCGCGGGCGCGTGCTTTCGGATCGCTGATTCGCTGCGCTGACCGCGCCCTGGCTCGCCCCCCCCCCTGCGCGCTCCGCGCGCGAAGTGCTCTGCGCTCGGCGCGGCGCTACGCGCGCCGCGCTTCGGGTCCTTGCTTCTTTGAGCTGACGCAGATGCGCTGTCTCCGTCGCGGTCTCCGCCGCCGTCTCCGCCGCCGTCTCCGTCGCGGTCTCCGCCGCCGTCTCCGCCGCCGTCTCG
>JALHPV010000137.1 GCA_022842285.1 Kofleriaceae bacterium
GGGCCGACCGCTTCGAGGAGCTCGGCGACGCGGCGCACGTCGGCGTCGATGGCGCCGGCGAGCGATCCGAGCTGGAAGCCGCCGGAGGCCGTGCGCTCGTACTTGCCGGGCTCGGGCATGGAGGCCCCCCAGGCGACGATGCCGCCGAGCACCCGGTCCGCGCCCACGATGCCCGCGATCCGCTCCTCGCAGAGCCCGTTCTGGAGGACGACGACCCGGCCATCCTCGGCCAGGTGGGGCAGGGCGGTCCGGGCGGCCTCCTCGACGTTCGGGGGCTGGGTGGCCAGGATGCAGAGGTCGTAACGGCCTTCCGGCGCTGGTGAAACCCAGCCGCGGACCACCCGCTCCTCGCCCTCGTCGACGAGCCGGAAGCCCGCTTTGTCGACGGCGGCGCGGATCGCCGCGTTGGTCGAAACGGCCGTGACCGCGGCCCCACTCTCGGTGAGCGTGGCGGCAACAATGCCGCCGATCCCACCGGCTCCCATCACGAGAATTCTTGGAGTCGAGTGCATTCGCTTGCTTCTATAACCGGGGCGATTTGGGGGACGGCACGAGGTAGAGCTACAATTCGCCCCACGCATGCAGATCACTTTCTGGGGCGTGCGGGGCAGTTACCCCGTCCCGGGCGCCGCGACGGTTCGCTACGGCGGCCAGACGTCCTGCGTCGAGGTGCGTTCCGCGTCGGGTGAATGCCTGATCGTCGACGCGGGGACCGGCATGCGCGCCCTCGGCAACAAGCTCCTGCGCGAGGCCACGGCCCCGCAGAACCACCACGTGTTGCTCTCCCACGTGCACTGGGATCACATCCAGGGCCTGCCGTTCTTCTCCCCCGCCTACATCGCGGGCACGAAGATCTCCATCTACGCCCTGCTCACCGCGGCCGACGAGCTGCAGCAGGTGATCGGCGGGATCACCCGCCAGGAGTTCTTCCCGATGTCGCTCGAGGCAGTCCCCGCCACGTTCGACTTCCACGAGGTCGCGCCCGGCGTGGGCATCGACATCGGACCGTTCCAGGTCATGCCGATCGCACTCAATCATCCGTTCGGCTCGGTCGGGTATCGCATCGACTGCGATGGCTCGTCGTGGGCGTACGTCTCCGATACCGCGCCGTTCGATCGCGTGCTCCACAAGCAGCACTTTCTGCCCGGGCCCGAGGAGCTCTCCGAGGACGACAAGACCTCCCTCGGCGACATGCGCGACGCGCTCATTCGCGGCCTCAAAGGCGTCGATACGGTCATCTACGACACCCACTTCCTCCCCGAGGAGTACGAGCGCTTCCCGCACTACGGCCACTCCACCCCCGACCAGGCGCTCGACGTCTGTGAAGCCGCGCACTGCCGCCGCCTCGTCCTCTACCACCACGCGCCGTCGCACACCGACGACCAGATGGACAAGGTCGCAGCTGATTACCTCGAGCTCGGTGCCAAGCGAGGCATCGAGGTGTTGACGTCGTTCGAGGGCATGACGCTACCGATCGGGCCCGCGCCCGCCGAGGCGTCATAGCGCATGAAGCTTCGGTTCTGGGGCGTGCGCGGTTCGTTCGCAATGTCGGGGCGCGAGTTCCTTCGCTACGGCGGCAACACCACGTGCGTCGAGCTCCTCACCGATGCGGGCGAGCGCTTGCTCATCGACCTCGGGACAGGGGCCACCGAGCTCGGCAAGACGCTCATGAGCCGCGAGTTCAGCAAGGGCGCGGGCAACCTGCCGATCCTCCTCTCCCATACCCATCTCGACCACATCCAGGGCCTGCCGTTCTTCACGCCCTTCTTCATCAGGGGCAACACCATCCGCATCATCGGCGCCAACCCGTCGGTGGGGAGCACGCTGGAGGCCACTCTCCAGAACCAGCTCGCGCCGCACTACTCGCCGCTGAACGGCCTCGAGAACCTCGCCGCGGGGGTCTCGATCGAGACCGTGGCCGCCGGCTCCACCTTCGAGGTCCCCGGCTTCATGGTCACGACCGCCGCCGTCCCGCACGGCTCGATGTGGTCCACCGGCTACCGGATCACCGCGGACGGCAAGACCATCGCGTACCTCTCCGACGTCGAGTATCCGAATATCGACGATCCGCTGCCGGTGGCGGTGAACCTCGCCCGCGATGTCGACCTGCTGATCCACGATGCGATGCATGCCGACGAGGACTACGAGCTTCGCCGTGGCTGGGGACATTCCCCGGCGCGCGCTGGGGTCGTCGTCGCGGAGCGTGCCGGCGCGAAGAAGCTCGCCCTCTTCCATCACAGCCCCGATGCCACCGACGATATGATCGATGAGGTCGTCTCACGGACCGCCGCGCGAACCGCGGTTCCCGTGTTCGCGGCCGCCGAAGGGAGCTACGTAGACATATGATCGAACCACGCCCTAGCTTCGAAGCGCTTCACGAGCTCGGCGAGAGCACCACCAACGTCGCCAACGCCTGGGCCGGCGCCGAGCAATACGCATCGCGCGGCCTCGTCGAGTGGGTGCGCCGCACCGTCGCCGACGACCGCACTCACGCCGTCCGCGCCGCGCTCGCCGCACTCGACCTGGTCCACGCGGGTTACCCGGAGACGGGGGCGCAGGCGCCGAAGAAGTACATCGACGACATGATCCGGAGCATCCGCACCTGGGTGGAGAACCCGTCGCACAACACCAAGGAAGCGGTCCGTTCGTCGCTGGACGTGACCCGGCAGGTTCATGCCTGGCAGACGCCGACGAACATCCCGCACTTCTGGATCCTCGAGGCCGTCGACCATGCCTGTCTCACCGTCTGGTCGGGCGAGCGGCAGTCGTACATCGTGCCGATGGACTTCGCGACGTGCGCATCGCGCTCGGCCGCGTGCGTGTATCACGCGCTCGTCGCGCAGGGCGTTCCGGAAGAGAACGCGGCCGCCAAGGTCGTCGACGCCGTGACCCGCTCCGCGACGTAGTCGGCGGCTACGGGCCAGCGACCCGAGTCAATCGACCCCGCCGAAGAGAGCGCGCTCGACGAACTGCGTGAGCGCCTCCTTGGCTCGCTCGGAGGAGACGGGCGGGCGGCCGATATGGCCGGCGAGGCCGTAGGCGGTGTGCATGGACGCGCCGTAGAGGACGAACGCCGTCGCCTCGGGATCGGGGACCTGGCTACGCGGGACCGCGGCGCTGATGAGAGCGGTGAGGCGCTCCATCGAGACCGTCTCGAAGGCGCGCCGGAGCGCGGCGACATCGGGGTCGCGCAGCGACATCTCGATGAAGCTGCGGGAGAGCTGGGGCGCGGAGAGCACGTGGCCAAACAGCGCCGAGACCGTCATCCGGATCGTCTCGTGGCGGGCCTTGCCGACGAAGCGCTCCGGTGTGAGCGACTCGATCGTCTCGGCGTACGCCTGCGCGAGCATCCGCCGTGCGACCTCGAGGTAGACCTCGTGCTTGTCGTCGAAGTAGCGATAGAACGTGCCGACCGACACGCCGGCGCGCTCGGCGATCTCCGGCGTCCCGACGGCATCGTAGGACTGCGAGGAGAAGAGCGCCGTGGCGGCGTCGAGTAGGGCGATGTAGCTGCGCCGGGAGCGCTCCTGCCGGAAGTCAGGCTCCTTCGTGCTCCTGAGTAGCGCCTCTGGACTGCTGCGCGTGGCCACGATCCCAGAATGCGCTTGACGACGGAGCCGCACCAGCACAAAGTGAAATCAATGTCAGTTTCTGAAGCGGCGGCGATGAATCTGGCTGGTCCTTCCATCGAGACGCTCGAGGCGATGCTCGACGTCACGTACACGTGGGGGTACCAGGACACGCGGCAACAGCTGCGGAGCCTCTACGACAAGGCGGTCCGCGCCCAGTGGATCTCCGATGACGTCCTGCCGTGGAACACGGACGTCGATCTCGGCAAGGAGCTGGCGCCACCGCAGCTCATGCCGCTCCATGGCAGCGACATCTTCAACCGGATGTCGGCGAAGGAGCAGCACGACACCAACAACGAGGCGTTCGCGTGGACCCTCTCGCAGTTCCTGCACGGCGAGCAGGGGGCGCTCCTCGCGACAGCGCAGCTCGTCGGCTCGGTCCGCGATCTCGACAGCAAGCTCTACGCGGCGAGCCAGGTCGTCGACGAGGCGCGCCATGTCGACGTCTTCAATCGCTACCTGCACACCAAGGTGGGCTGGTCGTATCCGTGCAACCCGCATCTGAAGACGCTGCTCGACATGATCCTCACCGACAGCCGGTGGGACATGAAGTTCCTCGGCATGCAGATCATGGTCGAGGGCCTCGCGCTCGCGGCGTTCGGCATGATCCGCATGAACACGAAGGAGCCGCTGCTTCGCGACCTGACCGCGTACGTCATCGGTGACGAGGCGCGCCACGTGGCCTTCGGGGTCCTGTCGCTGCGTGACTACTACGTCGAGCAGAACGAGAAGATGAAGGCGGAGCGCGAGGACTTCGTCTTCGAGGCCGCCCGCCTCATGCGCGACCGCTTCCTGTTCCAGGAAGTCTGGGAGAAGCGCGGCCTGCCGGTGAAGGAGTGCATGGACATCGCGCTTCACAACCAGGGCCAGGTGATGTTCCGGCAGATGCTGTTCGCGAAGATCGTGCCCGCCATCAAGAAGATGGGGCTGCTCTCGGACCGCCAGCGCACGCGGTTCCAGGAGCTGGGCATCCTCCAGTTCGAGAACTGGGCCGATCCGATGGCGGATCTGGAGGCCCAGACGGTTCAGGGCGCCGTGTCGGCGCGCTACGCGTAGTCGCGCTAGGCTACGCGCATGCTGCGCATCGCGTTCATCCTGACGGTGGCTCTTCTCGGGTGCAAGAAGGAGCAGGGCGCGAAGCCGCCTCCGGCCACGACGAAGACTGGCACGGTGTCGGCCGACGGCGTGCGGACGATCCAGGTCAACGCGAGCATCGATGGCTACGCGCCCGAGCGCATCCCGGGCAAGCCCGGCGAGAAGCTGATCCTCGTGTTCACGCGCACGTCCGATTCGGAGTGCGTCGCGCAGCTGAAGACGCCCGACGGCAAGCTCGTCGAGTTGCCGATGAACAAGCCTGTCGAGGTTCCGGTGACGGTGCCCACCGACGGTGAAGTGAAGTTCGCCTGCGGCATGGACATGCTGTCGGGCGTGGTCGTGGCCGAGAAGGGCTAGCTACTTGACCTTGAAGCTCACCACGAAGCAGGCGGCTACCGCGACGCCGTTATCCTTGTAGGGCGCATAGGTCCAGGTCCGGATGCCCCGGGCGAGGTCCAACGCGGTCATCCGCTCGAGCTTGGTCATCATGGCGACGTCCGTGATCGTCCCCGACGTGTCGATGCACACCTTGGCTGACACGGACCCGGGCATCTGATCGCGCTTGCTGCTGGCGACGGTCGGGATCGCGCCGCCGATGCGCTTCACAGCCGTCGGAGGCACCACCACGGGGCCCTTCGCGACGGGGTTCGCGGGTGGTGGCGTGGGCTTCACCGGCGCGGGCGTGGGCGTCGGCGGGACGGGGGCGGGGGGGACCTTGATCGGCGGCGGCGGCGGTGCCGGGACGACTGGCTGTGTGGTGGTCGGGGGCGGTGGGGGCACGGGCGCAGCCGAGCCGGGGCTCGTGGTTTGGTCCGGCGTGAGCGGCTGCTCGCCGGTGACGACCGGCCGGGTGGCGGGCGGCTTCGGATCCGCGGTGTCGTCGGAGTCGGCGATGTAGGCCCGCGCGCGGCGCTCGCGCTGCTTCTCGGCCGTCATCGATGGCGTGAACTGGTACGACGCATTCGCCTGCGCGATGAGGTTCTGCTTCCAGACCTCCACGCCCCCCTGGCGCAACACGATCGTGTGCGGGCCGGGAGCGATCGAGAGCTTCAAGGGCGTGGCCATCGCGAGGAGCTGACCGTCGAGCACGGCCTCGAGCCCCGACGGCGACGAATCGATGACGAGAGTGGCGTCGCTCCCCGCGTCGAGCGGCTCGAGCACGACCCGCAGCGAGTAGGTCTCGCCAGGCGAGAGCTCGACGGAGGTCAGCCACGCCTTGAAGCCCGCGCGCTGGATGCGGATCGGATACACGCCCGGCTCGAGCTGGATGGACCACGGCGCACCGGCATGCATCGGGTGACCTTCGACGGTGATCTCGGCGTCGATCGGCTGCGTGTCGAACTTGATCTTGCTCTGGGGCTGCACGGTCGGCGTCGGCAGCTGCGCCGCCGCCAGCGCGCCGTCTCCCGTCGAGGAGTCACCCTTCACGAGATAGAACACGATGCCGGCGGCGGCCGCGGCGAGCACGAGCAGCGTGAGGAGCACCGGCCACACCCGCCCCGTTCGCTGGCGCTCGATCATCCCCGAGCCGACCGCCGGCATCATGGGCATCATGGGCATCGGGGTCGAGGGTCGCGTCGCCGGGCGCGTCCGAGGAACGGGACCGGTCGCGGCGCGGTTGGGGACCACGCCCGGCTTGGTCGCCGGGACCACGCCCGTGCCGCGGCCCGTCGTGCGACGCGAGCGCTCGCTCACGACCGGCAGGTCTGGATCCGTCGCGCTCGCGTCGGGGATCGGAATGTCGTCGGACGAGATGTTCGACGGATCCGGCGTGCCGGTGATCGGTCGCTGCTCCGTCATCGAACGGGCCGACGCCCGCTGGAGCGGCGAGGCCACGGACATCGGTGGTGGAATCGTCGCCGACGACACGCGGGCGGGCAGGTTCGTCGCCGCCCGGGGCGGTCGCTCCGCATCGCCCTTCGCTTCCACGCGTTCGCTCGCGCGCGGCGATGGCGTCGCGCGCCCCCCATCGCTCTCCGCCGCGGCGTTGTCGCGCGGCGGGATGGTGACGGTGCGAACGCGCGGTGGTGCGAGGCCAGCGGGAATCGCCATGCTGCCCGTCGTCTTCGGTCGCGTGCGGACGCCGTGGCTCGGCTCCGCCGGCGGGATGTCATCGAGGAGCGGCGACGGCCCCACGGCCTTCCGGATCTCCGCGGAATCGGGGACGAGGTGCTTCGCCGAGACGTCGGGGATCGCGGCGATGTCGACGTCGTGGACGTCCGAGACCTCCTCCTGCACGCCCCCACCCCAGGCGACCTCGACGGCCTCCTCGACCTCCTTGGCTTCCTTCGCCGAGACGACGGGCTTGCTCGCTTCGGCGGCGATCTCCTCGGCCGTGGGGAGGATGATCGCGGTGGTGTCGGGGCCCGGCGCCTGTTCGATCGAGAACGCGTACGTGAGCCACGCGCCGACGTCGCGGACCCCCGTGGCCAGCGCGAGTTGCTTGCGCACGCCGAGGAGCGCCAGCTTCAAGTCCGCGGCGCTCGCGTAGCGATCATTCGCATCGCGCGCCAGCGTCTTCAGGACGATCGCGTCGAGCTCGGGCGGGACGTTCGGGTTGTAGGTGGACGGCGGCATGATGTCGCCGCGCTGGACCTTCAAGAGGGTCTGGTATTCGTTCTTGCTCGCGAACAACGGCCGCGCCGTGAGCAGCTCGTGCATGATCACGCCGACGGAGAACAGGTCGCTGCGGGCATCGAGGTCGCGCGAGCCGGTGATGGCCTCGGGGGCCATGTACGCGAGCTTGCCTTTCACCTTCCCGGTCTGCGTGCGGAGCTGCTGCGTCTGCGCCTTCGCGATTCCGAAGTCGATCACCTTCAGGTGCCCGGCGCCGGTCACGAGCAGGTTCGAGGGCGACACGTCACGGTGCACGAGGCCCAGCGCCTCGCCGGACTCATCGGTCTTCGTGTGCGCGTAGTCGAGCGCGTCGCAGAGCTGCAGGAGCAGGCCGATGACCACGCCGAGCGGCGGCGGGCCCGTGACCTTGCGCGCGTGCCGGAGGATCTGACGGATGTCGCGTCCGTCGATGTACTCCATCGAGATGAAGTACTCGGAGCCCACGCGACCGAGCTCGAAGATCTGGACGACGTTCGGGTGGCCCAGCAGCGACGCGAGCTTGGCCTCGCGTACGAATGACTTGATGAAGCTCGCATCCTCGGCGAGATGAGGGAGCAAACGCTTCAGCGCGACGACGCGCTCGAAGCCCACCATCCCGCGCTCGAGGGCGCGATGGACCGTGGCCATCCCACCCACACCCAGTCGTTCATAGACCAGGTAGGGACCAAACTGCTCCTCGGAAGCGACGTCGGCGACCATGACCCGTTGAGGAGCGGGTAGGGTCGCACAGCCCACTACCGTGTGCACGGTCTTTACTGCTGACGAAACCTCAGTGTTTCACTTCGGTTGGGGTCATGACATCGAGCGTCAGAGCGTGAATTGGGCCTTTCATTTCCTCCGCGAGGGAGGCCATGACCATCCGGTGACGCTGCATCAGGGTCTTGCCCTCGAATGCGGCCGAGATCACGCGGGCCTTCCAGTGGTCCTTGGTCCCCGTCAGGTCCTCGAGCTCGACCTGGGCATCGGGCAGGGCGACCCGGATCTTCTCGATGATGGCGTCCGGGCTCATGACTTGAGCACTCCCAGCTCGGCGCCGACCTTGGCGAAGGCCGCGATGGCCCGGTCGATGTCCTCGGTCGAGTGGCCGGCCGAGACCTGCACGCGGATGCGGGCCTGGCCCTTGGGCACCACCGGGTATGCGAAGCCGATCACGTAGATCCCGTGGCCGAGCAGCCGCTGCGCCATGTCGACCGCGACTTTCGCGTCGCCGAGCATGACAGGGGCGATCGGGTGCGTGCCAGGCCGCACGTTCAGACCCGCGCGCGTCACGCCTTCGCGGAAGCGCTGCGTGTTGACCTCGAGCTTGTCGCGCAGGGCCGTCGACTCGCTGATGAGCGCGAGGGCCGCGAGCGAGCCGGCGACGATCGGGGGCGCGAGCGTGTTCGAGAACAGGTAGGGACGCGAGCGATTGCGAAGCAGGTCGATGATCTCCTGCTTGCCCGAGGTGAAGCCACCCGACGCGCCGCCGAGCGCCTTGCCGAGCGTGCTGGTGAAGACGTCGACGCGGTTCATGCAGCCGCGCAGCTCCGCCGAGCCGCGGCCGGTCTTGCCGACGAAGCCGGTCGCGTGGCTGTCGTCGACCATCACCATCGCGCCGTACTTCTCCGCGAGATCACAGATCGCATCGACACGCGCGATATCGCCGTCCATCGAGAACACGCCGTCGGTCGCGATCATGCGCAGGCGCTTGCCGGCGGTGGCCGCAAGCTTCGCCTCGAGGTCCTCGAGGTTGTCGTGCTCGTACCGGTGGCGCTCTGCCTTGCACAGGCGAATGCCATCGATGATCGACGCGTGGTTCAGCGCGTCGGAGATGATCGCGTCCTCCTCGCCGAGCAGCGTCTCGAACAAGCCACCGTTCGCGTCGAAGCACGAGCCGTACAGGATCGTGTCCTCGGTGCCGAGGAACGTCGACACGGCGCGCTCGAGCTCCTTGTGCTTGTCCTGCGTGCCGCAGATGAACCGCACGCTCGACATGCCGTAGCCCCGCTCGTCGAGGGCCTTGGCCGCTGCGGCCATCACCTGCGGATGACTCGAGAGGCCGAGGTAGTTGTTCGCGCAGAAATTGATCACTTCCTTGCCGCCGCTCTGGATGTGCGCGGACTGCGGGGACGTGATCGTGCGCTCGTGCTTCCACAGCCCGGCCTGCTCGATCTCGGCGAGCTGCCCGGCGAATACCTGCTTGGCGCGGTCGTACATGCGCCGTGCGTACCACGGCCGCCCGGATATCCGAGCGCTCAGTGCGACGACAGGACGGCGCCGAGCTCGAGCATCCGCCGGATGCGCGGGACGAGGTCACTCGTCATGCCGTCGAGGTCGAACTTCGGCTTCCAGCCCCAGTCGCGGCGCGCGGCCGCGTCGTCGAGGGCCTTGGGCCACGAGTCGAGGATGCCCTGGCGCACCGTGTCGGGGGTGTACGTGAACGTCGCGCCGGGGACGGCCTTCTGCACCGACGCGGCGATCTCGTCGGCGCGCGGCGAGAAGGCGGCGATGTTGTAGATGCTGCGTGTGAGCTTCGACTTGTCGGCCATCGACAGCTCGAGGAGCGCCCGGACGGCATCGGGCATGTACATGAGCGGGATCCGCGTGTCGGCGCGTGCGAACGCGTCGTAGCTGCCCTTGCGGACGGCATCGACATACATGAAGAGCGCGTAGTCCGACGACCCGCCGCCCGGCATCGCCGCCGAGATGAGCCCCGGGAACCGCACCCCCCGACAGTCGACGCCGAAGCGCGAGCGGTAGTAGCTGGAGAGGAGCTCGCCCGAGACCTTCGTGACGCCGTACATCGTCGTGGGGTGCAGCGCGACGTCGTCCGGCGTCGGATCGGGCAGCGGGCCGCTGGGGGGCGGACCGAACACCGCGATGCTCGACGTGAAGATGAAGCGTAGGACCTTGCCCTTGCGGCAGGCCTCGAGGACGTTCCACGTACCCGTCTGGTTCACGTCGTACGCGAGCCGCGGATCTTGCTCGCCGCGCGCGGAGAGGATGGCGGCGAGATGAAACACGAGCTCGGGCTTCACCTCGTAGAACACGTCCCGCACGGCGACGGCATCGGTGACGTCGAGGCGATGCCAGGCGCCACCCGCGTGCGCGTGGCTCGGCGGCCGGGGCGCGAGGTCGGTAGAGGTGACGTCGTGGCCGGCGGCGATCAGCGCACCGATGAGGTCGTGCCCGATCTGACCACCGGCACCGGTGATGAGGATCTTCATGCGGCGGCGACTATGCCACCGCCGGAGGGGCTAGTGCTCGGAGGGGGCGGCGATCAGCGTGCAGGGATTCGAGTAGCTGATCTTGTCGGCCGTATCGACCGGATTCTGCGGCGCCACGCGATGGTCGAGCACGCCGCCGCCCCAGTTGTACTCGGAGTCGGAGAACGCGAGGAAGACGCACATCTCGCCGTCGCCGTTGCCCCAGCTCACGACCTCGGCTCGCGGGTTGAAGAAGTCGCAGGTCAGGCGGAGCTTCTCGTAACCCGTCATGTTGAACTTCGGCTCGATCGGGCCGCCGAGGTTGTCGCCGACCTCGGAGTCGGTCGTGTAGATCGTGGTCGCGGTGCCGTCGCCCTTCACGGCCTCGAGCGTGAGCCCGGTGCCGAGGTCGTGGTAGTGGGCGAGGGCGTAGTAGATGTTGAAGCTGATGCCCTCGCCGGTGATGTTCCGGTTGTACGAGTCGATGTCGCACTCGACGGAGAAGCTCGACGCCCGCCCCGCGGGCAACTCGAGTGACTGATTCTGGAACGAGATGCCCGCGAGCTGCGTGGTCACGTCGGCCCGGGGAATCGACGAGATCTTGATCGTGGGCGCGAGGCTGATCGTCGTGTCGCCGCCGTTCAGGAGATGGATCGGCGCCACGAGCTTCGACTTCGGGGGCACCTTCACGATCACGCCCGCCGGGAACTGCTGCACCTCGTGGGGGGACTGCGTCGACTGCGCGAAGATGACGCCACCGACGGCGGCGCCCCCGGGCTCCGTGAACCCGCGATCCGCGCACTTGAACGTGCCGTCGGGACCCTCGAACGTGGTCTCGGGGACGTGCAGCCAGTTGGAGTGGTGGAAGCCGGGGCCCGTCGTCAGCTCGACCGCGTTGACGTAGAGAAAGCCCGCGTTGCCGAGCGTGATCTGGACGCAGTCGTCCTCGACCTCTTCGCCCGGTGCGATCTCGTACGGACCGAAGTCGTACGTGGTCGAGGTCGGCTGCTCGACCATCCCGTCGGCGTCGCCGCCGCCATCGTCGCTCGCGGCGTCGTCGCCCCCCTCCGCACTGCATGCCGCCAGCATGCAGACCAGTGCTACCCGTACCATCATCATGCTCCGTTCATAATACGAGACGCCCGGGGAACAGGGGAACGTTCGTTACAGGGCATTAACCCCGTGCTCGCCCGTCGCCTGGCTACAGCGTCACGGATCGGGCCGCGAACCGTGGCCGGTAGTCACGCTCGATGGTCCGGGTGAGGATCTCGGCGTAGTCGCGGGGCGGGGCGAGGCCCCAGGACCGCTCCGTGTCGGTCATCACACCATCGTCAGTGGCGACGGCCTGATTGCCAACGCCATAGGTTCGCTCGAGCTCCGTCATCATCGTGGGGAGCATCGCGGTCACCACCGCCGGTACGCTCTCGTCGACAGTGAGCAGCCAGTCGAGCAGCTCCCAGCCGAAGTCGCGGTGCCGGACCTCGTCGCGCAGGATCCGGTCGAGCGCTGCCTTCGCGACCGGTTCGGTGCACGGCGCGCGGAGGTGAGAGAACAGCGGCACGGCCACCGTCTCGCCGAGGCAGAAGGTGCGAACCGCGACCTGCAGGATGTCCGCGATCAAGGACTCGCTCGTGCGCGGCAGCCCGAGCAGTTGCTGGTCGATCGCAGGCGGTTCGGTCCCGCCGGCGGCCGTGTAGACCTCGTGGGACATCCGCGAATGCACCAGCTCGTCGGCGACGATCGCGAGGCCGGCGTCCAGCAGCTCCGGCGGTGCGCCGGCCTGGATGAGCCAGAGCACCAGGTTCTGCGTCACGGCGGCGGACGTGTACTCCGCCGCGATCCGCGCCCGCCACTCTGCCTGGACACGCGCCAGGGTCGATCCATCCGGCAGCGCTTCGCCCGAGGCCGGCATCGGGCTCACCGCGTGGGGCAGGCCGTCCGGTACGACGGCTTCTTGGCGCACTTCGCGTTCACCGGGCACTCCGGGAAGTACTCGGACACGGTGCAGTCGGTCTCACCGGCCTTGCGGGTGACGGTCACGCTCCCGGTGGACGCCATCTGCGGCGGGCAGGTGAACGCCATCGGCGGCGGCGGGTTGCACGTGGGCACCGCCCCACCCGGCGTCTGGGGCTTGGGACAGTTCACGGGCATCGCTGCGCGGCACGTGTCCCCGGCCTTCGTCACCGTCCAGGTCGCCGCGTGCGTCGGGAGGTTCGACGGCGGGTTCGGAGCCGGGTCCGAGGTCGGCGTGGGCGGCGGCGGGTTCCCCGTCGGCGGCTTGCCCCCACCGCCGGTCGTCGGCGTGGGCCACGTCGGCTCGGGCGTCTGGCCCGTGGGCGGGTTCTGCGTGGGCGGGTTCTGCGTGGGCGGCCTCGACGGCGTCGCCGGTTCCGTCCCGGGCGGGCTCTGCGTGGGCGGGCGGTGATCGCCATGGCCCTCGTGGCCGGCGTGATCGTTGCTCGCCGTCGGCCCGGGCGGGTTCGTGTGGGGGCCGGGCGGGTTGCTCGTGCTGCGAACGACGCACGCGGTGGCCAAGGGGACCGCGGCCGCCATCGTTATGACGAACGGGGTGGAGAAGCGTAGGCGAGGAGAACGCGCTGCCATGCGGCGGACACTACCACGCGATCCAGCGGCGGAAGAGGGTGGCCTCCGAGGTCACCACCATGGTGGGCTGAAACTGCTCCACCTGCGCGAACGTCTCCGCGGTCGCCGAGAACATGAAGAAGCCGAGCTCGAGATCGCGCGAGCGGATCGCCTCGTACTGCGCGTCGCTGAACCACTGCGAGTGCACCTCGACGGCGGTGATGGGAAGGCCGCCGTAGTCGTCGAGGGGCCGGGTCTCCGCGTCGAGCGGCTTCGGGATGCCCTGCAGGGCCGAGTAGGCGACCGGCGCGAGCGTGATCTCCGGCCGCGAGGCAACGAGGGCCGCCAGGAGCTCGGGCGAGAAGGACGCGAAGAACACCTCGATCGTCCGTCCGTTCGCGGAGGCCGACTCCGAGAGGATCGAGTAGAGCTCCCAGGCGCACTGCGCGTGGATCATCCGCTGCTCGGGCGTGTGCCGCTTGAGCGGGACGTCGCTCGTCGAGGCCTTCAGCTCGAGCTCGATGCGGAAGGGGCGGTCGCCGTACGAGATGGGCCCGGTCCGGGCGAAGAACGCGGCGAGCTCGTTCGCAGATTCGATCGCGGGCGCCGGGTTCAGCTGGTCGAAGTCATGGGCGAACAGGCACGCGTTGTCAGCGTCGCGCAGGATCGAGTCGAGCTCCATGCCGTCGATCGTCGGGCGTCCGTCGGACTCGAGCGCGAGCGACTCGCGCATCGCCTCGATCGTGTCGTCGGCCTCGGGGTTCACGGGCTCGGCGCAGTTCGCGTTGTGACACACAACGAGCGGAGTGGGCCGATCGCACGCGGCGAGCGCGAGGACGAGGAGCGCCCTACTTCGCATCGCGTCGGCTCCCGAGCTCGAACGTCACGAACATGCCGAAGTTCACGAGGTCGATGAAGTCGCGGCCCTGGGAGAAGCCGATGGCCTCGGTCGGGAGCCCGGCGCCATGCTTCACGACGAGCGTCGCGAGCTCGAAGGCCCAGCGCGCCTGGATCGGGCCGAGGCGGGGCAGGGGCGCGGTGACGCCGAGGATGAGCTTCTGCTGGAACTGGGTGCCGTCCTCGATGCCGATCGTCGTCGTGCGCCAGCCGCCGAGGAGCCCCCAGCCGCCGGGACCACACGGGCACCACGCGGCGAGGAGATCGAGGTCGTGCTGGCCGTCGGTCACGATCATCGGATCGAGCACGAGCCAGGTGTCGACGTTGCCGAAGGTCAGCCCGCCCGTGACCCGGACGGGATGGGCCCCCTGATCGATCCGCACATCGAGGCCGGCGTGCCAGTCCGGACCGGCGAACGCAGGAGACGTGGAACCGACGACGACGAGGACCGCAGCGAGGAGAAAGCGCACGTGAGCCAGGCCCTTCGTAACATGTTAGTTTCGTGTCGTGAGCGACGCCACGGCGAGACTGACCGAGCTCGCCGCCCGCCTCGAGTACGAGCCAGCCACGCTGCCGGATCTCCGCGCGGAGGGCGATGGGCTCGCCGCCGAGCTGGGGGGGGACCTCGCGCTGCGCTGGCGCATTGGCGTCGTGCGCGCCGTCATCGCCCAGCCGCCCGACGGTGACGCGGTGCGCGAGAGCTACGGCGAGCTCGTCGATCAGTACCGCGATGATCCGGTTCGCCTGGCCGTGCTGCGTGGGCTCGGCGACGAGATCCGTGCGCTCGAAGCGTCGGGCGCGTTGCCGAGCGCGCTCGTGGCTCGCAGCAAGCGCAAGTAGTCAGGACAGCTTCGCCTCGACCGCGACGCAGATCGCGTCGAAGAGCTTCTGCATCTGGACGGCGCGCTTCCTCGCGGAGCGCTTGTAGAGCGAGCGGACGCCGAAGAAGATGGCTCCGAGCCATCCGAGGACGAACACCGGAATCAGCGCGGGGGCGCCGGCCGCGATCGGCAGCATGATGGGCGCCGAGATCGCGCCGCCGCCGACGCCGCCGCCGACCCCGCCCCAGTACGCGCCGGCCAACCCGCCGAGGCGGTCGTGCAGCGTGACGACGGTGCGGCCTTCGCGGACGCTGACGGTCAGGTTCAGGAACGGACCGACGCCCTTCTGGTTCGAGTCGCTCTTCCACGACAGCGACGACTTCAGCACCTCGCTGCGCCCGGAGTCACCGGTGATCTCTCGCGCGATGTCGATCAGCTCCTCGAACGCGTCGGCGGGGTAGGCGCCGTCGAACGTGCGCGTGAGGTCGATGCGCAGCGGCGAGCCGTACCAGGGGACCTTCCCCTCGACGACCGCGAGGGCGCTCCCCGACACCGGGACCAGGGCGAGCGACTGCTTGCCCTCGAGCTCGGCGATCCGCCGCCGGGCCGACGCGAGGTCCCCTTCGAGCGCTTCGATCCGGGCCTGGTCCGCATCGCGGTCGTCGCGGTAGCTCACGGGCGGAGTATGCGCTAAGAACGCGCGCCTCATGAGTCTCGTGGTCCTCGACGAAGTCTCGCTGTTCTTCGCGGATCGGATGATCTTCGACGCGGCGTCCATTCGCCTCGGCCACGGTGATCGGATCGGCCTCATCGGTCCGAACGGCTCGGGCAAGACGACGCTGCTCAAGGTCATCGCCGGCGACCAGGAGATCGACGACGGCAAGGTCACGCGCGCGAACGGGGTCCGTATCGGCTACCTGCCGCAGGACATCTCGATCCAGGGCGGGCGCTCGCTCATCGAGATGATCCTGTCGAGCGTGCCGGGGCGCACCGAGCTGGACGCGCGGCTGGCGCAGGCGGAGCAGGAGCTCGAGCAGGGGACACGCGACGGGGTGGAGGAGACGCAGCTGCTCCAGCTCGTCGAGGAGGTCGCCGATCTACACGAGCGGATCGATCACTTCGAGCGCTTCTTCGGCGAGCACGAGGCCCTCACCATCCTCGCCGGCCTGGGCTTCGGCCCGGGCGAGGAGCAGCGCGACATCGGGGAGCTATCGGGCGGCTGGAAGATGCGTGGGGTGCTGGCGGGCCTCCTGTTCCAGCGTCCCGACGTGCTCCTCCTCGACGAACCGACGAACCACCTCGACATGCCCTCCGTCGCGTGGTTCTCCGACTTCCTGAAGAAGTGGAACCGCTGCTTCATCCTCATCAGCCACGACCGCGAGTTCTTGAACGAGCAGATCAAGAAGGTCGCCAGCCTCGAGCCGGAGGGCCTCCGGACGTATCCGGGGAACTACGAGAAGTACCTGGAGCAGCGCGCCGAGGAGGAGACGATCCTCGAGGGCAAGGCGAAGAACCTCAAGGCCGAGCGCGCTCGCCTGACGGACTTCATCAACCGGTTCCGCGCCCAGGCGAACAAGGCGAAGGCCGTGCAGTCGCGCGTGAAGTTCCTCGAGAAGATGGAGAACGTCGAGACGTACGAGAAGCGCGGCGTGATGCGGTTCTCGTTCCCGCCGACGGAACGGACGGTCAACGACGTGATCCGCGTCGAGGGACTGAAGAAGTCCTACGGCTCGCACGTGGTCTTCCCCGGCATCGATCTGACCGTCCGGCGCGGCGAGAAGATCGGCATCATCGGCGTGAACGGCGCCGGCAAGACGACGCTGCTCCGCATGATCGCGGGCGAGCTGCCGAACGACGGCGGTACCATCAAGCTCGGGAATGGCGTGACCGTGGGCTACTACGCGCAGCACCACGCCGACACCCTCGACCTGGGCTCCACGATCTACGAGGTCGTGCAGCGGGCCGCGCCCGATACTCCGCCCGCGCGGGTCCGCTCGATCCTCGGCGCCTTCATGTTCTCGGGCGACGACACCGACAAGCCGGTCAAGGTCCTCTCTGGTGGCGAGAAGGCGCGCGTGGCGCTCGCGCGGCTCCTGGTGAAGCCCGGCAACTTGCTCCTGATGGACGAGCCGACCAACCACCTCGATCTCGCGTCATCCGAGAGCCTCGCCCAGGCGTTGAAGACCTTCGACGGCTCGCTGGTGTTCGTCAGCCACAACCGGTCGCTGATCCGCACGCTCGCCACCCGCATCTGGAACGTCGAGGACCAGCGGGTCGAGACGTATCCAGGGTCTCTCGACGAGTACCTCTACTCGATGGCGCAGCGGCGCATCGCCGTCGCGGCCACGGACACGGCCACCACCGGCAGCAAGCGAGGCACGGGCGGCGCGACCCTCGCGGCACCGGCCAAGGAGTCGAAGGACGCCGAGAAGGAGCGCAAGCGTCGCGAGGCCGAGGCCCGGCAGAAGCGCACCGCGAAGCTCGGGCCGCTCGAGAAGCTGGTCGCGCAGCTCGAGGAGCGCATCGGTGTCCTCGAGGCGGAGCAGAAGGGACGCTCCGCCGAGCTCGCCGATCCGACCGTCTACAACGACGCACCGCGCCGCAACAAGCTGCTCTCCGAGTTCCAGGCTGCGCAGGACAAGCTCGACGAGCTGAACCCGCGGTGGGAACAGGCGATGGCCGATCTCGACACGGCCCGCGCGGCCTTCGAAGCCTCTTAGGCGCCGGGGTACCCCTCCCCGGGGGGAGTGGGGTAAGCTCTCGACGTGGATCTTTCTGGCCACGTACTCGACGGGAAGTACCAGCTCGTCTCGATCGCCGGCGAAGGCGGCATGGCCACCGTGTACAAGGCGGTCGTCCGCGGCGCGGCCGGGTTTCAACGCGCGGTCGCGGTGAAGCACATCCGCCCGGAGTTCCGGGCGCTCAAGAACTACATCGACATGTTCATCGAGGAGGCGCGCGTCGGCAGCGAGCTCGCCCATCCGAACATTGTCCAGGTGCACGACTTCTGCTCGGAGGCGGGGAGCTACTTCCTCGTCATGGAGTGGGTTGAAGGCATCGACCTCGGCGCCCTCATCAAGCACGCCCGCGACGCGGGCAGCCAGCTCGCGTGGCCGCTCATCGCCGCCATCGGTATCGGCACGTTGCGTGGTCTCGCGGCGGCGCACGATCGCATCGCCCCCGATGGCACGCCCGCGCCGGTGATCCACCGCGATATCTCGCCGCACAACGTCCTCCTCGGCGTGAACGGCGTCGTGAAGCTCTCCGACTTCGGCCTCGCCCGGGCGCGCGATCGCGCCGGCAGCCTCACCGCCCCGGGCACGGTGAAGGGCAAGCTCAGCTACCTCGCCCCGGAGGTCACCTTCGGCAAGCCGAACTCGGTGCAGAGCGATCTGTTCGGTGTCGGCTCGTGCCTGTGGGAAGCCCTCACCGGCGAGCGCCTCTTCGACGGGAAGACGGACGTCGAGATCTTCAAGAAGATCCGCGCCTGCCAGGTGCCCCCGATCACCGAGCGTCGCCCCGACGTGCCGCCGGCCTTCGCCGCCGTGCTCGACACGGTCCTCTCCGCCGACCCGGCGAATCGCTACACGAGCGCGGACGAGTTCGCGCAGGCCCTCGGCCAGGTGATGAAGCAGGCGGTCGGCGTGAACCCGACCACGGCCCTCGGGGCGGCGGTGATCGCGGCGCGAGCCCGCACGACGGCCGAGCGCGCGGCCGTCCCCGGCGACGACTCCACGACGACGGAGCACCAGGCGCCGAAGCAGTCGGTCGACGTCGAGTTCTCGAAGGCCGACCACCACGTCGAGCCGCTCAAGCTCC
>JALHPV010000138.1 GCA_022842285.1 Kofleriaceae bacterium
GCGAAGGCCGCAGCGGCGCAGACCGAGGCGGCCAAGGTTGCCGCGGCGAAGGCAGAAGCGGCGCGGGTCGCGGCGGCGAAGGCCGAGGCGGCGCGGGTCGCGGCGGTCAAGCCGGTCGTGGCCCCGAAGCCGGTCGTAGCCCCGAAGCCGGTCGTGGCCCCGAAGCCGGTCGCGCCGGAGGCCCGCGAGGTCGCCGGCCCCGCGGAGCTCGCGAAGATCACCGGCATCGCGTTCCAGGGCACGGGGAGCAAGGGCCAGGTCGACATCGCGATCGCCGGTTCGGCCGACGTCCAGCTCGGCGAGGTCACCGCGACCCACGTCGAGCTCATCGTCGACAGCGCGGAGCTCGCCGACAAGCTCGAGCGCAAGCTCGACGTGTCGAAGTTCGGTAGCCCGGTGAAGGCCGTGTCGTCGTTCCGTGACCGCAAGAACCCGGAGCGCGTGCGGCTCATCGCCGAGCTCGCGCGCCCCGCGACGCCGACGCTCACGTCGGACGCCAAGGGCGTACACTGGAAGTTCGCGGGTGCGGAGCCGACGCAGGTCGCCTCCACCGTGACGGACAACCCGTCGCCCGTCGTCGGTGGCTTCGGGGCTGCCTCGACGCCGATCACGCAACAGACCGTCACCCAGGTGCAGCCGACGACGAACAACCGTCGTCGCGTCTACCGCGGCGCCACGATCGACATCGCGGTGAAGAACGCGCCGATTCACGATCTGCTCCGTCTCCTCTCGGAGACCGGCCGCGTGAACATCGTGATCCCCGAGAGCATCGATCCGAAGGTCACCGTCAACCTCAAGAAGGTGCCGTGGGATCAGGCGCTCGAGGTCATCCTTGCGTCGCAGGGCCTCTGGTACCGCCGCGAGGGCAACATCTACCGCATCGCGCCGCGCGCCGAGCTCGACAAGGAAGACGAGGCCGAAGCGGCACGCCGCGCCGCACTCGTGAAGGCGGAGGTGCCGCGTCCCGAGATCGTCGCTCTGAACTACGCATCGGCCACGGAGCTCAAGACGAAGCTCGAGCCCATGCTGTCGGGTGCGCCCGGGGCCGCGCTCCAGGTCGACGAGCGCACGAACGCGCTCATCATCAACGACGTCGCCGGCAACCGTCGCCAGATCGCGGATCTCGCTCGCGCTCTGGACACGCAGACGCCGCAGATCTCGATCGAAGCGCGCATCGTCGAAGCGCGGTCCACGTTCCTCCGCCAGTTCGGTATCCAGTGGGGCGGTCGTGCGCTGTCGGGCGCGAATGGCGGCAACTCCACCGGCCTCATCTTCCCGTCCTCCATCTCGCTCATCGGCGGTAACGAAGATGCGCAGACGAACAGCACGGGTGTCGCCGCTCCGTCGGACTTCGCGGTGAACCTGCCGGCCGCGGTCGGCTCCGGCAGCGGTGGTGCGATCGGTCTGTCCCTCGGCTCCGTCGGCGGCAACCTCAACATCAACCTCCGCCTGTCCGCCCTCGAGGACTCCGGTACGGTGCGCATCATCTCGGCCCCGAAGATCACGGTGCTGAACAACAAGCAGGCGAGGATCAGCCAGGGCGTGTCGATTCCCATCTCGGTCATCTCGGCGGCCGGTACGCAGACGCAGTTCGTCCAGGCCGACCTCGCGCTCGAGGTCACGCCGTACGTCTCGTCGGCCGACTGCGCCATCGCGATGAACCTCGTCGTGACGAAGAACGAGCCTGACTTCGTGAACGTCGGCGCTCGTGGTGACCCGACGATCCTCCGCAAGGAAGCGCGGACGTCGATGCTCGTCCAGGACGGCGAGACGTCGGTCCTCGGCGGCATCTACACCCGCAACACCGGTCTCGCGTACCGCAAGATCCCGTTCTTCGGCGACCTGCCGGTCATCGGCTGGTTCTTCAAGAACCGCCGCGAGAATGACGACCGGACCGAGATCCTCGTGTTCATCACGCCCAAGATCACGAACAGGTCGCTGCTACGCTGTAAGTAAGTTGACGCTGTTCCTGATCGGCTTCATGGCCGCCGGCAAGACGTCGGTCGGCCGAGCACTCGCCGCCGCTACCGGGCGGCGTTTCGTCGATCTCGACGAGAGGATCGCCGCGATGGGCGAGCCGGTCGCACCCCTGGTGGCACGCGACGAGCCCGAGTTCCGGCGCCGCGAGGCCGCCGCGATCGTCGAGGTCACCGCCGAGGCCGAGGCCAGCGTCGTCGCCACCGGGGGCGGCGCGGCCGCCTTCGGGGACAACCTGGACCGGATGCGCGCCGCCGGCTGCGTCGTCGCGCTTGGCGTGGATCCCGCCGAGTCCGCCCGCCGCGCGGCGCGTGACACGAATGCGATCCGCCCCCTGCTCGCCAGCGGGGCCGAGCAGCTCGCCGCGGCGCGCGCCCCGATCTACCGCCGCGCGCATGCCGTCGTCGACACGATGGGGAAGTCCGTCGATGACGTGGTCGCGCACGTCCGCGCCGTCGAGCGCGTGTGGCAAGCGCTCCCGCCTGGTGAACGTGGGGCCTCCATCCTCGCGCTCGGCGAGCGCAGCTATCCCGTCACCGTCTCGCCGAGCTTCCCCGCCGGCACGCTGACGCGCCTCCTCGACGGCACGACGAAGATCGGCCTCGTCACCGACGCGAACGTGGCTCGTCATCACCTCGAGGTTGCCGTCGCATCGCTCGGCATGCATGGGGCCCGTACGGAGGTGGTGGTGATCCCGCCCGGCGAGGCGAGCAAGTCGTTCGCGCAGTTCGAACGGCTGACCGGCGAGCTCATCGCGCGGGGCCTGGATCGTGGCTCGGCCCTCGTCGCCCTCGGCGGCGGCGTCGTCGGGGACCTCGCCGGCTTCGCGGCCGCCACGCTGTTTCGCGGGATCCCCGTGATCCAGATGCCGACGACGATCGTGGCGATGACCGACGCCGCGATCGGCGGCAAGACCGCGATCGATACGCCTGCGGGCAAGAACCTCGTCGGCGCGTTCTGGCAACCGCGCCTGGTGGCATGCGCGACGGATACGCTCGCCACGCTGCCCGCCCGCGAGCGGCGCGCCGGCTTCGGGGAGCTGTGGAAGTACGCCCTCCTCGACGGTCAGGCCCTGTGGGACGCGGTGTCCGCGTGCGCCGGCTGGGCCGCGGGGCCCGACGGGACGCCACCGCCGTCGGCGCTGCGCACGGTGATCGATCGGTCGATCGCGTACAAGGCCGCCATCGTCGGGCGCGACGAGCGCGAGCTCACGGGGCACCGCGCGCTCCTGAATCTGGGCCACACCATCGGTCACGCGATCGAAGCGGCTTCGGGAATGCTCCACGGCGAAGCGGTGGCGCTCGGCCTCATCGCCGCCGCCCGGGTCTCGGCGGCCGTCATCGGCACCCCGCCGGCGCTCGCCACCGAGCTGACTGCGGTTCTCGCAGCCACCGGCTTGCCGAGCGACCTCGACCCTTATCTAAGCGACGAGATCCTGGCCCGGGTGGCCGTCGACAAGAAGCGCACGGGCGCTCAGCTCAAGTTCATCTGTGTGCGCGGTGTAGGCAGCTGCGAGGTTGTCGAGATACCGGTCACGGAGATACGCAGAATTTTGCGATCCTCGTCGGTGCATTGATACGATTTACGGCCATGAGGACTCGCTTCGTCACTGCGGCTATCGCTGTCGGTGCCCTGACCCTGGCAGCTTGTGCCGATGACTCCGGCGGAGGGCTCTTCATTCGTCAGAACCTGGCGCCCCCGGCCAACGGCGGCTGCACCTTCACGCCCGACCTGACCGCGCCGTACTTCGCGCGTGGCGTCATCTCGATGTTGTCGCAGCAGCCGTACGTGCTCACGCCGCTGATCGAGAGCCGCATCACCGCGCTCGAGGGGCAGGAGAGTCAGCGCACCGTCCTCGTCCGCGGCGCGCGCGTCGACGTCCGCATCGAGAGCATCACGGTGAACAACCAGTCGGTCACGGTCGACACGTCGGACTTCCCCGAGGGCACGCTGAAGTTCACGTCGCTGTTCTCCGCGCCGGTCGCGCCCAACGGCGGACTCTCCGTCGGTGACTTCGACCTCCTCACGTCGGGCCTCATCGCGACGCTCCGTGATCGGTACGGCTCTCAGGGCAGCGCGCGCGTGCAAGTGGTCGCGGAGGCGCGCGTCTTCGGCGATCTCGGTGGCGACGAGATCGAGTCCGACTCGTTCAGCTACCCCGTGACCGTCTGCAACGACTGCATCGTGAACAACCTCGGGGCGTGCCCGAGCACGGTCGAGGTGCGGACCGGCAACCCGTGCAATCCGTTCCAGGATGGCGTCGTGGACTGCTGCACGAGCGGCGGGAGCCTCCTCTGCCCGGCCCCCAGCGCGGAATAAGCTCCCCATCGCTGGCGCCCGCTCCCCGGGCTCGGTAACGTTTTCGGCCGAGGTGACCTTTGTTCACTGAAACGCTCAAGAAAGTCGTCGAGAACACCGATGGTGGTCTCGCCGCCGTGATCATGGGTCTCGATGGCATCCCCGTCGAGACGTACGTGAAGCAGGCTGACCGCGTCGACATGAACACGGTCGCGATGGAGTTCTCCTTCATCATCGGTCAGGTCCGCAAGGCGGGTGACTCACTGCAGATCGGCGCCCTCGAGGAGCTCGTCGTGCGGGCGCAGCGCCTCGTGCTCGTGTGCCGCATGATCTCGCCGCAGTACTTCGTCGCGATCGCGGTCGCTCCCGAGGGCAACTTCGGCAAGGCTCGCTTCCTCGCGCGCATGGCGACGCCGACGCTGGTCGCCCAGCTGTAGGGGCGATTTGAGGATCCAGGTCCTCCACGGACCGAATCTCAATCTGCTCGGCAAGCGCGATCCGGCCCAGTACGGAACGCTGACGCTCGCCGCGATCGACGCGGAGCTCGTGCGCCGGGGCAAGGCCCGAGGCGCCGAGGTTCGGTGCTTCCAGAGCAATATCGAGGGCGAGCTGATCGACGCGATCCAGGCCGCCGCGACGTGGGCGCGCGCGATCGTGATCAATCCGGGCAGCTATTCGCACACCTCGATCGGGATCCGCGACGCCATCGAGGCGGTGGGGCTGCCCACCGTCGAGGTGCATCTGTCGAACATCTATGCGCGGGAAGAGTTCCGCCACACGTCGATCACCGCGGCGCGCTGCGTCGGAGTAATCAGCGGATTTCGCGCACAAAGCTACTACCTCGGACTGGACGCGGCTCTCGCCCTCGTGGAAAGTGCCAGCCGCGATGGCACCGAAGGACAAGGCCGTAAAGAAGACGGTAAAGCGGTGGGACCTGGGCGGCGACGCGCAGGCAAAGGACAGCGATGACGGCCACCCGCTGGTCGCCCTCGCCCGCGGACTCTCCGAGCTCGTTTCGCAGCACGGTCTCTCCGAGCTGATCCTCGACACGAGCGACGTCACGCTCACAGTACGCCGCGGCGTGACGGCGTCGGTGGCGTCGCAGCCGGTGGCGCCGGTCCTTCACGCGCCGACCTCGCACGCGCCGGCCTTCGCTTCCGGCCTGGCCGCGTACAACCCGGCACCTCCGGCGGCGGCTCCGGCGGCTGCGGCCGTCGAGGACGACAAGGCACATGCGGTCACGTGTCCGTTCGTCGGAACGTTCTATCGCAAGCCGAACCCCGACTCCGCCAACTACGTCAACGTGGGTGACAAGGTCGAGAAGGGCGCCGTGCTCTGCATCATCGAGGCGATGAAGTTGATGAACGAGATCGAAGCCGATGTCGCCGGCACGATCACGGCCATCCTCGTCGAGGACGGCTCCACCGTCGAGTACGGTCAGCCGCTCTTCAAGATCCGGCCGTGATCAAGAAAGTCCTGATCGCCAATCGCGGTGAGATCGCGCTGCGCGTGATCCGCGCCTGCCGCGAGCTGGGCCTCGAGTCCGTCGCCGTTCACTCCACGGCCGATGCCGATTCGCTGCACGTGAAGTTCGCCGACCAGGCGGTGTGCATCGGTCCGCCGCCATCGCGTGGCAGCTACCTCAACATGCCGATGATCATCTCGGCCGCCGAGGTCACCGGCGCCGACGCGATCCACCCGGGCTACGGCTTCCTCTCCGAGAACGCCGACTTCGCCGACGTGGTGAAGAAGTGCAAGCTCACGTGGATCGGGCCGCCGCCCGACGCGATGCGCCTGATGGGCGACAAGATCCGCGCGCGCAAGGCGATGCAGGATGCGGGCGTGCCCGTGCTCCCCGGGTCGACGGGGCTGCACTCCGAGAGCGACGTCTTCGAGGGGGCCGAGCGCATCGGCTTCCCGTTGATCATGAAGGCGACGGCCGGTGGCGGCGGTCGCGGCATGAAGATCGTCTTCGAGAAAGAGAAGCTGATCGAGTCGTGGGCGATGGGACGCACCGAGGCGCAGGCCGCCTTCGGCAATCCCGAGATGTACATGGAGCGGTACTGCCAGAAGCCGCGCCACATCGAGATCCAGGTCGTCGCCGACAAGCACGGCCACTACACGCACCTCGGTGAGCGCGAGTGTTCGATCCAGCGTCGCCACCAGAAGGTCCTCGAGGAGGCGCCGAGCTGCGCGCTCCCCGACGAGACTCGCAAGAAGCTGCAGGCGGCCGCGGTCCGTGCGATCGAGTCGATCGGCTACACGAACGTCGGCACCCTCGAGTTCCTGCTCGACTCCGACGGCAGCTTCTACTTCATGGAGATGAACACGCGTCTCCAGGTCGAGCACCCGGTGACCGAGCTCGTCACCGGCGTCGATCTCGTCCGCGAGCAGCTCAAGATCGCGGCCGGCGAGCCGCTGTCGTGGTCGGGCGAGAAGATCGCGCGTGGCCACGCCATCGAGCTGCGCATCAACGCCGAAGACCCGAGCAGCTTCGCCCCCTGGCCGGGCAAGATCACCGCTCTCCACATGCCGGGTGGCCTCGGTGTGCGTGTAGATACGCACGTGTACGCGGGCTACACGGTCCCGCCGAACTACGACTCGATGATCGCGAAGGTCATCGTCCACGACATCGATCGACCTGCGGCTATCCGAAGGGCGCGCCGATGTCTCGACGAGATGGTGATCGAAGGGATCCGGACCAACATCCCGTTCTTGCGCCGGATCGTGAACAACCAGGATTTCATCCGCGGTGACTTCGACACCGGCTTCGTGGGTCGCCTGCTCGCGCCACCTACATAGCTCGCAACAATCGGTTTCCTCAGCGCTTTTCCTTGACGGTGCGGCTTTTACAGCCGTACCCTTGGATCCTCGATGCGCGCGGCATTCTGCCCCGAGGGGAGCAGGTAGCGCATGGCCTTCAACAAAGAGAAGGTCATGGATGCTGCGCGCAAATTCGTCGACAAGGGACAGATCGACAAGGCCGTGAAGGAGTACCTCCGGATCGTCTCTGAAGATCCGAAGGACGTCCGCGTCTGGCTGAAGATCGGCGATCTCTACGCGAAGAAAGGATCGAAGCAGGACGCCGTCGAGACCTATCTCAAGGTCGCGCGCTTCTACCACGACCAGGGTTTCTTCCTGAAAGCGGTCGCGGTCTACAAGCAGATCCTCAAGCTCGATCCGCGTCTCGTCGACGTGATCTTGAAGCTCGCCGAGCTCTACCGGCAGCTCGGACTCATGTCCGATGCGATGCAGCACTTCGAGTCGGTCGCCGCGCACTTCCATCGCGAAGGCAACACGAAGGAAGCGCTCGCGACGGTCAAGAAGCTCGTCGATCTCGATCCCGAGAACATCGCGACGCGCATCAAGCTCGCCGAGCTCTACTCGAAGGAAGGTCTCGTCGACGATGCGGCCGAGCAGTTCATCGTCGCGTGCGATCAGCTGCGGCGGCAGGGCCGGCAGGATGACTTCGTCAAGGTCGCCGAGCGTCTCCTCTGGCACAAGCCCGACAACCACGCGCTGAACCGCGAGCTCGCGGGGCTCTACCTCCGACGCAACGATCCGCGCCGCGCGCTCCAGAAGCTGCAGGCGTGCTTCAAGGCCGATCCCCGCGACGTCGAGACCCTCGGCCTCCTCGCGCAGGCGTTCCAGGCGCTCGATCAGAAGGCGAAGACGGTCTCCGTGCTCAAGGAGATGGCGCGCGTCCACGTCGAGAACAAGCACAAGGACAAGGCGCTCGACGTCTATCGCAAGATCCTCGAGTTCGTTCCGAACGATCCCGACGCGAAGGACTTCCTCGGTCAGTCCGCGCCACCGCCGGCCGCCGCTGCTCCGAAGCCGCCGCCGCCGCCCACGCGCGTCTCGACGCCGATCCCCGCCGCTGTCCGGCAGGCGGACCCGAAGTTCAACATCACGAGCGACCTGCCGCGCATGGATCAGGCAGCCGCGTCGCGCATGACGGGCTCGATGCCCCTCGTCGACGAGACGTCGCTCTCCGGCGACTTCGCGCTGCCCGAGTACGACGACGCGGACTTCTCCGCCGACATGGAGCCGGCACCCGATCCTCGCTCGCTGTCCGCGGCGGGCGAGCGTCACGCCGAGGAGATCTCGAAGATCCTCGCCGAGACCGATGTCTACGTGAAGTACGGCCTGCACCAGAAGGCCGTCGATCACCTGCGCCGCGTGTTCGGTCTCGATCCGGACAACGTCGAAGCGCACGAGCGCCTGAAGGACATCTTCCTCTCGCAGGGGCGCGAGCAAGAGGCCGAGGTCGAGCTGCTGAAGCTCGCCGAGCTCGTCGCGTCGGCCGATCCCGATCGCGCCGAGCACTACCTCCAGGAGCTGCTCGCCCTGAACGGCACGCACACGGGGGCGTTCGATCTCGCCCGTCGCTTCCGGCTGCGGGTCGCCCGCATGTCCTCCAACGTCTCGGACGTCGACTACCGCGGAGGCGGAGGCGTCGCGCCGATAGACGTCGAGATGGACGACCTCGGGCACCTCGACCTCGCCGCGCCGCCGCGCGTGGCCGTCGGGGTGGCGCGGGGCCAGCAGCGCTACGAGGAGGTCGACGACGACCTCGACGACCCGCGCGTCGCCAATGGGTCGCCCGCCGATCGCCCGCTGCCCTCGGCGCCGCGCGGCTACCAGCAGGGCTACGACTTCGAGCACAACACCGCGCAGACCTCGCTCGAGGACGTCGAGCCCATCGTCGATCGTCCCGGTCACTGGCAGGACGGCGAGACGCGCCAGAACGATGCCCTCCTGGATGCCGTCGATGCCCAGCTCGACGACGACGAGCTCGGTGAGGACATCGACAGCGAAGTCGCCGCGGAGCTCGCGGCGGCCCACGCCGAAGACCTCCCGTTCGATCCCGCCGCGGCCCGCGCCTTCGATGCAGCCGTTCCCAACGGGACGCCGCCGCGGACCGCTCCGCAGTACGTGAGCGGCTTCGAGGAGACCGACCTCCCGGCGCGCGCCTCCGATCAGTTCGACATCGACGATCCGCTGAGCGTCTCCGGCAGCTACGACCCGTACGGCACCGGCAACGCCAACACGCCGTCCTTCGAGCACACGGCCGCGAACGCAGTCGACCCCAGCCACTACTACGCCGGCGCCGACGACAGCGTCGACGATCCGCCCGCCGAGGCCCCACGCGGAGAGTCCTCCGTCGAGGACGACGTCGACGAAGCCGACTTCTACGTCGGACAGGGCATGTACGCGGAGGCCCTCGAGGTCCTCCGTCGTCTGCAGCGCCAGTATCCCAATCGCCGCCTGATCCTCGAGAAGCTCCGCGAGGTCGAAGCCTATCTCGAGGGCGGCGATCCGATGGACCCCGGGCTCGCCAACGACAGCGGCACCGGCACCGGCACCGACGCCATCTCGCTCGACGAGATCGAGGAGGTCCCCGTCGATGATCTCGACGACATGTCCTCCGGCCCGACCCGCCGTCCGGCCGGCAACATCGGCCGCGCCAAGGTCCCGCGCCAGCCCTCGATCATGCTCGAGCACGCCGTCGATGCGAACGACGCGGCCACGCACTACGACCTCGGCCTCGCCTACAAGGAGATGGGCCTCCACGACGAAGCGGTGAAGGCCTTCGAGAAGGCGCTCGTCGCCCCCGGCCGCGAAGCCCAGTGCCGCGTGATGATCGGCATGTGCTACCGCGAGGCCAACAACCCGACGGAAGCCATCCACCAGTTCAAGCAGGGCCTCCACGCCGAGCCGTCCGACCGCGAGCAGCTCAGCATCTTCTACGAGATCGGCATGACCTACGAGTCGATCGAGGACTGGCCCGAGGCGCTCTACTACTACGAGACCGTCTCCAAGCGAGATCCCAACTTCGCCGACGCGGCCGCTCGCGCCGAAGCTCTCCGCGATCGCGGCACGCCGTCCCACTCCTCCCTCGACGACGACCTTTGAAGCTCGCCGGTCTCGCCCTCGCTCTCGTAGCTTGCGGCAGTGACGATCCGCCGGTGCGCCAGATCCGCGTCCAGGTCCTGAACGGTGGCGGCAACATCTTCGCCACCGAGGGCACCTGCGCGTGCGCGCAGAACCTCGACCCCCAGGTCGGCGAATGCGTCGAGGGCGACCTGGCCGCGCCGACGTGCGAGTGCCTCGATGCGGATCCGTGCGTCGAGACGGCGACCCTCGAGCCAATGGATGGCGTGCGCTTCGACGGCCACACGATGCGGGGCAGCGTCCTCGGCAAGACCCTCACGATCACCGACTGCGGCATGGCGCCGGTCTCGATCGTGCTGCCCGAGACCGTCCCGACGCAGGTGATGGTCACGGAGACGAAGAACACCGGCAGTGACCGCGAGGTCGTCTTCACCGCGGACGAGACCATCGCCACCGTCTGGGGCACGTCGGGAGCGACGACGACGCAGACCTGTCGTGTCGACGCAGCCGCCGGCAGCATCCTGTTTCCGATGCAGGCGGGCCAGGCCGTCACGCTCCGCGCCGAGTCGGAGGCGCTGGTCCTTGACGAACCGGCGGGCCAGATCACGGTCCGCGCGGTGAACGGCGCGGCGTTTTGAAGCGCCTTGCCTTCATCGTGCTCGCGGCGTGTGGCGGTGACGATGTCCCCGTGCGGGAGATCCACGTCCGCGTTTCGGACATGTCGGGCGGCGTCACGGCGGTGCAGCCGACGAGCGCGTGCGCGAAGCAGTTCTATCCCGTCGAGCTCGGTACCTGCGTCGAGAACGCGGTGGACGCCGAGCCATGTGATGGGCTGAACGTCGAGGCGGACGCGTGCGTGTTCGACTTCGCCATCGCGGGTGGCGATCGGGTGCGCGTGGATCAGCGGATCTGGCGCGGGAATGCTCTCGGGGCGACGCTGGCGTTCACGGGGTGTGGTGATCGCGTGGAGGTCGCGCTGCCGGCGACGGCGCCGGTCGTGCCCGAGGCGGTGGCCATCTCGACGGAGGCGGGGACCGAGGTGATGTGGACCTCGGACGCCGAGACGATGACGGTGAGCGCGAGCGACGCGACGAAGGGCGTGACCTGTCGGGTCGCGGCCAGCGAGGGCAGGGTAGTGCTGCCGCTGCAGGCGGACGTGTTCACCGTGCGAACGGAAGGGCCGACCCGCGTGCAGGAGTCCGAGATCGGCGAGATCTACGTGACGGCGGGCGCCCAGGCGCAGGTTCTGCCCTGAAACCTGCTACGTCGGAGGCATGAGCGAGACCCGGACCGAATCCGACAGCATGGGCGAGGTGCAGGTAGACGCCGCTCGGTACTGGGGCGCACAGACGCAGCGCAGCCTGACGAACTTCCGCATCGGCGCGGACAGGATGCCGCGCGAGATCATCAGCGCGCTCGCCACGATCAAGAAGGCGAGCGCCCTCGTGAACCTGGAGCTGGGCCTCCTGCCCGAGGTCACGGCGCAGCTGATCGTCCAGGCGGCAGACGAGATCATTCGTGGCGATCACGAGTCCGAGTTCCCGCTCGTCGTGTGGCAGACGGGCAGCGGGACCCAGACGAACATGAACGTGAACGAGGTCATCTCGAACCGGGCCATCGAGCTGGCGGGCGGCGTGCGCGGCTCGAAGACGCCCGTCCATCCGAACGACCACGTGAACATGAGCCAGAGCAGCAACGACGTGTTTCCGACGGCGATGCACGTGGCGGTCGCGGCGCGGGTGGATGCGCACCTCCTGCCGGGCGTGATGACGCTGCGCGAGACGCTGGCGGCGAAGAGCGTCGCGTTCGCACACATCGTGAAGATCGGGCGCACGCACCTGCAGGACGCGACGCCGCTCACGCTCGGGCAGGAGTTCAGCGGCTGGGTCGCGCAGCTCGATACGGGCATCGCCGCGATCCAGCACACGTTGCCGGCGGTCTACGAGCTCGCGCTCGGGGGCACGGCCGTGGGGACGGGCCTCAATACGCACCCGCAGTACGCGACGCGGGTGGCCGCGAAGCTCGCCGAGCTCACGGGCCGGCCGTTCATCACCGCCCGGAACAAGTTCGCCGCGCTCGCCGGGCACGACGCGCTGGTCGCGTGTCACGGAGCGATCAAGACGCTGGCGACGGCGCTCGTGAAGATCGCCAACGACGTGCGCTGGCTCGCCAGTGGGCCGCGCTCGGGCCTCGGCGAGCTCATCATCCCCGAGAACGAGCCGGGCAGCTCGATCATGCCGGGCAAGGTGAACCCGACGCAGTGCGAGGCGATGACGATGGTCGGCGCCCAGGTGATGGGCAACGACGTCTCGGTGAGTATCGGGGGCGCGTCGGGTAACTTCGAGCTCAACGTCTTCAAGCCGCTCATCGCGAACGCGGTGCTGCAGTCCATCCGGCTGCTCGGCGACGCGTGCGTGTCGTTCGAGGAGCACTGCGCCCGCGGTATCGAGCCGAACCGCACGGAGATCGATCGCAACCTCCGCGAGTCGCTGATGCTCGTGACCGCGCTCGCGCCGCACATCGGTTACGACAAGGCGGCGAAGGTCGCGAAGCGAGCGCACACCGACGGCACCACGCTGAAGGAGGCAGCGGTCACACTTGGCTTCGTGACCGCCGAACAGTTCGACGAGTGGGTGAAGCCCGAGGAGATGACGCGCCCGGGGTAGCTAACGCTTGCCGAGGATCAGATTCAGGTTCGTTGCGGTCACGCGATGAACGACCATCGTCACGCACGTCGGCCGGAAGCCGTCGAACACGACATGGAGTTCGTCGAGGTCGTCGAAGTGCAGGCGGTCCGACGTGAGGGTCGCCGTGCCCATGCGCACGTCCTTGATCGTCGTGTCGATGCTCCCGATCTCGCCCTTCAGGCTGCCGGGCTGCTTGTCGTTGATGGCGCCCTTCACCTTCAGGTCCACCATGCCGGGCGAGTCATCGCCGCCGAACATGATGAGGCCCCCTCCGACCTCGAATGACCGCGGTGCGATCAGGCTGAGGGCGATGTCGATCGCCTCGAGCGCCAGCGACTGCACGACCTTGTTCTTGCTCGGCTCGGCCGGCTTGCTCGACGTGCGCGTGCGGAAGTCCGCGAGCGACCGCACCGGCACGCTGCCCAGGCTCGCGAGGTTCTGCGCCACCGGGTCGAGCTCCCACGCGATGATCTCGCGCTCGCGCCCGACGATCGGCACCTTCCACGTGAGCGAGAGCTTCGGGCCCTCGTGCTTGAAGTCGAGGAAGCGCCCCTCGAGCCAGTCGAGGCTGTCCTCGAGCTTCGAGTAGTTGAGGCTGCCCTCGTTGACCGGAATCTTCAGCGACTGATCGAGCGTGCGCTCGCCGATGACCGGCAGGTCCAGCTTCACCTTCACCGTGAAGTCGAGCTTGCCGCTCAGGCTGTCCAGGAACCGCAGCGACTCCTGCCGCAGCGCCTTCGGGGCGGCGGGCTGCGCGGGCGTGGGCGCGGGATGGCTGCGCTCGAACGGCCCCTTCACCGTGATCTTCACTTCCTGCAGCGAGACGTGCGGCGCCACGATCTCCACGCCCGCGTCGGCGCGCGTCAGCATCGCCCCGCGCGACATCTCGATGCGCTCGCAGGACATCTCGATGCGCCCCGCATCATCCTTCAGCCACGCGCCTCCGAACGATGCGGAGTCCGCCGTCCAGCGGATCGTGTTCAGTCGCCCCTCGAGCCCATCGAGCATCGCCTCGGCGGCGCCGAAGTTCATCGTGCCCGCCCGGCCCGAGATGTCCCTCGTGATGCCCTGGGGGAAGATCAGCCGGCGGCCCTTGTCGTCCTGTTCGAACCGGAACCGCTTGACGGAGAGATCGGCGTCGACGTTGGCGGCCATCAGGAAAAGACCACGGTCTTGTTCGCGTACACCAGCACTCGATCCTCCAGATGCCACCGGACCGCCGCCGCGAGCACACGCTTCTCGACGTCTCTCCCTTTTCTCACGAGATCCTCGACGCTATCGCGATGGGTACACGGCACGGTCGACTGCTCGATCACCGGTCCTTGGTCTAGCTCGCTCGTGACGTAGTGGCTCGTCGCCCCGATCAACTTCACCCCGCGCTCGAACGCCTGGCGATACGGATTCGCCCCCACGAACGCGGGCAAGAACGAGTGGTGAATGTTGATGATCCGCCCCGGATACTTCGCGACGAGATCCGGCGAGAGGATCTGCATGTACCGCGCGAGCACGATCAGATCGATCTTCCCCGCCGTCATGAGCTCGACGGCCTTCGCCTCCGCCGCTGCCTTGGTCTCCGCCGTCACCGGGATGTGGTGGAACGGCACGTCGAAGTGACTCGCCACCTTCGCCGCATCGGCGTGGTTCGACAGGATCATCGACACGTCGCACGGCAGCTCGCCCGCCCGGTACCGCACGAGCAGGTCGTAGAGGCAGTGCTCGAGCTTGCTCACCCAGATGGCGACCTTCTTCACCTGGTGCCCGTACGCGAGCCGCCAGTCCATCTTGAAGCGCTCGGCGACCTCGCGAATGCCCTGCTCGAGGGACACGCGGTCCGTGTTCAGCGACGACAGATCGAAGCGGATGCGCTGGAAGAACATCGCCGCGACCGGGTCGCTGTGCTGATCCGAATCGAGGATGTTCGCACCATGTCCGTAGAGGACCTGCGCGAGGGCCGCGACGATGCCCTTCCGATCCGGGCAACCAACCAGAAGCGTTGCGATCTGCTCCGACACCACCTGATGGTACTAGAGGCCCGGCGCGCGAGTCGTGCAAGTTACCGCACTTGTTGGCGGAGTAGCCGACGCCTGGACCTGCCATCGGCTGGGAGCGTCGTCGTCACCTCGAAGCGGCGATCGCGCCAACGCGCCTGGATCCCGCCGATCCGCCGTCACCTCGGGGCCTCACCTGCGGTGGCATCGCACGTGGATTACGTCCGGCCATGACCATCAAGACCATCTCCCTCGCGCAGCTCCTCACTGTCACCGGCGGTGCTCTCCCGCCGTCCTCACCCGTCCGCGCTCCGTCGCGCTGCCTGGCCCACTCCGGCGTGCAGGGCTTCAGCTCGACGGGCCGCCCGGCGTGCACGTGCGGCCATCGCTAGGTGCCCATCACCATCGAGCCGAATCCACCGAGCACCTGACCGCCATCCGCGACGATCGTCGCGCCGGTGATCAGCGCCGCCGCCGGCGATGCGAGGAACAGCGCGATCTCCGCGATCTCGGCCTTCGTCCCCCACCGCTGCAGCGGAATCGACTTCGACAGCTTCGTGCGCATCTCCACGTTGGGTGCGAGCTTGGTCATGCCGACCGTGTCGTCGATCGGTCCCGGCACGAGGGTGTTCACGCGAATGCCCATCGGGCCCCACTCCATCGCGAGGCACTTCACGAGCATCTCGATGCCGGCCTTCGCGGCGCACACGTGCGACTGCATGAGCGCCGGCATGAGGGCCTGCGTCGCGCTGATCGCGAGGATCGAGGCCGGCTTCCGCAGGTGCGGAAACGCCGCGCGCGTGGCGTTGTAGGTCCCGAGCAGGTCGATATCGACGACGGCCTTGAAGCCATTGGCGCTCATGCCCATCGCCGGCGCCGGGAAGTTGCCGGCCGCGCCGCACACCAGGATATCGATGGGCCCGTTGGCCTCGACGCTCTGCTTGATCACCCCGTCGAGCGCCGCGTAGTCGCGCACGTCGGCGGTCACGGCCAGCGCCCCGATCTCGGCCCCGGCGCTTTTCGCCTTCTCCGGATCGCGACCGAGGATGGTCGCCTTGGCGCCCGCCCGCACGAACCGGTCCGCGATGGCGAGGTTGATGCCGCTCGTCCCGCCGGTGATGAAGGCGTGCTTGCCCGCCAGGAGGTCCGCCCGAAAGACCGAAGTTTCCATGCGCGGACTGTCGCACAGCGCCTACTTCATGACCGCCTTCAACCGGGCCTGGACGGCCTGGATCTGTGGATCGTGCTCGCACGCGATGATCATGTCGAACTGCGTGCGGATGGCGGCCAGGCGTGGCTTGACCGTGTCGTAGAACGTGATCAGCCGCGCCTGGTTGGTCTCCAGGCCATCGATCCAGCGTTCGAGCGACTTCAGCGTCGCCTCGTTCGCGAGGTAGGCAGTCTCGATCGCGGTCGCCATCTTCCCGCAGTCACCGTCGGCCGATGCCGCCGCGGCGCCGATCGCCTCGAACACCGCCGCCACCCGCAGGGAGGTCGCCTCGTCGTCTTGCCGGGTCGGCCCACCGCCGCACGCCGCGCCGACCGTTGCCACCAGGAGGCACGCCACCTGCCGTTTCATCGCCAGCGTGATCGGATGGGTCACGAGGTACCAGGACGGCAGGCCCGCACCCCTCACCACATGGCGAATCGATTTACTCGTCCAGCGAATCGCAGTGGGTCGCGTAGAAGTGGCCCGTGATCGTGCCCGCGGCGAAGGCCAGCTCGGCGTCCATCGCGAGCACGGTGGGGCTGCTGGCGACCGGCGTGGCTGCGACGCTCGTCGCGGAGGCGTTGATCGTCGAGAGCAGGGCGCCCTCGAAGTCGAGCAACGTGCCGTTCGTCGTCAAGGGTTCGAAGTCCGTCGGGACCGGAATCGCGACGAAGATCAGCGTCTGATCGGGCGTGCCCGACAGCATCGTGGGGCACCCCGGATCCGCGCCGTTGTAGGCCTCGACGCGGATCGTGGTGGGCGGGTTGTTGAAGCCGAAGTAGGCGGCGTCGAGCACACGGGTGGCGCTGCCAAAGGTCGCCGTCAGCGCAGTCACGCGGCACGGGCCGGTGCAGTCGGCGGGGAGGCCCGCGGGAGCGTCGGGCGCAGCGTCGGGCCCGGGCGCGTCGGGCGTGACGTCGGTGGCCTCGTCGGTGGCCTCGTCAGTCGCCTCGTCGGTCGCCTCGTCGGTGCTGTCGTCCGTCGAACCGCCGTCGTCTCCACACGCAAACAGGAGCCCGAGCACGAGTGCGAAGCGCATGCCCTGGTCTAGCATCCCCGGCATGGCCCTCGCTATCGGGACGAAGGTACTGGCGTGTCCACTCGGGCCGTGGCGGGGGATGGCCGTCGCGTCGTCCAACGACGATGGCACCTACAACCTCGCGCCGGACGACGGCTCCGACGAGTGGTTCGGCGTCACGCCCGGCGAGCTCTCCGCCGACGATGCGACTCACTGGCCCGCCATCTACGCGCGACTCTGCAGCACACCGGCTGGCCTCAGCCGTGCGGACTTCGGGGCGGCGCTGAAGGCGATCGGCATCACGATCTCCGACGCCAAGCTGGACGAGAGCTGGACGAGAGAAGCGCCCGACCTGGCATCTCTCCTCGACGTCGACGATGCCTACGAGCTCGTCACGGGCTGGGGCATGGCCGCGGTCTCGTTCACGCGTCCCGCGCCGACCCGCCTCATCCTCTACTGGAACGACACGCGCATGGGCGGCCGGGACCCGGGCGAGCTCGAGCCGATCGGGATCGCCGACACGCTCGCGATCCTCGGGCTCACCGGTGCGCCCGAGACCGCGACCGAGCTCGACGCCTTCGAAGCCACGCATGGCATCACCGTCCCGGCCCCGCTGCGCGCCCTCTGGACCAAGCAGGGGGTCCTCGACGCGATCAAGGCCTCGCACTGCAACAACCCCGAGCCGCAACCGCCGTCGGCGTGGACCGTCGAGCGCACCGCCGACACGATCGCGATCCGCATCATGCTGCCGCACCAGGGCGACCACGCGTGGTGGGCGGTGTTCCCCGCGGGCGGATCCGACGCACAGATCAAGTTCTCCTTCGCCGAAGGCCGCCCGCCGGTTCGTCTCGTCGCCGAGTCGCTCGCCTTCTTCTTCCACGACCTCGCCTCGACGGGCCGCTGCTGGGCCGCGCACCACGCCTAAGGCTGGGGCTGCTGCCGCTTCTTCTTCATCAGCTCGCGTAGCTTCCGCGTCTTCGCCCTCGCGACGAAGATCTCGGGTCGCCCGATCTTCTGGTAGAGCCGGTCGAGATCGCGGCCGAGGATCGGGATGAGCTTCGCCTCGAGCGCTTCCGTCACGTCCACGACGAGCTGACCACGCTCGGCGATGTCACCCTCGTCGTCGCCGGCGTCGATCGCGGCGAGGCCGGTCTCGATCGCGGTCTCGGCCACGTCGTACGCGCTCATCACCTCGTCGTACTGCTGCGGCGTCACGACGATCTCGTCCATGGCGCGCCCGAGGTCGTCGAAGGCACGCGCGTCCTCGACGGCGATGCGCGCCACGCCATCGGCCTTCACCACGTCATCGGTCGCGTGCAGGGTGGGGCGGGCGATGTCATCGGTGTGGCGCACC
>JALHPV010000139.1 GCA_022842285.1 Kofleriaceae bacterium
ACGTGTAGATCGGCTGCGTCACCTCGAGCTGCGCGGTGCCGAAGAAGCCCTTGAAGTTCCACGAGAAGTTTTGCGGGTCGGTGGAGAGGCACTGCGGGTCGTTGCAAATGATCTCGGGGCTGATCGTCCCGAACGCCGTCGCTCGCAGGCGCGGCAGGCGCGCCGCATCGGCCTCGTCGACGCGCGCCGCGGCCATCTCGGTGTCGCTTTGTGCCATCCGTGCCCGCGGGCTGCCGACCGCCTTGGCGATGACTTGCTCGAGCGTCAGCTTCACCGGCTCGGCAGTCGCGATGCCGGGGGCAAGCAGTACGAGGAGGGCGAGACCGCGGGACCGCATGGCCCGCGTTGTATCACTCAGGCTGCGGAGCGCCGCTGTAGGTGACCGCGCACGAACCTGAGAACATCGGCAAACGCTGCCGGCTTCGCGAACACGGCATGGCCGGGCGGGACGGTCTCCGGTGCGGCGGTGATGAAGGCGATCGCGGTTCCCGCGAGCACGTCGTGATGGCGCACGTATTCGGCGAGCTCACCGCCCACGATGCCGGGCATGTGCATGTCGGCCAGGATGACGAGCGGGTGGAAGCCGAGCTCGATGGCGTGGATCGCATCAGCTCCGTTCGCCGCGCCCTGCGCCTCGTAGCCTTCCTTCCGCAGGAGCGCGACGAGGGTGCTCCTCGTATCGATGTCGTCCTCGACTACCAGGATCGTTGCGCCAGTCGGTGCCATACGAAACTTGAATGCGAGCTGTATGCCACCCTCGCCGCTGCGCGCCTTCGCACGCCCGACACCGAGCTGAGCAGCTACGAGCTACGAAGCACGATTCGGCTGATCTCGAGGGGCGCGAGGAGTCGTACCGGCGGCCCCCAGTACCCGCAGCCCCGCGTCACGTAGAGCTGGGTCTGGCCGATCCGGTAGAGGCCGGCCAGTAAGCCGCCTTGCTGCACCTTCACGAGGTAGTGCCATGGCCAGATCTGGCCACCATGGGTGTGTCCGGAGAGCTGGAGGTCCACACCGTGCCGAGCGGCACGCTTCACCTGCCGGGGTTGGTGCGCGAGGAGCACCAGGGCGCGCGCCGGATCGCGACCAGCCACGGCCCGCCCGATGTCTTCTCCATGGCCGTTGCCACCCGCTGCGTGGTCATCCACGCCCGCGAGATCGAAGCTGGCCTCACCGTCGCCGATCGCGACGCGCTCGTTCCGCAGGACCCGGATGCCGAGTCGTCGTTGCTCGGCGATCCAGGGATCAGCCCCCGAGTAGTACTCGTGATTGCCGGTCACCGAGAACACGCCGTGCTTCGCACGCAGGCTGCCGAGCGGCGCGAAGTCGTCGCGCAGGTCGGGCACCTGGCCATCGACGAGATCACCGGTGAGCGCGATGACGTCAGGCGCGAGCGCGTTGGTGCGATCGACGACCTTCTGCACGAACGCGCGATCGATCGTGAGGCCCACATGCAGATCGCTGAGCTGCACGATCGTGAAGCCATCCAGCGCCGTGGGGAGCTTCGGGAGCGTCACCTCGACGGTGGTGACTTCGTGCGTGCCGCGCGCCGAGACCATACCGACCGCCACGCTACTGCTTGCCATGGTGAGAGCCGCGCCACCCGTGACGCGCGCGAGGAAGCGCCGCCGGTCGGGGGAGACCTCGGGCGGGGGAGTGCCGGCGACGCGGCGACCGAGCCTGATGAGGAGCCGCCCCAGGTCGATGGCGGCGAGCGCGACCGCGGTGAGACCCACGAGCGCGAGCCAGGGGAACGCGATCCACCCGACCGTCGTCCCCAGCTCCGGCATCACGTTGCGCAGACGCGTGGTGAGCAGGATCGCGATGAACATGACGACCATCGTGACCGTCGCGATCGCGTCCCACGGCTTCGGCAGCTTGCTCCGCCGCACGAGGCGCCACCAGACGTAGCCGTGAATCCCGAGCGAGACGCTGCTCGCGAGCACGACCTTCAGGATTGCCAGCACCCGCGCGCACCATAGCAGCGCCGTCCCCCGTTGCCATTCCGGGGCCGCGGGGCATGATCGCGCCATGGCCGCTGTCGCAGCTCCGACCCGTCCCATGCAGGAGGTCGTCGCCGCCGGCACGCCGATCGTGCTCTACGACGGCACCTGCGGCCTCTGCGCGAAGAGCGTCCGCTTCATCCTGAATCACGAGCGCGATCACGAGCTGATGTTCGCGCCGCTGCAGGGGCCGACCGCCGCCGCTCTGCGCGCGAAGTACCCGAACATCCCGACCGACATCGACACCGTGGTGTTCGTCGACGGCGAGCGCGCGCACCTGCGCAGCAAAGCCTTCATGTATCTCTCGAAGCATCTGCAGGCTCCGTATCGCTGGTTGCACGCGTTCCGGTGGCTCCCCGGCTTCGTGCTGAACTGGCTCTACCGGATCGTCGCCGCGGTCCGGTACAAGCTCTGGGGGCAGGTCGACGCGTGCGAGCTACCGTCGCCCGCGAATCGCAAGCGCTTCCTCGAGTGACTAGCAACGCTCGACGCGGGCGGGGAGGCCGCCGCGGGGACGGAGCGTGACGAGCGGCTCGGGCTCGATGGTCGACGCGAGGATCTTCACCGAGGCGTGCTGCACCATCGTCGCGAGGGCGAGCTGCGCTTCCATCAGCGCGAAGTGCGAGCCGATGCAGACGCGCGGACCGGCGCCGAACGGCAGGTAGTGATGGCGCGGCCGCGCCTTCTTCGCCTCGGCGAACATCCGCTCGGGCTGGAAGGCGAGCGGATCGGGGAAGTAGTCGGCGCGGCGGTGGATGCCGCGGATGTTGATCAACGCCGTCGACTTCACCGGCAGGCGGTGGCCGCCGATCGTCACGTCCTCGAGGGCCTCGCGGCCCGTGTTGTAGGCGGGCGGATGCAAGCGCATCGCTTCCTCGATCACGGCGAGGGAGTAGGGCAGGTTCGGCAGATCGGCAGCCGTGATGCGGCGGCCTCCGAGCACCTTCGACACTTCCTCTTCCACGCGCGCGAGGACCTGTGGGTTGCGACCGAGCTCGTACCAGGTCCACGACAGCGTGTTGGCGGTGGTCTCGTGACCGGCGAGCAAGAGGGTCATCACCTCGTCGCGCACCTGCCGGTTCGAGAGGCTGGTGTCCTCGTCGCGCGCCATCAGCAACACGGAGAGCACGTCACCGCGATCCGTACCCCGGGCGCGACCCTCGGCGATGAGGCGGTACACGACGTCGTCGAGGAGGCGGACCGCCTTGCGCATCTTCAGGTGCCGCGGCAGGGGCCATTCGTAGCCGAGCTGGAGGAAGGACGAGAAGCTGTCGACGACCGCGTGCATGCCCAGCTCGAGGCCCTCGGCGACCGTCGCCGCATCGCGGCGCACGTCGACCCCGAACAGCGTGCGCCCCGCGATCGCGAGCGTCATCGCCATGAGCTCCTCGGCGAGGTCGAACGTCTGGCCGCGGCGCCAGTGCGAGAGCTGGACGAGCGTCTCGTCGACCATGACGTCGGCGTAGGCGGCGAGGCGCTTCGGCGCGAACGCCGGTGCGAGCAGCTTGCGATGGCGCTTGTGCGTCTCGCCCTCGGCCGTGAGCAGACCGTCGCCGAGCATCGGCATCAGGAACTGGAGCCCCGCGCTCTTCTTGAACTTGGCCGCGTCGTCCACGAGGATCTGGTGCGCGAGGTCGGCGTCGGTGACGACATAGACGGGGATGTGCGCCATGTCGAAGCGCGCCACTGGACCGACCTTTGCCACGCGGTCGATCATCCCGAGCCGATCCTTCCGGAAGTCGAGCAGGTTGCCGATGAGTGGCAGGCCCGGCAGGTTCGGGACGGAGCGTGACCGCTCGGCGGGGGCGCGGAGCCGGGAGGCAGGATTGCGGTGCGCGCTGGAGGTCGTGGCCATGTGGTGCCAGAATGCGAGCGATTGCTCGTATTCACAACTCGCGTTCGGGTACGATCTCGCGAGGGGGAGCCAAGTGAAGACCACGCCTCGGAAAGCGCCGCGCCAGGAGCGTGCGAAAGCGACGGTCGAGACCATCCTCGCGGCCACTGCTCGGATTCTCGTGAAGCACGGCTACGATGGTCTGACCACCAACGCGGTCGCGGCCGCGGCGGGAGTGTCGATCGGGTCCCTCTACCAGTACTTCCCGAACAAGGAAGCGCTGGTGGCCGCCCTCATCGAGGACCACATCGAGCGGATGACCGCCGCCATCTTCTCGGAGCTGTCACGGGTCCAGGCGCTGCCCCTCGCGGCACAGGTGCGGGCGGTGATCGATCTCCTGATCCGGGCCCACTCGGTCGAGCCGAAGCTGCATCGCGTGCTCACGGAGCAGGTGCCGCGCGTCGGACGTATCGGGAAGATCCTCGAGCTCGATGCGATCGGCCAGCGGATGATCTCGGGCATGCTCGCGATGCACAAGGGCACGCTCGCGATCCGCGATCCGGACCTGTCGGCGTTCATCCTCGTCACCGCCGTCGAGTCGATCTGCCATCGCGCCGTCCTGTTCTCGCCCGAGCGCCTGGTGGACCCGCGCTTCGTGGACGAGACCTGCCTCCTCGTGAACCGCTACCTCGGCATTGCCGAGCAGTAGCTGCGCGTCCTGCAGCTTTTGCAGCCCGCCCCTGCGAAACCCGCAGGCTCCGCGAGAACCGCCGACGGGATTTCAGGGGCCTGGGCCGGGCATGGCCACTGCACAAGTGGCGAAGCGATGCTGCGTCTCGCCGTCGGTGCCCTCGCTCTGGTCTCGCTGCCCACGCTCGCCGCCGCTGATATCGACGTCAGTGTCGATGTCGGCGTCCAGGTCTCGATCGATTCCGAGCCGCCGCCGCCGCCGCCTCAGCCGGTCATCGTGCACGTCGAGACGCCGGTCACCGTGGCCATCAACCAGCCCGCGAGCGCCGAGCCCGTGGTCTACGAGCAGGTTCCCCAGCCGACGCCGCGCCACGCGCTGACCGGCAACCTGTTCGAGGCTGCCATCGGTCTCGATGCGGGCTCGTTCAGCTACGACGACATCGGTGGTGGTCAGGTCGGCATTCGCGGCGACCTCGGCATCCAGCTCGGACGGCTCCGGCTCGGCGTCGAGGGCAGCCTCGCGAAGTTCTCCGGATCCCGCGACCTCTACGACGACATGGGCTGGTGGAATGGCTGGGAGGACAAGAGCGGCGAGATCAAGCGCACCGGCGTGACGGGGCGGTTCCTCATCGGCGCGGCCCCCTTGTCGACGGTGCCACTCATGGGCGCGGGGTTCTATGTCGAGGCCGGCGTTGGTCGACAGATGATCTCGTTCGACGGCGGCGGCAGCCGGACGCGCGCGGACGTCATGGGCGGGCTCGGCATCGAGCTCGGCGGAGGCGCGCAGCGCCACGGTGCCTTCGACCTCGGTGTTCGGGTGCTCGCGACGGACTCCATGTCGCGGACGGACGCCACGCACGACCTCGCGGTCCTGTTTCACATCGGGGCGATCTTCGGCACCTGACTGTTCCACGCCAAGTAGGTGATCTCTCGGGTATGAGCGCCCACGCACGGTCGCGCATCGCATAAGGTCGCGGCCATGCGACCGGTCCTGTGCCTCCTCATGCTCGCGGGCTGTCCCAAGAGTGGTGGGGGGGGAACGACGGCGGCGCCGCCGTCGCCCGGCGTGGGCTGCCCGGCCGCCCGCGACGTCTACATGACGTCGTACCTGTCGCCGGCTGAGGGCGAAGCGGGCCGCGCCGGCTGGGTGCTGCCGCTCCACAGCACGACCGAGAACATCGAGGGCGAGCCGGGCTACGTCACGCTGCCGCGCGAGGCCGCGGCGACGGCGGGGGTGCCCGCAGCGCCGGAGCATGTGTGGCTGCTCCTGCCGAAGGCCGCGCCGTGCAAGGCGACGATCGGCGCGTACTACGCGGCCACGATCACGGACGGGGTGCCGCAGTACTCGTACGGCGTCGAGCTCGAAGGCTGCCCGCCGCCGCCCAACCCCGACGAGGGCGCGGCGATCGCGATCGCGTCCGTCGAGTCGCCGAGTCGGTGCCAGGCCGTCGCGCCCAAACCGATCGCCGAGCGTATGGGGACGCAAGGCGAGCAGGGGTCATGGCAGCGTCCGACGACGGAGACCCCACTGCCGCCCGCGATCGCGGCGACGTTACCGCCGAAGTCCTGTACGGCGCCCACGTGCGAGATGCTGTGGTCGATCGCCGCCATCGACGTCGGGACGACCGTCGCGTGGGCGGGCGCGATCAACTGGCTCACCGCGTCGGCCGCCGATCCGTGCACGTGGCCCGTCGAGGCGGTGAGCGGCATCTATCTGCCGACGGCCACCGGCGCCGCGAAGCTCACCGAGGGCCAGGACCATCCCCTCGGCCTCGTCGCCGCGCTCGTGGATGCCGGTGAGGCGAAGGTCCTCGTGGCCGCCGGCCCCGGCGAATACACGACCTACGACCTCGCAGGAGGCGCCGCCACCGTTGGCCGGCGCCTCGTGTGGATGACCTCGACTCCTGACGCGTTCGACGCCGTCGATCACCTCGGGCCTTACTGCGAGACCGAATAGGAACCTATGCCACCGACCACTGTCGCCACCACCAAGAGCAACCACCGCTGGAACTTCTTCCGGGCCGGCGGCGTCGACCAGGTCAGCCTGCTCGACGCGAACGACCTGCGCGCGCTGCGCGACCTCGACCAGAAGCTCTGGGTCGCCCTCGCGATGCCCACCAAGGGGATCGACATCGACCCCGAGACGCTCGCGCTCGTCGATTTCGACCATGACGACCGCATCCGTGTGCCGGATCTCCACGCCGCCATCGCGTGGATCGAGACGGTCTGGAAGAAGCCGGAGGACGTGCTCGTCTCCAAGTCGGCGGTCGAGCTCGGGGCGATCAAGGACGCAAAGGTCCTCGCCGCGGTGAAGCGCGCCCTGACGAACCTCAAGAAGGAGGCGTCGACCTCGATCTCGTTCGAGGACGCGATGGCCGTCGGGGCGACGTTCGCCGACACCATCCTGAACGGCGACGGCATCGTGATTCCTGGCTCGTCCGATGACGCGGATACGTCGAAGGCGATCACCGATGCGATCGCGATCGATAGCGTCACCGATCGCAGCGGCAAGCCCGGCATCGACCAGGCGCGCGCCGATGCGTTCTTCGCCGAGGTCGACAAGCGTATGGCGTGGCTCGCCAAGGGCCGCGAGGCCGCGACGCTTCCCCTCGGCGATGGCACCGCGGCGGCCGCCGACGCGATCCGCGCCGTGCGGGCGAAGATCGACGACTACTTCACCCGCGCTCGCATCGCGGAGTACGACCCGCGCGGCCAGGTCGCGATGGGCGGCGAGGAGAAAGAGCTCCTCGCGCTCGCCACCCGCACGCTGTCCGAGACCGACGAGGAGCTGGCGAAGTTGCCCCTGTCCGCCATCGACAAGACGGGGCGGCTGTCGCTGTCGCGCGGGTTGAACCCGGCCTGGGCCGCGCGCATGAAGGCGTTCGCCACGTCGGCGGTCACGCCCGTGCTCGGTCCGCGCGATTCGATCACGTCGGCAGACCTCGGTGCGATCTCCGAGAAGCTCACCGCGTACGAGGCCTGGCTCGCCGAGAAGCCGACCACGAAGGTCGACGGCCTCGACGCGGCCTGGGTCGAGAAGCTCGCCGCGGCGGGGATTCGCGAGAAGGTGCGCGCCGCCATCGCCGAGGATGCGCGCCACGCCCCGGAGTACGAGGAGATCACCAGCATCGCGAAGCTCGTGCGCTTCCAGCGCGACTTCGGCCGGCTGCTCCGCAACTTCGTCAACTTCAGCGACTTCTACTCGAAGCAGGACGCCGTCTTCCAGGCGGGCACGCTGTACCTCGATGCCCGGGCGATGCACCTCTGCGTCTACGTCGACGACGTCGCGAAGCACTCGGCGTTCGCCACGTCGTCGGATGCGTTCCTCGCCTACTGCGAGATCAAGCGCGGTGCCGAGACCAAGCACATCGTCGCCGCGATGACGAATGGCGACGCCGACAACCTGTTCGTCGGTCGCCACGGCGTGTTCTACGACCGGTCCGGCAAGGACTGGGACGCCGTCATCACGAAGCTGGTGAGCAATCCCATCAGCATTCGCGAGGCGTTCTGGTCACCCTACAAGAAGCTGGTGAAGGTCATCGAGGACAACGTCACGCGTCGCGTGGCGGCGGCCGATCAGGCCTCGACCGCGAAGCTCGAAGCGGCTGGTAAGACGGTCGCAAACGTCGACACGGCGGCGGCTCCGGCGGCGGCTCCGGCGGCGGCTCCGGCAGCGGCTCCGGCCGCTCCCCCGCCGCCGGCCAAGAAGATCGACCTCGGCATGGTCGCGGCGATCGGCATCGCCATCGGCGGTGTCGGCACGCTCATCGGCACGCTCATGGCGGCCATGTTCGGCCTCGGGCCGTGGCTACCTTTCGGCGTCCTCGCGATCATCCTGATGATCAGCGCCCCGTCGATGGCGCTCGCGTGGCTGAAGCTGCGCCGTCGCAACGTCGGCCCGATCCTCGATGGGAACGGCTGGGCGATCAACAGCCGCGCGCGCATCAACGTGTCATTCGGCGCGGCGATGACCGAGGTGGCGAGCCTGCCGCCCGGTGCCAAGCGCTCGCTGGACGATCCGTTCGCCGACAAGAAGACGCCGTGGAAGCGCTGGACGTTCCTGATCGTCCTGATCGTCCTCGCGCTCTTGTGGTTCGTCGGCAAGCTCGACCGGTACCTGCCGAACGCCGTCAAGTCGGTGTCGGTGCTCGGCAAGAACGCGCCGGCGTACGTCGAGCCCAAGGTCGAGACGAAGGTGGAGACGACGACCCCGAGCGGCGCCGCCGCGACGACGACGACGACGACGCCCCCGGCCGCCCCCGCGAAGTAGTCAGGGCTCGCTGGGCTCCTCGGCGCCGGTCGACGGGCAGCCCTGCATGCGCGACCGCGCGCCCCAGCCGTCGCCCCGGATGGCGCGAGCCCGTTCCGGGCCGAGGCGCTTCGCGAGTGCCGCCTCCGTCTTGTCGCCGAGCTTCGTGAGCTCGCGCATGTACCGCGTCGCCGGTGGCTCCCGCGTCGGATCTCCGACGGGCTGGAGGCCGGCGCGCTCGGCAGAGAGCTGCTTCAGGACCTCGCCGCTCTGATCTCCCGACTTCTCGAGGATCTCGTTGCCCATCGCCTGGAGCGACAGCGTCTCGGCCCCGGCCGCATCGCCCGTGGCCTCGATGTAGAGGAGGCGCACGAACGTCGTCCACTCCTTCTTCACCTCGGAGAGCGCGTCGTTGTATGCGGCCAGCTCACCGGGCTCGAGGCCGCGCTCGTTGCGACCGAGGTCGGTCTGCGGCTCCCAGCGATCGAAGCCTGGCTCGTCGGACTGTACGCGGCAGTCCTTGGCCCACTGCTTCAACGTCTCGGGGCTCGGATCGTAGAAGGGGCGGCCATCGGGATTCTCGTCGTCGGCGCCGCGGGGCGGCCCGCTCTCCAGCTGCGCGAGCAGGTCGCGCAGCTTCGCGTTCTCGGCCTGCTGCGCCTGCGCGTACGCGACGAGCTCCTCACGCGATGCCTTCGCCGTATCGATGGCGGGCGGCGGTGCCTTGCGAATCATGATGGGCCCGCCGCCAGGCTTCGGCGCGCCGCCCGCGACCGTCGACGGATCCGCGCTCGCGACGACGGTGCCGCTGTCCGTCGCGATCGTGGCGCGATTGCCGGCCGCGATCTCGGTGCGCGCGGTCTTGGTCTCCGCGATGACGTGGCCTTCGTACACGGTGACGACGACGGCGGTCGCGACGGCGGCACCGAGCGTGCCGGAGAGCAGGATCTGTTTGGTCTTGGTCATGGCTTCCTCGGGCGACTGGATGGAGATGCGAAAGCAGGTGCCGGTGACGCGGACGTCGCCAGCCGGGGTGTGGACGATGAAGGGCGCACCGGTCTTGTCGACGCGGTAGAAGACGTCGCCGCGCTGCTGCACGACATCCGTGGCGCCGCCGTGGTCGACGCTCCACGTGAGCGAGGCCGCCGGTTCGGCGACGGCGACGGCGCGCTCGCCGAGCTGTTCGGTCGTGCGTCGGTCGGCGTGAAGCGATCCGGACGCCGAGAGATCCGGCTCGCCGCGCATCACGACGGCCGCGGTGGCGGCGGCCACGCATGCGGTGGCGGCCGCGGCGACGATGATCGGCCAGCGTCGACGTCGAACGGGGGTGGGTGGGGCACTGCGCGCGGCGAGCACGCGATCGGCGAAGCCCGCCGGGGGGGTGAGCGGCGCCCACGCGTCGAGAGCCTCGCGCTCCGCGGGCGAGCGCACATCGGTGTCGTCATCACTCACGATGAACCTCCGCGAGACGCTCGCGTAGCGCCGTCCGGGCACGCGCGAGTCGGGACTTGACGGTGCCGAGCTCGATGCCGAGCTCGCGGGCGATCTCGCCATACTCGAGCCCGTGGTACTCGCGCAGCAGGAACGCGGCGCGGAGCTCCGGGGTGAGATCTTCGAGCGCCGCCTCGATGGCGGTCGCGAGCTCGCGGCGCAGGGCGCGGTCGTCGGCGCGCGCCGTCGCGGTGGCCACGAGCTCCGGTAGGAGCGTCGGACGGCGGCGGCGGAGCTCGTCGATGCTGCGCCGCGCGGCGATGGTCAGGATCCACGTCGACAGCTTCGCGGGCCCCCCGGGATCGAAGCTCGCGAGCTGGCGGAACACCTGGAGGAACGTCTCCTGCGCGGCGTCTTCGACCGTGGCCCGCCCTCGGCCCGCGAGCATGCGCGACACGAGCGCGAACACCCGATCCTGGTAGCGCTCGACGAGCGCGCGGGCCGCATCCGGCTCCCCACGCATCGCCCGGCGCAGGGTGCCTGCGTCGAGCTCGCGGTCGGGGTCTGGTGCCATGGGGGCCGCGCCGAGCATCTCGTTCGCCCCTTACTCGCGTGAGGGGGCGAAAGGTTCCCCGGTCCCGTCGAATCGGGTCACAAATCGGTCCGGGCCGCGCCGGCACCTGTCCAGGGGCCGCGCGAGCGTGCGGCGCTCAGGTGCGGCCCCCGGCGACCATGCGGACTTGCGGGTAGCCGTCCTCGACGATGCGGGTGCCGTCGAGCGCGAAGCCGTTGCCGGCGTAGAAGTCGATCGCGCGCTGGTTGCCGTCGAGGATCCAGATGAGGGTCCGCGCATAGCCCAGCGAGGCGAGGTAGCCCATGGCATCGGCAAAGAGGGCGCTGCCGAACCCCATGCCCCACGCACGGGGGTGGACATAGAGGGCCCAGATCTCGCCCCAGCCGCGCTCGCCGCGCGACGGGCCCGTGCTCGCGAAGCCCACGACACCATCCGCGGCGTCGGCCACGATGGTGCGGCCAGGACCGCGGCCGGAGAGGTTGTGGCGCCAGGCCTGGGTGCGGCGCTCGACGGTGAAGGTGCGCAGGCGGTCAGCGGGGATGAGCTCGCGGTACGCGTGGTGCCAGCTCGCCACGTGGACCCGCGCGATCGCGTCGGCGTCGGCGAGGCGCGCATGCCGGAGCATGCGGCGAAGGTAGCGCGAGAGGGGGAGGCGACCGGTACTCGCCGTTCGGCCAGTCGGAGCACCAGTACCCATGCCGCTTTTGGCTACGGGCGCGGTCGTTGCGTGAGCAGCCGTCGGACTCGGACTAGCGAGCGCGGCGCAGCGCTTCCACGTCGGTGGCCGCGGGGTGGACCAGCACCGTGCCGCTGGATCCGTCGACGGCGAGAAGGTCACCCGGGCGAACCCAGCCGAACAGGCCGGAGACGTCGGACAGCGTCGGGATGCCGGCGGCGCGCGCGATGGCGATGGCTCCGGGCGAGATGGCATCGGCGGCGACGAGAGCGGCGGCTCCGCGGGCGACGGCGGCGATGGCCATGACGCTGTGGATGCGGTCGGCGATCCAGACGAAGCCGGGGCGGAGGGCGGCCGGCTCACCGAGCAGGACACAGAGCTCCTCGAGCTCGGCCACGGCCTGGGAGCGGATGGCCTTGTCTTCCTCGGAGGCGCGGAACGCCGCGCGCGCATACTCCTTCGCGACGGAGCGAAGCGCATCCGGGCGCTCGGCGACCTCGGCGAGGCGCTCGCGGAGGCGGGCGTCGGAGAGCGCGAGGGCGAAGCGATCGAGGGCCGCGCCCACCGACGGCGCATCGGCAGCGGCGAGGCGTACGAGGGCGCGGCCGAGGTCACCCCGGAGGCGTACGAGGGCGCGCTCGAGCTCCAGCGGCGAGCCGGCGAGGGCGGTCGTGGTCGGGACGGCGCCCGCGCGGCCGAGCACAGTGCCTGACACGTGGGCGCTGCCCGTGAGTCGGGCGGAGCGCTGCGCGGCGGCGATGCGGCGCTCGATCGCGAGCGTGACGGGGGCGCCGAGGGCGGTGGCGAGTGTGACCTCGTCGGTGGAGAACGCCCCCTCGCGCCGCTGCAGGACGAGGACGCCAACGACGGTGGCGCCGGTGTGGCCGATGAGCGGGACGCCGACGAAGCAGGGAAAGCGCTCCTCGCCGAGGCCGGGCACGGGACGCCAGGCCGTCTCCGCGGGGCCGATGGCAGCCGAGACGGGGCGCATGCACTCGGCGACGAGGCCCGTGATGCCTTCGCCGATCGCGAGGGTCGTACCGATGGCCGTCGGCGGGAAGCCATGGTTGCCGCGCATCACCAGCGAGCTGCCCTCGCGGACGTAGACGCTGGCGATGTCGACCCCTGCGATGGCCGCCAGCTCGTGGCCCATCGCGGAGAGCATCTGCTCGAGGGGGCCATCGTGGCCGGCGAGCTGGATGAGGCGCAAGATGCCGTCGACGCCGCGCTCGCCTCGATGATGAACCTGGACCAACATGCCCCTTCATTGAAGCGCGTCCCATGTTTCCGCCACGTTTCGTGATGGTAAGGAGTGAGGCAGATGCTGCTGTTCAAGAAGCCGTTCCATGCCGGCCTCGAGAGCGGGGCGATCACGCTCACGTTTCGACGCTGGCAGAAGCCCCACGTGAAGGTCGGCGGGCGCTACCGGTGCCATCCCATCGGCGTGTTGCAGGTCGACGCGGTGGAGCTCGTCACGGTGGCCGCGATCACCGAGGGCGATGCAGCCGCGGCGGGGTTCTCCACCCGGGCCGCGCTCGTCGAGTATCTCGCCGAGCTGGGGCCGCTCCGCGGCACGACCACCGTGTACCGGGTGGTGCTCCATCACGGCGGAGACGGCGATCGCGTTGAGCTCGCACTCGAGGCGAAGCTCTCGCCATCCGAGATCGCCGACATCACGGCGCGCCTCGCGCGTTTCGACAAGGATCAGGCGTGGACCAAGCGCACGCTCGAGCTCATCGAGACCCGGCCGCGGGTCGCGGCATCGCAGCTCGCGAAGCAGCTGAAGCGGGAGACGCTGCCGTTCAAGATCGACGTGCGGAAGCTGAAGAAGCTCGGCCTGACCCAGAGCTTCGAGGTTGGCTACGAGGTCTCGCCCCGCGGTCACGCCTACCTGGCCGCGACGCGCAAGAAACCGCGCCCGGCTCGCTGAAGGCGGCGCTCGCCGTCGTCAGCTCCGGCCGGGCGCCGTGTGCCATGCTCGGCATCGATGTGGCCTCGCGCTGGTCGGAGCAAGGTGGTTTCGCTGTGGATCACGGTGACCGTGATCGCGACGATCGCGTCCCATCTCGACGGCGGATGGCTCGCGAAGCACGCCGCTCTGTCGCCATCACGCATCTGGAGCGGGGAGGTGTGGCGCCTCGGGACGTGGCCCTTCTTCGTGAGCCTCCCGATGGGGCTCGTGTACACCGCCCTCGCCATCTACAAGTTTGGCGGCGAGCTCGCCATCCGCTGGGGTGATCGGCGACTGCGCACGTTCGTCGTCGAGGTGATCGGCTTCGCGGCGATCAGCACGGCCATGCTCGCCTTCGTGTTCGATGATGCCATGTGGCTGTCGCGCCTCGGCGGCACCGTCGTGTTCGACGTCCTCGCGATCGGCTGGGCGAAGCAGTTCCCCACGGCGCAACTCACCGTCTTCTACGGAACGATCACCGTCACGGGGCGAACCTTCATCAAGGTCGTCGTCGGGATCACCGTGTTGCTCGCGATCGTCCTCGGTCCCTTCTACATGGCCCCAGAGCTCCTCGCGTGCGCGGCCGCCTACTACTACCCCGCAGAGCGTCTCCGCCGCATGTGAGCACAGGGGCGCCGGCGCTTCTGCGCGACGATGGCGCGGGCCTCGGCGATGTGCCTCGCATCGAAGCCCTCCAGGATCGGTCCGTCGGCCGCCAGCACCGTCTCGATGAGCGTGCGCTGCGCCCGAGCGAGTTGCGCCCACTCGGCCGGGGGCAGCGTCGGGAGCGGGAGCGGTGCTCGCCGGCCGGCGGGTGCGGGTCGACGCGGGGGCGCCGCCACGACCTGGCTCTCCAGCGCATCGAGCTCGCGGGTCAGCTCCGCGCGCGAGGAGAAGCCATGATCGCGCTCGAGCAGCACCGGAACCGGCCCGATGCGATCGAGCACGCAATCGAGCGTGGCCGCGATCGCGGGGCTGACCGCATGCGCGTGCGTGTCGCGCCACGTTCCGTCGACGTGCGCACCGCCGGCGACATGCAGATAGGCGACGCGCTCGAGTGGCAACCGGGCGAGATACGCATCCAGATCGCCACCGTGGTTGACGAGGTTCGCGTGCAGGTTCGCCACGTCGAGCAGCAGTCGGGCCCCCGTGCGCTCGAGTAGCTCGGCCAGCAGCTCGGCTTCTGCCAGCTCTGCGCCCGGCCACACCACCGGGGCGGCGATGTTCTCGAGGGCGAGGGGAACGGGCAGGGCGGCGGATGCGCGCCGCACGTTGTCCACGAGCACGGCGAGCTGCGTGCGCGTCATCGGCACCGGCAAGAAGTGCGGTGCCTCGAGCTCGTCGTGCCGCGAGAACGCCACGTGCTCGCTGACCAGGGGCGAGCGGAGCGCCGTGGCCACGGCGGCGAGTCGGGCCAGTCGCGCCTCATCGACCCGTGCCGCGCCCCCGAGCGAGAGGCTCACCCCGTGAGTGACGACGGGCAGGCCGCGCTCGATCAGCGAGCGCAATGCCGTGGGCGGGCGCGTCGGGTCGATGGTCTCGGCGATCACTTCCGTGAAGGCGAGCGAGCGACGCTCCTCGACGAGCAACGCCGTCTCGGGCCGCCAGCCGAGGCCAACCCCCACGGGCAGGCGCGCGCTCAACTGCATCCTCCGCAGCCACCGCACCCCGAGCCGCAGCTCGAGCCGCAGCCGCTCGACGAGTCCGAGGAACCACAGCTGCTGCTCGCACCACAGCTCGCCGACGTCGTCGGCGGTGGGGGCGTCTGGAGGCTCGGCATCACCGGGATCAGCGCGGGGGCCGCGACCGCCGACCCGAACAGCGCGTAGGCGAGCGCCATCTGCGGTGCCGTCACCTGCATCCATGCGGTTGCCGCCGTCAGCTCGAGCGCGACATGTTGGCGCCGGGCGCGCGCGACGAGCTCGTCACCCGCCGTCGTCGTACGCGGTACGGAGAACCAGCGGGGGGCGAGGAGGGTGGCTCCGACGAGGCCCACCAGCAGTAGCACCGGGTGCGTGCCGATCTTCATCACGATCTGCAGGCCGCCGACCGCGGCGAGCAGGTATGCCGGTAGGCGGGCGAGGCGGGTTGCCGCGCGCGCATCCGGCACGACGAGCCCGCGCGCTGCGAGCGACGCGTGGAGCTCGAGCTCGGCGGCGCTGCCTGCGCGCACGAGCGAGCCGACGTCCGTCGGGAGGTTCACTTGCACGTGGCGTTCGACGGTCGAGAGCGCGGGCTCGACCGCGAGCCCGCGATACGGCGCGACCTGACTCGGTGCGCCGGTCGTGGCGCGGAGCGTGCCGCCCGCTGCCTCCACCAGACCGCGATGGTGGAGTCCGGCGACGGCTGCCTCGACGGCGCGCGGCCAGCCACCCGCGAGATAGGCCAGCTCGGCGGCATCGAGCTCGGTGGCGAGCACCCTGGCGGTCGGGCGGCGCGTGGCCCGGGCACGTATCGAGATCATCCAGACGGCGACGGCGCCAGCGCCCACAAGGTACGCGATCAGGAACTCGGGGCCCGTCCATCCAAACGGATTCATGGGAATCCTCCTCTGTGGTTGGTGGCACAGGTGGCCACGCCAAGAGGCAGCCGGGATCCGGCCTGGTGTCGGGACGGTGACTAGTTAGAGCAGGTGAACGACGCGCCCTGGGCGGGGTAGTAGAAGAGATCCGAGAAGCACATCTCGTCGTCTGACGACTCACCGAACGTGATCGTGCGGCCGGTGTTGTTCTCGTACGTACACTCCGTCCGGATCGTGTCGGTCGGGAGGAGCTGCACGTGGCTGTCGAGGAGGTGGAACGCCTGCTCCTCGAAGTCGTAGGGGATGTCCTGCAGGACGGTCTCGCCGCCGCCCTGGTGCTCGACCACGGTCTTCAAGTGACGACCGAGCTTGTGCATGTGCTGCGAGAGCGCGAACACCTGCACCGGCTCGTCGGCGACGTTGGACATGCGGCAGTGACCGGTCTGCGTCGAGAGGCCGGTCGGCACGGTGAGGCCGAGCGTCGGGCCAGCAAGCACGAGCTCGGCGAAGTTGGTGATCTCGGACGCCTGCGCCTCCTCGTAGAGCGCCCCGGACGTGCCCGTCAGCGGGGTGTCACCGGCGTTGTAGAGGTGGAGATTCAGGAGCAGCCGCGTGCCCGCGGGGAGGTGCAGGCCGACGCCGTCGGGAAACTTGAAGTCGGGCGCGCCGACCCCCGAGCCGTAGATCATCGTCGTGCCATTCGACGCGACGGAGCAGCGCCGCGTGCCGTCGGGCATCGAGCCCGTGTAGAGCGTCATCACCGTGTGGTGCGTGCCCGGCGGGCCGATCGGCCGGAAGCCCTTGACGTAGAGGTCCGCGGGCACCGTCGCGTAGACGCAGAAGTACGCCTCTTCCCCGGCGGCGAGCTCCCAGCTCCCCGACATCAGCTCCTGGAAGCCCGCGGGCGCGTCCGGCACCAGGTCGTCGGTCGACTCGTCCGTGGCTTCATCCGCCGACTCGTCGGTCGACTCGTCGGTCGACTCGTCGCTGTTGCTACCGCCACCGCAGGCCACGACGGCTGCCAGCACAAACCCCCAGGATGCGCGCATGCGCTCGACTCTAGCCGAGGACAGGCGCTACCGATATGCCGACGTGGACGCGGCCGGCTTCAGGATGGTCTCGACGAGCGCAGCGGCGGCCGAGAGCTGACGCTCGTCGGCGAGGCCGTGGAGGGTCAGCTCGATCTCTCGCCCGACGGAGATACCGTGCATGCGGCCGCGCCGGATCGCTCTGCCGAGCTCGTCGAGGGACAGCGGGGGCGTGCCCGTGACCGCGTACCGATGCTTGCCGATGACGAACGCGGCCTCGACCAGCGGCGCGGCCTCGGCGACCGACCAGGCCGGACCGGGGCGATCGTTGAAGCCACCTACGTGCGTGCGCAACGTGTCGACGGACTCGAACCAGTCCTCGCTCGATTCGGCGCTGACGCAGCTGATGCTGACCCGGAGCTGGCCGACCCTCGTCGAGATCACGGCGCGCGGTGGCCATGCAGCTTCGGGGCGGGCGCCCGCCCTCGCGATCCGCTCTCCCCAGGCGGCGAGACTTGCGTCACGGTCGGTGGCAAGTCCGCGGTGGACGGCGATCATGCGCGTCACGACCTGCTCGGCCGTGGCCTCGCACTCCGCGGTCACCTGGGTGATGCCGCCGCGGATGTAGAGGGTGGCTCCCGCATCGATCCCCTCGAGGGCGGTGAGGGCGGCTCGGGTCGCGGGGCCGAGGAGGTAGCCCAGGAGGGAGGGCGTGTCGCTGAAGATGAAGTGCTTGTAGTCGAAGTCCGCGTTCCCACAGGCCACGTCTCGCCAGAAGCCGTGCTCCATCCCGGTCGGCGACGAGAAGATGATGATCGGATCGGAGATCGGGGCGGGGGCCGTCATGGCGAGCCGCCAGGCGCCACCCCACCAGCGACGGCGCGCCGTCACGGTCAGATCTCCGACCGTCCCGGTGTACGTCGCCCCGGCGTTCCTCCAGGTCAGGTCGGGAGTCCGGGTCACGAACAGAGGCGTCACCGCGGGTGAGGATAGCCGCTGATTTCGATCGATCTCGGACGCAAAGCCGTCTATGTCTCAGCCCGAACCCATGCGCCACGCCTCGCTGCTCCTCATCGCCGCGTCCACGCTGTTCGCCTGCGCCAATGCAACCGACCCCGAGCCGGGCCCGAAGGGTGAGATGGGCGAGATGGGCGAGATGGGCGAGCCCGGCCCGGCCGGTCCGCCGGGTTCGATGGGAACGATGGGCTCGATCGGCGTCTCGTGCTGGGACCTCGACGAGGATCGTCAGTGCGACGTCGAGACCGAGGACTACAACGAGGACGGCGAGTGCAACGTCGGTGACTGCTTCGGCGTCGAGGGCCCCCAGGGCCCCGCGGGTCCGATCGGTCCCACCGGCGCGACGGGCTCGCAGGGTCCGGCGGGTCCGGCGGGTCCGGCGGGTCCGGCGGGTCCGGCGGGTCCCGTGGGTCCGGCCGGCGCGAC